>PLPA01000307.1 GCA_003159355.1 Acidobacteriaceae bacterium | reverse complement strand
GCCGTAGTCACCAATATTCGCAAGCACCAGGTCATCGCGGAAGTTCACGCGGAAGACCTCAAGGAGTCGTAAGAGCCTATGACACGCATTGTCGTCGATCCGGTCACTCGCATTGAAGGCCACCTGCGCATCGAGGCAGTGGTGGAAAATGGCGTCATCACCGACGCATTCAGCGCAGGCACGATGGTGCGCGGCCTGGAGAAGATTCTCATGGGCCGCGACCCGCGCGACGCCTGGGCCATCACCGAGCGCGTCTGCGGCGTCTGCACCACGGTTCACGCGCTGGCCAGCGTGCGCGCCGTGGAAAACGCCCTGGGCATCACCATTCCGCCGACCGCCGAGATCATCCGCAGCATCATGATGACCACGCAGTACGTGCAGGATCACGTGATCCACTTCTATCACCTGCACGCACTGGACTGGGTGGACATCGTCAACGCGCTCAAGGCCGATCCCAAGAAGGCGGCGGAGATTGCGGCGACTTTCTCCAAGTGGGACAAGAACACGCCCACCTATTTCGCCGAAGTGCAGGACAAGATCAAGGCTTTCGCAGCCAGCGGCCTGGGCATCTTCGCCAACGGCTACTGGGGCCATCCGGCCTACAAGCTGCCGCCGGAAGTCAATCTCATCGCCGTGGCGCACTATCTCGACGCGCTCAGTTGGCAGAAGGAAATCTGCAAGATTCACACCGTCTTCGGCGGCAAGAATCCGCATCCGAATTATCTCGTCGGAGGCGTTCCCTGCTCCATCAACATGAATGAAGTGGCGGCGATCAACAGCGAGCGGCTCAACCTGGTCAAGAGGCTGATCGATCAGGCGGATGAATTTGTCAGCGAAGTATACATTCCTGACCTTTTAGCCGTCGCCGGCTTCTATAAGGACTGGGCCGGCTATGGCGGCGGATTGAGCAACTACCTCAGCTACGGCGAGTTCCCCACCAAGGGTTACAACCAGCCGGATTCGTTCAAGTATCCGCGCGGCGTGATTCTCAATCGCGACCTCAGCGTGGTGCATCCGGTCAACGCGACCGATTCGCAGGAGATCCAGGAGTACATCGCGCACTCCTGGTACACCTACGACAAGGGAGACAGCGAAGGCCTTCATCCCTGGGCTGGCGAGACGCAGATCAAATACACCGGACCCAAGCCGCCTTTTGAAACGCTGGCCGGCTTCGACAAGTATTCGTTCCTGAAGACTCCACGCTGGAAGGAGCAGCCAATGGAGGTGGGTCCGCTGGCGCGCCTGCTGGTGGCCTTTGCCTCCGGGCGCACCGACGTGCAGGATCTGGTGAAGGACACGCTGGGCAAGCTGGGCGTTGGAGTGCCCGCGCTCTTCTCCACGCTGGGCCGCACCGCGGCGCGCGGCCTGGATGCGGCGCTGGCGATGAAGTGGCTTAAGGAGTACTACGATCTGTTGATGGTGCAGGTGAAGATCAACGAGGTTTCCACCTTCAACGGCGAGTTCTGGGAGCCGAAGAGCTGGCCCAAGGACGCCGAGGGCGTTGGCCTCACCGAGGCTCCGCGCGGCGCGCTGGCCCACTGGATCAAGATTCACAATGGCGCCATCGAGAACTATCAACTGGTGGTGCCGACGACATGGAACGGCTCTCCGCGCGACGCCAAGGGACAGCGCTCATCGTTTGAGCAAGCACTGATCGGCACGCCGGTGGCCAAGATCGACGAGCCGGTCGAGATTCTGCGCACCATCCATTCCTTTGACCCGTGCCTGGCCTGCGCCGTACATTTGTACGATCCGCAGGGGCGGCACATAGCCCAGGTTTCCTTCGAGTGATGCCCATGAGTACACCGAACATTGTTGCAGGCAGCGGGTCGCGGGATGTGCAGCCAGTCGAATATCGGCGCATCTATGTGTGGGAACTGCCGGTGCGCGCTTACCACTGGATCAACGCCATCACGCTGGTGGCGCTGTGCGTCACCGGCTACCTGATCGGCGCGCCCATTCGCGCCTTTTACGCGGCGGAGGCCTATCAGCAATACTGGTTCGGCTGGGTGCGCTTCATACACTTTCTGGCCGCGTTCATTTACGTCTTCAATTTCCTGGCGCGCCTCTACTGGGGCTTCGTCGGCAACAAATACTCTCACTGGAACGCTTTCTTCCCGCTGAAGAAAGCGCAGCGGCAGGAGATTGTGGACGTGATCAAAGCCGACGTCTTCGAGACCAAGATGCACGGGCCGATCTCCACCGGCCACAATGCGCTCGCCGGTTTCATCTACTTCGGCACCTTCCTTGCATTTGCTTTTCAGACGATCACCGGCTTCGCACTCTACTCCAGCATGAGCAACTCATGGCTGCCGCGCATGTTCACCTGGATAGTGCCGCTGATGGGTGGTGATTCCGGCGTGCGCTTCTGGCACCACACTTTCCTGTGGTTCTTTGTCACCTTTGTCATCGTTCACGTCTATCTTGCCTTCTATCACGATTACATCGAGGGGCGCGGCACGGTATCCTCGATTATCGGTGGATGGAAGTTTGAGCGGGAGAAGAGTGGCAAATAGCGGCAAGACATTGGTGCTGGGCCTGGGCAACGTCCTGATGGGCGATGAGGGCGTCGGCGTTCATGTGGTGCGCGCCGTGGAGAAGCATACGCTGCCAGCCAGCGTGGAGTGCCTGGACGGCGGCACGGGCGGCTTCACTCTGCTCGAGCCCTTGCAAGAGGCCGCCCGCATTATCCTCATCGACGCCGCCGCTGACGGCAATCCCATCGGCACGGTCACCCGCACCACGCCGCGCTTCTCGCGCGATTACCCGCCCACGCTCACCGCCCACGACATCGGCGTGAAAGATTTACTGGACGTCTTCTACATTCAAGGCGGCTCGCCCGATGTGATTCTCTACGCCATCACCATCGATCCGCAACAGCCGATCTCGATGGAACTCTCTGAGGTGATCGCCAGGGCCGCTGAAGTAGCCGTCGCCGAGATTCTGGCGGAACTGGCCGCCAACTAAGCCAACTGCGCCGATCAGAATCATGCTACGATTTCTTATTATGGCTACGATTTCTCAAATTCCGCTCAATGAATACCTCGGCATGAACTATCGGCCCGACCGTGAGTACGTGGATGGAGAAATCAGGGAGCGCAACGTGGGCAAGTACGAGCACGCGCGGATACAGGCATTGCTGGCTCGCTGGTTTGGAAACCATGAGCAGGTGTGGGGAGTCCAGGTTGTTACAGAACAGCGTGTCCAGGTCTCTCCGACTCGCGTCCGGATTCCCGATGTAGCGTTGCTTACACTTGGTTCCCAGCCGGATGTGATCTTCGAACCGCCGCTGCTGGTTGTCGAAATTCTCTCGCCCGACGACAGCTACTCCGACACACAAGAGCGCGCACAGGATTACCGCGCGATGGGAGTGGAAACGGTATGGATCATCGATCCAAAGACGCGCTCAGGGCGTATGTGTTGCGGCGCGGAATGGATCGAAGCCTCGCGCCTGGAAGTCAGAGGAACACCTTTGTACGTCAATCTCCCAGACATATTCAGCCAGTTGACCACAGCCTGAGGACTCCGCCCATTCGGCAAGCTCAGGGCAAGCGCATCCAGCGGAACTCCCAGCTCACCATTGATCCCTGATCTCTCTTTTTACCGCACTCGCAGCACAATGACCGTCTCATCGTCGAAGCGCTCCTGCTCGCCCTGGAAGCGGCTGACGTCGTTCAGGATGGCGTCGGCGATCTCCTGAGCGGACTGCTCGCCGCGGCTGCACAACAGCTCCGCCAGCCTCTCCGGGCCGTACATCTCGCGCTGCTCATTCTCCGCATCCAGAATTCCATCCGAGAAAAAGACGATTGCGTCCCCCGGCTCGGTAGCCACATTGAGCTCATCGTAGCTCGCGTTTGGGAAGAGTCCCAGCGGAAAGCCCTCGGCGCGCACCGTGGACGACTGTCCATGGCGGCAGAGGATGGGCTGCACGGCGCCCGAGTTGGCCACCTGCAGGGTGCGGCTATCGTCGTTCCACAAGGCAAAGAGCATGGTCACGTACTGCGATTCCAGCTTGCGCTCCTGGATCGTGTCGTTCAGAGTGGCGAGCATCCGCGCCGGCTCCAGCCGCTGCTGCGCCGCCGAGCGCATGATGCCGCTGACCAGCGCCGCAAACAGCGCCGCCGGCGCCGCCTTGCCGCTTACGTCGCCCAGCACGATGGCCATCCGGCCCGGCCCATACTCCACAAAGTCGTACAGGTCGCCGCCGATGGTGCGCGCGGGCAAAAAACGCACCGCCATGTCGGCATTGGTCCAGGTCGGCGCCACGGACGGCAAGAGGCGCAGTTGGACTTCGCGGGCCATCGAGATGTCGCGCTCCAGTTGCGCCTCCTGCGTGCGCACCGCCTGGTAAAGCTGCGCATTCTCGATGGCGATGGCCACCTGCGCGGCCAGCGTGGTCAACACGCGCTCGTGCTCCTTGTTGAAGAAGTCCGCGCGGGTATGTTCCAGGTCGAGTACGCCGATGATGCGCCCCTTGTGGAAGAGCGGCACAACTAGCTCGGAGCGGGTTTCCGGATTCATCGCCACGTAGCGCGCGTCGTTGCGCACATCGGGCACATTCACCAGCCGCCACTCGCGCACCGCCGCGCCCACCAGCCCGCTGGTGATGGGCAGGCTGCGCAGCGGAGTTTGCGCCGAGCCGAAGCGCCAAACGTAGCGCGTGATCAGCGTCTCGCCCTTCTCGTCCAGCAGCATGATGGAGAACATCTGGTAGTCGATCAGACGGCGCAGCAGTTGCCCAATCCGCTCCAGCAGCGGGTCCAGATCCAGAATCGAGGTCAGCTCCGCGGCAATCTCGTTGAGCACCGTCAGCGTCTGCGCCTGGCGGGAGACGCGCGCATAGAGGCGCGCATTCTCAATGGCCTGGGCGATGCGCGAGGCGGTCAGCGTGAGCAGGCGCAGGTGTTCGGGGCGGAAGTAATCGGCCTGCTCGCTCTCGATGTCCATCACACCGATCAGACGGTTCTTGGCAATCAGCGGCACCGCCAGCTCGGAGCGCACTTCGGGATTCACCTCGACGTACATCTCCGAGGCGCTCACGTCGTTCAGCAGCACCGGTTGGCGGGTGAGCGCCACCTGGCCAACTACGCCCTTGCCCATGGGGATGTGCAGCCGCTCAATCTGCGTGATGTGGCCGATCTGGAACCTCACCCGCATTTCGTGGGTGCGGTCGTTAACCAGCAGAATGGCGAAGATGCGGTAAGGAATGACGGCCGCCACCAGCTCCGAGGTGCGCCGCAGCAGGGTTTCCAAATCCAGCGTGGTGTTCAGCGCGTCGGTAAGACGCATCAAATAGGCCACATCGGCCGCTTCCACGCGAATATTCGCCGGGTCAAGATGCGCCCCAGGGGTCGCCGGGTCGGCCGGGCGGTAGTCGCCCTCCAACTCGGGTTCCGCGCGCGGCGATGGAGAAGTCTCTGGCATAGGCGTAGAAGAAAATCATAGCGCATCGACGGTCTGTACTAGGGCCGGTCGACCCGATACAGCACGTTCGCGCCGGAACTGGCTATCGGGGTGAGGCGCCAGCCAGAGCCTGCGAGTCGCCGCGGCACCCAATTGGCGAGCGAGTTTCCGGTGCATAAGAGTAAGAAGTGTGGATGGTTCGCAATAAAGGCTGCATAGTCCGAAGTGCGCAGCGGGATGTATGCCTGGTCCAGGATCAGGGATAACTCACCGAGGAAGTCCGCCTGTTTCACGGCATAGGGTACGTCAGAGAGATATTTGATCCGCTGTTTGATTGATGGCGGAGAGTACCACCATTCGGCAGGGTAGTCGCGTAGATTGGCGACTACGATAGGCAATTCGGGCGGTGCATTGAGCAGGAGGGGAGAAACGGCTTCGGCGCCCGGCTGAGCATTCCATATGGGTTGGTGCATATTCTCGAGCAACAGGGTCGCCGCGACGAGCAGCAGAAAGCAGAGCGTGCTCAGGGCAAGAAGAGGTTGGGCGATGACGCGCAGGCGCGCAAGGCGCGGCAATCCCCATGCGCAGAGCAGAGCCAGCCCCAGGGATGTACCAATGGTGTACCTGGCTGCGAGAACTCCAGTTTCAAGCGCCGCCAGCAACATTTGAATCGGCAACAGCAAACTCAGCGCCGCAACCGCAGTCCACTCGTGGGCAGGGACTGGGGGCGGGACGCTTGAGCGGCCGGCAGAAGTGCGCCTGGGCCAGGGCAGAAATGCCAGGATGGCGACTAGGCAAAGCAAAGGCAACGCAGCCATCAACAGGTATATCAGGAAGTTCATCAGCTTCGGTCTGCCCCCGTAGTTCGCGGCATGCAGGACGGCTTCGCCGAGAATCACATGGGACTGGTGCGCCAACGGCAGCGTAATCACCAGCGGAGAAAGCCCCGCTGCGATGGCCGCAACCATCCAACCGTCCAGCCGGCGCCGCTGGATGAGTCGAGCGGTTTCCCCAGTGGCCAGGAGCACTCCGATATAGACGACTCCGAAATGGTGACTCAGGATGGCGCCTGCCATGCCCAGCGAAACACCGCACAGAGGCAACAACCGATGATGCTGTCTGAGCGCCGCAGCTTGCCAGCAGGCAAAGACCAGGGCCGTGAAGGCAATCAGCAACCCATACGGCCTTGCCGTATATGCCTGCTCTATGCCTACGATGGAGCCCAGCAGCAGCCCCAGCGCAAACAGCGCCTGAACGGCCGTGCCGTGGCGGCGTACGATTCTGTAGGTCAATAGGCCGACAGCCATGTAGGCCAACAACTCAGGCAAGCGCAGGGACAATTCCGATTCGCCCAGCACCCGTAGAAAGAGGTGAGTCAGCAGATACTGCAAGGGCGGTTGGCCATCGGCGGGCATAGCCCGCAGCATCTCTGGCAGCGAAGGGAGCCGGGAGATGAAGAGTGTGAAAAACTCGTCGAACCAGAGCGGGACGGTGAGCGCATGATACACAGCGAAGAAGGCAAACACCGCAAGGGCGAACAGAATATACCAGCGCTCATGGCGGGCAATCGATCGCTCGCTTCGGATGCCAAGGGCGACCAGCGAAGTGGAAATAAGAAAGGGTGTCTTGGCGGGGGAGGAGTTCATGATGCTGGCCGCGTATCTCGCCAAATCTTCAGCAAAGCTGCAACGTGGCGAAGAAAGATTGATGGCATCTTGCTCCACTTGTACACCTGCGTGACGCCCGCCGCGCGCAGTTGATGGTTCACGGGCAGCTCTCGGAAGGTAAATCCGCGGCGATGCGCACGGGCCACGAACTCCCACCAAAAGCCTTCCTTCATATCTCCCAGTTCCCCTGTCAGCCTCTGGGCGACAGCCTTGGGAAACAACACATAGGGACAGCTGGGATCATGCACGGGCGTCCGGAAGACGGCCTGATAGAGCAGATAAAAGAATCCTGAAAAGGTTCGGCGCAGCAGTGTATCGGCCCTATGGACGCGCCAGCCGATCACGATGTCAGCGCTTCCGCGCGCCTGCCAGAATCTCGTAAAATCCCTCGGGTCGCACTGGCCGTCGGAGTCGATGCAGAGCAGATAGCCGGCCTCCAGCATGGACATCCCCTCGCGAACGGCCTTGGAGTAGCCTTTGCGCGCGTCGCTCAGATTTAGACGCATCGGCAACTCGCCGGCGAGCCGCTGAAGAACCTGTTTGGTATCGTCCCTGCTTCCGTCTTCGCAGACGATAAAGCCAGGGTTGACTACCGTGGAGAGCACGCCATATATCCCGCGGATGGTTGCTTCAATGCTCTCGCCCTCGTTATGAACGGGCAGCAATACTTCGACATCGATGGATTTCACCGTTCGTTCCTCTTGGCGCGTGGAGTGATTCCATGTATACCGTAGGAGTAAAAGGATTCCTCCGGTGCAACTTAATTCCGGAAACGATTCCGCCCCAACTCCCGCACAATCGCCACCCTGATCAAAACACCAATCTGGCATAGGCGTAGAAGAAAATCATAGCGCACGGAGGAGCAGAAGGGCACGGACAGCTTCGGCGACCGGCGAACAAGCAACGTAAATCGTGCTACTCTTGCTATAAAAGCTCCGTGAATTATTACTTCTCCAATCGGCAGTAGCGCTGAATGGTAATCGTGAGCTTGAGGCTGGTTTTATACAATGCTTGAACTTCCTGTTGATCTTCAACCCATCGCCGTTAAACCGCCCATCAGCCGGATCGCCAGGCTTGCATTCCCGCTTGCCTTGGCGGTGATTGGGGCTATCCTGCTCGGCCTGGTCCTCTCGATTCTGCGGCTGAACAACGGAACCTTCCTCTATACGATGGACGATCCCTATATCGGCCTTGCGTTCAGCGACCAAATACGCCACGGCAACTACGGAATGAATGACGGAGTTCCTGCGGCGCCCGATTCTTCGATCCTCTATCCGTTTCTGCTGGCGCCGGCCTCCGGCACTCCGCTGCATCCCTTCCTTCCGCTGATCATCAACACGCTGGCGCTCTTTGCGACGCTCGTAATCATCTGGCGGCTCTTTGCCCATCTGCGCCTTGCGGAGGACACTTTTGGAATCGTCGCGCAAGCGATCGCCCTGCTGCTGCTGGCAGTCTACCTGAATCTGATCGCCGTGGTCTTCACCGGCCTGGAGCACAACCTGCACATGATGGCGGTTGCCGCCACTATCTACGGGCTGGCGTTGTTTCTAGACAAGGGGAAAATGCCGGCCTGGCTGCCCGCGGTCATCGTTCTCGCTCCCTTGTTGCGCTTTGAGGGATTGGCGCTGAGCCTTGCGGCGCTCGTGGTGCTTGCCCTGCGCGGACGCTGGCGTACCGCGCTCGGAACCCTTGCTCTCATCGTTCTATTCATTGGCGGCTTTTCCGCATTTCTGGTTAGCCTGGGGCTGCCGCCTTTGCCCAGTTCCGTACTCGCCAAATCCGACGTCACAGCCAATGGAATCAGCGGAGAAGGCATGGGCGTTCTTCAATCAATCGGCGGAAATGTGTTGCGCATGGTCTGGCATCCGGTCGGTTTCCTGATGCTGGTGATTGGCGTGGCCGCCGCTGTACGGTGCCTTCGAGAGCTTCCGGCGCGGCCGTGGCGCTGGAGCACACAGGGATTGATGGCGCTGCTTCTCGTTTGCTTGATAGGCGCGCACGCCGTCGCCGGTCAATTTGGCTGGCTGGACCGGTATGAAGACTATTGCATGGTTGGCACGGCGCTGATGGGAATCTGCCTCATGCGCGATAAAATCCGCACAACGCTCTCCAACAAGAAAACACGCCTCATCTATTTCTGCGCAACCGCCGTTGCTCTGTCCGTGTTTTGCTCGCGCTATATTCTCTCCACCTGGCGGGTTCCGGTGGCCGCCAATAACATCTACGAGCAGCAGTTCCAGATGCACCGCTTCGTCAACGACTTCTACCGCGCGCCGGTGGCGGTCAACGATCTCGGCCTGGTCTCCTACCATAACCCCAACTTCGTTCTTGATCTGGGCGGCCTGGCCTCAGAAAAGGCGCGCATCCTCAAAGCGAGCGACGCCAGCGCCGAGGAGTATCGGGCCTTTGTAGCCGGCAGCGGCGTTCATTTGGTCATCATCTACGACGAGTGGTTCGAGGACCAGATTCCCGCCAGTTGGATCAAGGTCGCCAGCATGGACCTGTCGCGGGAGCGCGTCTCCTCCGCTCTGGCGGAGGTCCAGTTCTATGCGACAGATGCCGCCACCGCAAGCCAATTGCAGCCCGAGCTCCAGTCTTTCAGCAAGTGCTTGCCGCAGGAGGTGAAGCTGACGATCTACAGCTCCGCAGCGGATGTGGAACTGACCACTGTCCACTGATCACTAATCACTGAACTCACTCCGCTCCCAACTCCCGCACTATCGCCACCGAGGCCGAAGCTCCGATGCGATTGGCGCCGGCTTCGAGCATCGCCTTCACGTCGGCCAGGGTGCGGATGCCGCCCGCGGCCTTCACGCCGCAGCGCCCTCCGGCCACGCCGCGCATCAAGGCCACGTCAGCCGCGGTTGCGCCGGCGGAGGCAAAGCCGGTCGAGGTCTTGATGAAGTCAGCGCCCGATTGGATGGCGATCTCCGAGGCGCGCAGCTTCTCCGCCACGCTCAGCAGCGCCGTCTCCAGAATCACCTTGAGCAGCGCTCCGTGGAGATGCGCGAGGTCGGCCACTGTGCGGATGGTGTTCTCGACGGCCAGGTGGTTGCCGCTCTTGAGCTGGCCAATGGGGATCACCATGTCCAGCTCGCGCGCTCCCAGGCGGAGCAGCGCCGCCGCCTCCTGGCTCAGCGTGGAGACCAGCGACGCTCCCAGCGGAAATCCGATCACCACGCCCACGGGTATGCCGGAGCCGTTCAGCGCGCTGACGGCCGTGGAAACCCATACCGGGTTCACCATCGCGCAGGCGAAACGGTAGCGCGCGGCCTCCTCGCAGATCTTCTCCACCTGCGGGCGGGTGGCGTCGGGCTTCAGCAGTGTGTGGTCAATCACGGAGGCCAAAGCCTGCCAGTTCGCCAGAGTCGCCGCGGCGAATGCGGCTGAATCGAAGACTCCGTTGTTGAAGTCCAAATCCACGTCCTGAATGAGAGTGGTCGCAGCCATGGGGTCATGCTCCTTGTCAGGGCTCTCCATGAAAAGAGATTCATTCAACGCCGCTCTTAACCGGCGGCTCGCCGTTTGCCCTGCCGCAGATGAGTATAGTTCCTGCCGCGACGCGTACCCTAATGAAGAGATGAATTTTGGCTTAATTCGACGCGCATGCGGCCTGAAATGAAGACGCCGATCCGCTACCCCAGCCAGCCGGCGCACCCGTTGAAAATCGAAACGTTTTGCTTGGATTACAGGATTCTTCTCTGTACCTGCGGCGATGCTGCTCGGATCTGGAGTGTCCCTGTCCATCGCGGGAATTCGCGGGACTGATTTTTTGCTGGCTCTATCCCCCTCGGTGGGATATTGATAGAGAGGGTTTGCATGGACTTCTTCCGTTTTTTTTCAAATCGCTCTGGGCGCCGCAGGTTTTGCCTGTGAGACTAGGGAATCCATCCCGCTGGAGCCGCATCGCCGGCCCCGCTATTGTTCTGCTGGCGGCTGCCGTGGCCACTGCGCCGCAGCTCATCCACGGCCCCTCCTGCGGCCACGACTTCGACTTCCATCTGGTCTCCTGGTTCGATTGCCTGAACAGTTGGCGGCACGGGATTCTCTATCCGCATTGGGCTGGGAGCGCCAATTTCGGCGCCGGCGAGCCGCGCTTCGTTTTTTACCCGCCGCTGACCTGGATGCTGGGCGCGGCGCTCGGCCTGATTCTGCCCTGGACGCTGGTGCCGATTGCGCTGACATTTCTACTCCTGGCCGCGACGGGACTGGCCACGCGCGCCCTCGCCCGCCAAATGCTCACCGACGGCGCGGCTACGCTGGCCGGCTGCGCGGCGCTGTTTTCCGGCTACGCGCTCTTCACCGCCTATGAGCGGACGGCCTTCGGCGAGCTGGCGGGAGGCTGCTGGATTCCTTTGCTACTGCTGTTTGCACTTTCACCCTCCAAGCGAAGCCCCGTCCACGGGGAACCCAAGCTGGAGGAGTGCAATGTTTCCCACCCTTTCCCCACAGAACGCGGAAAGGATGGGGCACGGAGCATTTTGGTTAGTCCAATCTGGAACCGCGCGCTGGACGGCTCGGCTGCGCCGCTGGCGTTAGCCGTCGCCGGCTGCTGGCTCTCGAATCTTCCGCTGGGCGTGATGGCCTGCTATCTGCTGGCTGCCATCGCCGTGGCAGCCGCTTTGCTCGCCCGGTCCTGGGCGCCGATGCTGCGCGCCGCTCAGGCCGCGTTGCTGGGCCTGGGGCTGACAGCGGTCTACCTGCTTCCCGCCCTCTTCGAGCAGCGCTGGGTGAGTATTCGCCAGGCCATTGACGATCCCGGCGAGCGGATCGAGAACAGTTGGCTCTTCGCACGCCACGCCGATCCGGCTCTTGCAGAGCACGACACGGTGCTGCTGAAGGTTTCCATTCTTGCCGCCTCTATGATCGCCGTGGCGCTGATCGGCCTGCTGGTCTCTTGGGGGCGCGGGAAGCTGCCGGCTGTCCGCCGCTGGTGGATTCCGCTGGCGCTGATTCCGCTGGCCGTCCTGTTTCTCCAGCTACCCCTCTCGCTGCCCGTATGGAATCTGCTGCCCAAGCTGCGATTCCTGCAATTTCCCTGGCGCTGGCTAGTCGTACTGGAAGCGCCGATGGCGATCTTCTTCGCCGCCGCCGTCTGGCCCGCGCGGCGCTGGCTGCGCGTGGCCGTCGCCGCCCTCTGCGCGGCCTTCTTCATGGCCGCCACGGCCTTCGTCGCGAAGGATTTCTACCAGGCCTGCGACGACCAAGACGCTGTCGCCCCCATGGTCAGCGTCTACCGCTCTGGAGCGGGTTTCGCGGGCGCCAGCGAATATGCCCCACCCAGCGCCGACAACACCCTGCTCGCCACCGGCCTGCCCGCCGCCTGTCTGGTTGCCGACCCCGCCACCGTGCTGGGCGTGATCCCCAACGGCATCGAAGCTGACGAAGCCCTCCCCGCCTGGAATGCCGGGCAAGGCAGTTGCGCCGCAACCCTGAGCTGGCAGCTCGATCAACCGGAGCACAAGCGCCTCGTGACCACCATCCGCTACAGAGGCCCTTTGATCCAGTCTTCCCTCAAGTACCGCACGGCACTCCCCAGCCTTCCCAGTTTTTTGATTCTGCGTATGCGCAGCTATCCGGCCTGGCGAGTTGCAATCAACGGCTACCCCGTAGCCTCGTTGCCCCATCGCGACGATGGACTGATCGTTGTGCCCGTTTGGCCAGGGACGATCATTCTGGCCGTGGACTGGACCACGACTCCCGACGTGATCGCCGGCCGCTGGCTCAGCGCGCTGGCTGTGTTGCTGCTCACAGCCCTCTGGTTGCTGGAGCGAAAGCTCAGAAAATCCTGCCAGCCTCGGTTATCATGAGAGCGATGACCGTCGATGTGAAATCGCTTCTGCAAGAGGGCGCGGCGCTAACCGACCATGCGCTGGAGGAGTTGCTTCCCAGTGTTGAGACCGTCCCTGTCTCGATTCATGGCGCCATGCGCCACTCCGTCTTTGCGGGCGGCAAGCGCCTGCGGCCGGTGCTGGCCTATCAGGCCGCCGTCACCATTGCGGGCGCGCTTCCCGAGGGAATCGCCAGGCTGGGCGCGGCGCTGGAGATGCTGCACACCTATTCGCTGATTCACGACGACCTGCCCGCCTTGGACAACGACGGCCTGCGCCGCGGCAAGCCCACCTGTCACGTGGCCTTCGGCGAGGCCATCGCCATCCTGGCCGGCGACGCGCTGCAAACCCGCGCCTTCGAGGTGCTCTCCTCGCTCGACGCGCCCCCCGCGGCTACCGTGCAGATTATTGCCCTGATCGCCAACGCTGTCGGCACCGTCGAGGGCATGATCGGCGGCCAGGTGCTGGACATCGAAAGCGAACACCAGAAGCCCACCCCGCAGTTGGTTCAGGCCATTCACCGCGCCAAGACCGGCGCGCTGATCCGNNCGCCTGACGCTCTTCGGAACCAAGGCCGGACTGGCCTTTCAAATTGTCGATGATGTGCTGGATTTGACCGTGGACTCGGCGCACCTGGGCAAGACTGCGGGCAAGGACATGGCCACGGAAAAAGCCACCTGGCCGGCCGTTTACGGCATCGAGCAGAGCCAGCGCGACGCCGCCCGCCTGATCGAGGAAGCCTTCGCCGCCCTCGCGCCCTACGGCAGCCGCGCCGACGGATTGAAGGCCGTCGCTCGCTACCTGGTCGAGCGGAAAAACTGAGCCTTGCACTTTCTTATGGGTGCATCCTCCCTTCGGCCATGCTCAAGGCAGGCTCTTGTGGCGTTCTTGTTTTTGTCGCAAGAATGAGAAACCTCGAACCCCAACCAGCCCCGCGCATTCCGAGCCTGTCCTCCTGTAAACTAAAATGTTGAAAGCTATGAAAAACAAACTCCCCATCGGCATCCTCGGCGCCACCGGCATGGTCGGCCAACGCTACATCCAACTGCTCGAAAACCATCCCTGGTTCGAAGTCGCGTGGCTCGCCGCCAGCGATCGTTCTTCTGGAAAACCGTATGGCGAAGCCGCCAAGTGGCGTCTCGACACACCCTTGCCCGAGCGCATCGCCCGCATGACCGTCGCAGCGGCCGAGCCTGAAGGCGCGCCGAAGATTATCTTCGCTTCCATCGACGCGGCCTACGCCAGCGAACTGGAGCCCCGCTTCGCCGCCGCCGGCTGCGCCGTGGTCTCCAACTCCAGCGCCTTCCGCATGGCGCCCAACGTGCCCCTGGTGCTGCCTGAAGTCAATGCCGATCACCTGCATCTGATTGAGGAGCAGTCCTGGCGCAAGCAGTCGGGCGGCTACATCGTCACCAACTCCAACTGCACCGTTATGGGCCCGGTGCTGGCTCTCAAGCCCATCGCCGACCGATTCGGCATCGAACAGATCTTCGCCACCTCCATGCAGGCAGTCAGTGGCGCGGGCTACCCCGGCGTCGCCTCCATGGACATCTTCGACAACGTCGTCCCCTACATCGCCAACGAAGAAGAGAAGATGGAAGAGGAGATGCTCAAGCTGCTGGGCACGCTCGACGGTAGCACCGTCAAGCCACTCAGCGCGCGCATGAGCGCCAGTTGCAATCGCGTTCCGGTCATCGACGGCCACACCGTCAGCGTCAGCATCAAGCTGGTTAGGCCAGCCACCCACGAAGAGATTCTGGCCGCATGGACGGAGTTCCGTCCATTGGCCGGCCAGCAACTGCCCACCGCTCCCGATCAGCCCGTGCAATGGGCGCCGCAGCCTGACCGTCCGCAGCCCCGCCTGGACCGCAATCGCGGCAACGGCATGGCCGTCACCGTCGGCCGCCTGCGCCCCTGCGGCGTGCTCGACTGGAAGTTCACCGTGCTCTCCCACAACACCATTCGCGGCGCCGCCGGAGCCACCATCCTCAACGCCGAATTGCTGGCCAGCCTGGGGAAGTTTCGTAGCTAACAGCTTTCAGCTATCAGCTTTTATCTGGAAGTTCTTAGTCTTTGGCATTTCGTTGAAACTGATGCGCAAGCAGTTGAGAACCGGAAGTAGAATCATCACTGGAATCTCCAGCAAACAGAGCTGAAAGCTGATAGCTGTTAGCTGTTTTTAGGAAAATCGCATGAGCCTTGTAGTCATGAAGTTCGGCGGCACATCGGTCGAGGACCCGGCGGCCATCACGCGCACCGCGGCCATCGTCGCCGGGCGCGTCGCTCTCGGCAAGCAGCCTGTAGTTGTTGTCAGCGCCATGGCCAAGGTAACCGACTCGCTGCTGCGCGCCGCCGCCGCCAGCGAGAAAGGCGACCGCGTCGCCGCTCTGGAGATCAGTGCGCAATTGCGCCAGCGCCATCGCGAAACCGCCGCGCAACTGATCAAGAATCCTGCCAGCTCCACCGAACTGATCGAGTTCATCGATCAGAAGTTCGATTCGCTCGACGAAGTCCTGCGCGGCCTCGCGGCCATCCTCGAACTCACCCCGCGCATCAGCGACCTCATCGTCAGCTACGGCGAGCGCCTGTCGAGCCGCATTGTGGCTGCCGCCTTCGCTGAGTTGGGCATCCGTGCCATCGCCGTCGACGCGCGCGAGATCGTCATCACCGACTCCACCTTCCAGAAGGCCGTCCCCCAGGACGCCCTCATCGAAAAACGCGCCTCTGAAAATCTGCTGCCACTCATCAATCAGGGCCAGGTCCCGGTGATGGGAGGCTTCATCGCCGCCAACGAAGCTGGCATCACCACCACGCTGGGCCGCGGCGGGTCCGACTTTACCGGCGCGCTCATCGGCGGAGCGCTGGAAGCCGAGGCCATCGAAATCTGGACCGACGTGGACGGCATCATGACCGCCGACCCCCGCGTCTGCCCCGACGCCCTGCGCGTCAAGATCATCAGCTTTGAAGAGGCCGCCGAGCTGGCCTACTTCGGCGCAAAGGTCCTTCACCCGGCCACCATCCTGCCGGCCGTCAAGAAGAACATCCCGGTCCTGGTCCTCAACAGCCGCAACGCCGCCTGCGAGGGCACGCGCATCACCTCGCTCGCGCCCCACTGCCGCAGCCCCTTCAAATCCATCGCTGTCAAAAAGAGGCTCTCCATCATCGACGTGGTCGCCAGCCGCATGTTGATGACCCACGGCTACATGAAGGAAATCTTCACCATCTTCGACAAGCACAAGTGCGCGGTGGACATGGTTTCCACCAGCGAGGTCAGCGTCTCGCTCACCGTCGATTCGAACGACAATCTGCCCGCCCTGGCCGCCGATCTCGGCCAACTGGCGGATGTGAAGTACGAGGGCCGCAAGGCGCTCATCTGCATGGTCGGCGACGACATCCGCGGTCGCAACGGCATGGCCGCCCAGGTCTTCAGCGCTATCCGCCACATCAACGTGCGGATGATCTCGCAGGGCGCCAGCGAAATCAATATGAGCTTCATGATCGACGAAGACGACGCCGACGAAGCGGTGCGCTCGCTCCACGCCGCCTTCTTCCAAGACCCCGATCCGACGATCTTCGATGTCGAGGCTCGGCGGTCGTAGAGATCAAGATTCCCAAGTCTCAGAATCGGGACCTGGGGCACCGGGTATCACAAGCAGAGGATTGAAAAATTCCTCATTGCATCTTCGAATATTCGGCCAACATTGCCGATAAGCCGGACTGGCCGCAAATCATCAGCAAGGTTCACGGCAACTTGATTGCATCAGGCCAATTTGTGGCCGGGGACATTAAGAGCCGAGTTATCAGGCATGATAATTATGTAATTGGAAATGGCGAAGACAATCAATCCTTTGTCACACTCAATCTGCAAATTCTGGACGGCCGAAGCGATGAGATCAAACGCGAATTATCCCATATGGCATTGGAGATTCTCGTTGCTGCATTTCCTAAATCTCTTGCCGAACAGAAATGCAGCATTACCGTTCAGGTAAGTGATATTCATCGGGCAAGCTATCAAAGGCATATAAGTTACTGACTATTCGGAGGCGCGGGTGGTCGGTTGCCTCAGGTCCGGATTTTCGGACCTGGAAAACCACGATCCAATCCAATCCGACCACCGTCTACACAGCGACCGGCAAAACCAGTTCCTTCTGCCGTCTGCGCCCGTAGATCACCAGCAGCGCGGCCAGCATCAGAAGAATAACTCCCAGCACCAGCACACTGCCTTCGGGGCCNNGCCGTCCGCGCCGCCGCTCCACAATGGGTTTGCGTTGGCCGGGACGCTGGCGGCCAGGTAGTGGCCGGGGGCGACCAGACCGCTGTCGGCGGTGCCGTAGAAGAAAGTCTCCGCCCAATCCCATGCCGCGTGGCAGCCGATTGCCCACCACGCCGAGCCTGTCACCCGAACGCTGACGCAGAAGACAAAGCCGATGAACGCCGCGGCGAAGATGCCGATCCAATTTTCGCCGCCATTGCCGGTGTGGATGTAGCCGAAGAGCGTCGAAGTGACCCAGGCCGCCTGCCAAAAGCCACTCCGTGGCGTCTTCCTTACCTGCAGCATCAGGCAGGGAAAAAGCCCCAGCAGGGCAATGATATAAACGCCCCAGACGCCATTCCCCTTGCTCCTCAGCAATAAATCCGCGCAAAGGGCCGCGACGATGCCGAGCGCCCACCAGAAGTTGATGCCGCGTGTGAGGGTGAATTGCAGATAGCCGCGGAAGAGGCCCTCTTCCACGCAACCCACCAGCAGGAAGGCGGCTGCCCAGAGCGCGCCGAACTTGAAGATATTCGCCCCGGTGAGTGCGATGGGCCCGAAGTGCATCCAGCCGCCCCAGGTCAGCGCCCCCACCAGCGCCGAGAGCGCCAGGAAGCCCGCCAGGACGCCGCTGAAGAAGCGGGGAATGGACCGTGGGCCGGTCAGGTTGAAGGCCAGCAAGCTGCGGCGCCGCTCGACGAACGCCACAAACGCGGCGGTTCCCAGCAGCGGCAGCAGGACACTTAACTCTCCGAAGAAGGCTGTGGCGGCTGTGAAGTCGCTCTTCTTGCCGATGAGATGCAAGTGGACAAACGCGTATCCCACGCAGGTGGCCAAAAGAAGGAACAAAATAGCAAAAATCAGCACCGACCAGCCGGCGCGCAGGCCCTGGCTGCCAAGGAAGGTCCAGCGCAGTCCGCGAAGCCACTTCGCCTCCGGCGCTGGGTCAAAAGTCTCCGGTGAGAGGGTTGCGTCTGCCGGGGCGGCCGGCGCTTCCGGCGGTGGAGGCTGAATCTCCGGCTCCATGGAACCTCTTTCAAAATGAAACAAGAATTTGCGCAGAAAAGTACTGTAAAAAAGATACTCTACGCGGTGGATGGGCGGGAAGTTCCGGCCCTAGAAGGATTCGGGCCACAAACGGGCGCCGTGCCAGATGCCCTGAATCTTGACCTCCTGCGCGGAGACCTCGTAAACCACAATGTAGGGTGATCGTGGAACCACGGCCTCGCGGGTTCCATCCACGCGGCCGGTTTTACCTGAATAGGGCATCTGCTCCAAGCGCCGAACCGTCGCCAGGATTCTCCGGCGAATGGTGACGGCTCCGGCTGAGCTTTCGCCTTGAAGATAGCCGATAGCCTCTTGCAGGTTTCGAACTGCGGCGGCAGACCAGATCGCTTTCATTGGGCCACGCACTGCTCCTCGCGCTCCCACTCACCTACCATGCGTTCGACTTCCTCGTGGCTGTAAAAGCGCCCGTTACGGAAATCCTCGCGCCCCTCTTCCACCATGGCAATGTACCTCTGCTGTTCGCTGAGATAGGTGAGTACCGCCTCATTGAGCAAGTAGCTGCGGTCGCGGTGCATGGCCTTGGCGATCAGGTCCAGTTGGGCAACTTTTTCCGAATCAATGCGAAAACTGATGGTGCGCGGAGTAGACATAATACGAAATATTACACCGTAATATGTGAACATACAAGTGGAATTGCCGGGGTACATACGCTTGAACCAGTGCGGAGCGCAGCTTGGTGCTGCCGGCATTTACAGGTCGCGCAGGGCGGCCATGGGGTCGATGCGCGCGGCGCGGCGGGCCGGAAGCCAGCTTGAGCCGATGGCAATGGCCGCGATGGCCGCGGTGATGCCGGCAAAGATGATCGGATCGTCGGGGCGCACGCCGTAAATCAGGTTGGCCACGCCATGCGCCAGGGCGAAGGCCAGCAGCAGGCCAATGCCCACCCCCGAGCCGGCGAGCCACGCCGCCCGCCGCAGCATCATGCTCATCACATCCTCGCGCCGCGCGCCCATCGCCAGCCGCACGCCGATCTCGCGGGTGCGCTCGGCGACCAGGTTGGCCATGACGCCGAAGATGCCGATGGCGGCCAGCAGCAGGGCAATCAGCCCATCCGTGATCAACCCCCTGGAGACAAATCCCAGCCCGGTCACATGTTCCTGCATCATCTGCGCGTAGCTCTTGACCTCCTCCAACGGCAGCATGGGATCTATATCGGCCAGCGCCTTGCGGGCGGCCGGGGCGATGGCCAGCGGGTCGCCGTTGGTGAGGATCGTATAGGTCGGGTCGCCAGGCGGAGCCTGCGCCGCGTCCATATAGATCGCGGCCGGGTGCGAGCGGTCGTAGAGGGAGTAATCCGTCTCCTCGGCGATACCCACAATGGTCATCCATTGGGTTTGGTCATTGCGCCCGGCGCCCATGCGGATGCGATGGCCCAGCGGGTTTTCTCCGGGGAAATAGCGGGCCACAAATCTCCGGCTGACGACGGCTACCGGCTGCGAGCGCAGGTCGTCGCTTGAGCTGAAGAAGCGGCCATTGATGAGCGAAATGTGGAACTCGGAGAAAAATCCGGCGCTCACCGGCAGCCGCAGCGCACTTTGAAAGTTGCCGGGAACCAGGGGACGATTCTCGATCTGGCAATCGTCCAGCCAGCCGTAGTCGCTGAAGGGAAGCGTAATTGTCAGTTCGGCTTGCTTTACGCCGGGCAGGGCGCGCAGATTTTCCAGGCTGGCGTTCTGCCATGCAGCCATCTTTTCCGGCGTATCGTAACGCGCGGCGGGGGGATGGACAGTGAAGGTGAGCATATGGGCGGGGTCGTAGCGATCGGCCGAGTGCAGCATCGCCCCCATGCCTTTGGACATGAGCGCCGCGCCGATGACCAGCGTCATGGCCAGCGCGATCTGGGCACCGGCGAAGAGGTTCCTCAGCCAGCGGGTGCGACGGGCGCCGGCAATGGCGCGGGAGCCGGATTTCAACTGGTCCACCAGGTTGACGCGCAGGGCGGCCAGGGCCGGCGCAAAGCCGGAGATGGCTCCCGCCGCCACGGCCAGCAGCAGAGAAAAGGCCAGGGCGTGTCCATTCAGCGAGATGTTGTTCCATCCCGCCAGAAAACGGGCCACTCGGGCCGGCATGGCGATGAGCGTGAGGTGCATTTGGAGCAGGGCGACCAGCAATCCGCCGGCCCCGCCGATCAGCCCCAGCAGAATGTTTTCGGTAAGCAACTGCCTCATCAGCCGCCAGCGGCCTGCCCCCAGCGCGATGCGCATGGCAATCTCCGGCCGCCGGGCAATGCCGCGGGCCAACTGCAAATTGGCGATGTTGAGGCAAACCACCAGCAGCACGAAGAGCGTGGCCACTTGCATCATGCTGAAGTAGAGTGCTGTCAGCGGGCCGTTGATGTCGTTCAGCAGGGGCACCAGCTTGACCGACCAGCCCAGGTTGGTGGCCGGATACGCCTGGGCCAGACGCTCCTCGGTGATGTTCATCTCCGCCTGCGCCTGGACAGTGGAAACGCCTTTGCGCAGACGGCCAATCACCCGGTAATCGTGCGCGCTGCGGTTGGCAAATTGCGCGGCAGTGGGCGCCAAGGGCAGAAGCAGATCGGCAGTCTGCGGGTATTGCAGTTTCTTGGGCATGACGCCGACGATGGTGTAGGCGTGCTTGTCCAATTCGATCCTGCGGCCCAGTACCCCGGCATCGGCATCGTAATGCTCCTTCCAGAAGTAGTAGCTGAGGACGGTAACGCTCTCGCGTCCCGGCTGGGTCTCTCCCTGCTCGAAGATGCGGCCGATGAGCGCTTTGGTCCGCATCACGGAGAAGAAGTTGGGCGAGACATACTCGGCCTCGATGTGCGCGGCGTCTCCCGCCCCGGTCAGGCTCATATTGGCCGTACTGTGCACGGCCAGCTCTTCAAAGGAATGGTTCTGGCTCTGCCAGTCTTCGTAGTTGGCCAGCGCGACCGGCTTCAGATCGCCGTGATTCTGCTGCTCCTGGATGGTCAGCACACGGTTCATCTCGGGTACGGCCAGGGGACGCAGAACTACGGCGTCCATGATGCTGTAGCCGGCCGTATTGGCGCCGATGCCAATGGCCAGCGTGAGCACCGCGGCCAGCGTGAATCCCGGCGACTGGCGCAACTGCCGCACCGCGTAACGCAGATCCTGAAGCAAGGCGTGCATATAATCTCCCGGTTCCCTCGTCCTCTTCTCCTGAGAACCCATCCTTGGAGTGAGCAGTCGCGGGGCCAAACCGCCGGAACGGACAGATGCTGATTGTAAATAGCTTAAGCCTGTAAAGGCGTATGCGGAACGCCTCCCGCCTGTTCAGAATCGAAATCCGCCGTCCGCAAACGGACAGTTGCGCCCGCCTGAAAACGGGAAAATGCAGCCCACGCCTTGACACAACCGTCCGCTGCCTTGATGCTAAACAGTTCCGGCAATTCGTTTTTTTCTGCGCACGAAGGGAGTTCAAGTTTTGCAGGTTCGCGTCTTCTATCACGACAAATGCTTCGATGGGGCTTGCTCTGCCTCACTCTTCACACGCTTCCACCGCGAGTGCATCGCCCCCGGCGCCAGCTACGAGTACCACGGGTTGGTGCATCGCGCCAGCGCGCTCTTTGACGAGAGCGAATTCACCGGCGACGAAAACGCCATCGTCGATTTCAAGTACTCCGCCTCGCCGCGCATCACCTGGTGGTTCGATCATCACCTCTCGGCCTTTCTGACCCCGCGGGATCAGCAGCACTTCCTCGACTATCAGAAGAGCGTGACTCCTCCCGGCCGCAAGTTCTTCGACCCCAACTACACCTCATGCACGAGCTTTCTGGCGCACATTGGCGCCACGCGTTTCGGCTTCAACACCGCGCCGGTCGCCGATCTGATTCACTGGGCCAACATCGTCGATGGCGCAAAGTACGAGAGCGCCGAGTCGGCTGTCGAGATGGCCGCTCCGGCGATGAAGCTGACCCTCATCATCGAATCCAGCCAGGATGATCTCTTCATACCCCGGCTCATTCCGCTGCTCACAGAGATGCCGCTGGCCGAGGTGCTCAGCCAGCCCTTTGTCGCCCCGCTGCTGCCGCCGCTGCTGGAACGTCATCAGCAAGCCATCAAGCTGATCCGCAGCCGCGCCGAGGAGCGCGACGGCACCATCTTCTTCGACATCACCGACCAGCCGCAGGAGGGCTATAACAAATTCATCCCCTACTATCTGCACCCGCAGGCGACTTACTCGATTGGTCTGTCGAGTTCCAGCTTCCGCACCAAGGTCTCGGTCGGCTCGAATCCCTGGACCAAGGCCGACCCGGCGAAGATGACGAACCTGGCGGCAATCTGCGAACGCTACGGCGGCGGGGGCCATGCCCGCGTGGGCGCCATCAGCTTCCCTCCCGAGAGAGCGGATCAAGCGCGCGAGGCCGCGGCCGAGATTGTCGCTGAGCTGAGGGCAAAGAACCCGATGGGGTGATGCTTCAGAAATAATGGCAGTACGACGTGTCCTCAGCCGCCCAGAACGGCGCTGAAAATCCCGGACAGTTCGGAAAGATCGCCGCGCATCACAGCCACATCGCGCGCGTGGTAAAGCCGCTGGCGATCTTCCGCCGCCTGCGCCGCCCGAGTCCAATCGAGCCGATGGCCCGCGGCTTCGGCCAGGTCCGCTGTAAAGGCGCGCAGGGTTCGCGAGTTTCCGTCCCGAAAGGCATGAATGGCGTCGAGTTCGCTGTAGTAGTAAGCCAACCGCTGAGCCATCGCGCCAGCCTTCAGGCCATGCAGAAATTTCTCCGCCTTCAGCGCCGCAAAGGTACTCTCCAGCGCGCCGGGGACATTCTGCGAAGGCCCGTAGGCGACGACAAAGCCGGAGCGGTTCTTGGCCATCAACCCAATGTCTTTGCGCAGTTCGCCGGCCCACGGGTAGACCTTGCCCAAGATGCGGCGATGC
Source organism: Acidobacteriaceae bacterium (assembly GCA_003159355.1). Classification (GTDB taxonomy): domain Bacteria; phylum Acidobacteriota; class Terriglobia; order Terriglobales; family Acidobacteriaceae; genus Telmatobacter. Next base: position 8,794 of record PLPA01000307.1, on the reverse strand, counting down.
GTCTCCTGCAAGCGGTGAACGTCGAAGGTGCCTTGGATGGGGTTTATTGCGAGCCGGGCGATGTTGGCAGATGCAGTTTGGGCTTCAAAGCAATTGAGGGCCGCTTGGTCGCGGATGTCCTCCAGGTTAATGAGAATATTCGTGCCGGGATAAACGTACGGATCACGCGCGGACGGACTCATGCGACTGCCAAGGCCCTTGACCGATGGTAGGCGGCGATCTCTTCGAGACCCTGGTCGAAGGTGATTTCTCCGGCGAGGATACGTGCCTTGACAGACCAGTAGGGCTCACCAAGTTCGAGTCCTTCCAGCCTCTGGCTGGCCTCGCCCTCGGCAAATCCACGTTCCAACTTCTCCCGTTCATCGGCTTGCAGCATGGGGAACCTCCGTTTTTCAGGGCGATGGAACGCCCTCCGCCTGCATCAATTTTATCACTGATTCCATTTGTTTTTTCGCGCATTTTCCCGGCCCGATGTGGCACACTGGAGCCATCATGCTGATCGAAATCTGGGAGCGGCTGCGCGGCTACGACAAGTGGATACAATCCGAGGCGACGATCCAGTTGTCTGAACTCAAAGATCTTGGTTTCGGGTCTTTTCGGAAAGACAGTGCCTGTAGGCTGGGTCTTTATGACCAATGGCAATCGAAAAGCGATTTCTGTTGGATTGATAAGTCGGGCATCTCACACACAGGCAGTTTTACCGTCTCCGAACGATCTCCTCTCTTCCAGGTATTCGAGGGTCAATCAATTCCAATCCGGTTTGATCCGGCCAATCCAGATAAATACTACATTCGCGAACTATTCTGGCATAAGTCTACTTTCCTGATTGCTGCTGTAGCTGCCTTCTTATTCAACAGTGCAATTTTTCTAGCATTTCTCACAGATATTTTTATTAAGATTTGGCGGCATCATCATTAACTTATATAGCTTAGGCGAAAAAGCTAAGAACTAAAAGCTAAAAGCTGCCTTTCACAGCCCCAATTCCCCAGCCCGCTTCTTCATCGCCTCCAGACAAAAGCCAATGTGCGCGTCCAGCTCGACGCCCAGTTCCGCCGCGCCCTGCATGATGTCCTCGCGGTTGACGCCGCGGGCAAAGGCCTTGTCCTTCATCTTTTTGCGCACGCCAGCCACTTCCACCTCCGCAATCGCCTTGGTCGGCTTGACCAGCGCGCATGCAGTCAAAAAACCAGACAGCTCGTCACAGGCAAACAAAGCCTTCGCCAGGTGCGTCTCGCGCGCCACGCCGCTGTACTGAGCGTGGCCCAGGATCGCGGTGCGCAGCTCGACGGGCCAGCCCAGCCGCTCCAGCTCGCGCACGCCTACGAAAGGGTGCTCGGCGGCCGTTGGATGGCGCTCGTAGTCGAAGTCGTGCAGCAGCGCGGTCGTCGAATAAAGCTCGACCAACTGGGCGCGCTCCGGCTTGCCCAGAGCCAGCCGCTCGGCCTCCGCTTCGCCCATCGCCGTCACACATATCTCAACCGCCAGCGCGTGCTTGCGCAGGTTCTCGCTCTGGGTCCACTCGGTCAGCAGTTGCCATGCCTGCGCGCGTCCGTAGCCGGAATCGCCGCCCGTTGCATCGTTACTGGTGCAGTCGCTCATTTTCCTTCGTCCTCGTATTGCACAGTTTGGTTCGCGTTTTTTCTGGTTTCTTCGGTCCTCTTAGGGGTATGATAGGTGAAACTTGGATTTGTACCCAAGTTTTCACTTGACAATTATGGTTCACTTCCTCGAAGCTGACAAGTATCGCGGTGCTGAGAAGCACCCCGGAGTCCCTGCTCTGGCTCTCCGCACACCGCCCATGGCGACCACCCTGGTAAGCATGGAAACACGCGAAGTTGTGCGCTGCACCTTCGGCGACTGCAACATCGTCCAATTCAAGACCATCAACGGCCTGTGCAGAAAGTGCCACCGGCCCCTGGAGATTGAGGAGCCCGTCCGCCCCGGACCCGTCCCGGTAGACTCCCTGCCTGTCGAACCTTCATCCGAAGCCGGCCTGAAGGTGGCCGGCCAGGTGAAGGAGATCCGCCGCGCGCGCCACCTCAGCCAGCGCCAACTGGCCGGACGCATGCAGGTGCCCCGCACCTACATCTCGAAGATCGAAAATGGCAAGGCCATTCCCACCCTGGGCTCGCTGGAGCGGCTGGCCGCGGCGCTGGGCGTGGACGTGCGCCAACTGGTCCGCGATGCCCGCAGCCTGCGCGACGACGAAGTGGCATCGATTCTGGCTGATCCCTTGCTGGCCGAAATCGCCGCCCTGCTGCCGCAACTGGACCCGCTGCACCGTTCGCTCGTCTACGGCGCGGCGCGCGACTTGGCCACAGGCCACCGGCGCTCGGCGTAAGACCGCCGTTCAGGTGCGTGGAATCATTGCGGCGCATCGGCGCTTGTGCTACGGTCGATGGTGCAATGCTCTTGCATCCGGCGTCGGCAAGCCGCTGCGCCGGAGTTCATGGAGAGGCACTACCTTTGGTCCCTGTTGGCACGCTGCGCATCGATGAGCTGACCGCCGAGGAGCGCGCCGTCTACGCGACGCTCAAGCCGGAGACTCTGCCCCAGCACGTGGCCATCATCATGGACGGCAATGGCCGCTGGGCCGGTCACCGTTCTCTCAAGCGCTTCCTCGGCCACCAGCAGGGCGCCAACAGCGTGCAACTGGTTACCGAGACCGCCTCCCGCATCGGCCTGCCCTGGCTCACCCTCTACGCCTTTTCGCTGGAAAACAATCTCCGCCGCCCTCGCGCCGAGGTCAACTTCCTCATGCGCCTGCTCAAAACCTATCTCGAATCCAACCTGCAGCGCATGATGGACAACAACGTCCGCATGAAGTACATCGGCCGCACCCACGAACTGCCCGCCGAAGTCCAGGAGAAGATGCGCTGGGCCGAAGAGGCCACCGCCGCCAACACCGGAACCACCCTCACCCTGGCCCTCAACTACGGCGGCCGCTCGGAGCTAGTGGACGCCTTCCGCGCTCTCGCCGCCGAGATAAAGCAAAAGCACATCAACCCTGCCCAGATCAGCGAGGAAGACATCAGCCGCCATCTCTATACCGCGGACGTACCCGACCCCGACCTGCTGATCCGCACCTCGGGCGAAATGCGCCTGTCCAATTATTTGCTGTGGCAGATCGCCTACACCGAAATCTACGTCACCGAGCGCCTCTGGCCCGACTTCCGCGGCATCCATCTGCTGGAAGCCATGGCCGACTATCAGCGCCGCGAGCGCCGCTACGGAGGTCTCAGCGACAACGTCGGCCAGGTGGAAGAGAATCCCGAGCCAATCAAAAGCGCGGCCAATTGATTACCTCGGTTCACTCTCATGAAGCTTTTTATAGACGAAGGCATGACCTCACTGATAGCTTCTGACGAAGTAGAGTTCGTGGAGGATTATTCCATGGAAAGCACAAAAATGGCGGTGGATGAAGCGCCCAAGCAAGCCAACCCAGCAGCCCGCGCCAAGCGCAGCGCCGAGCAGTTGCGCTTCCGGCTCAAAGAAGCCATGGCCCAGCGCGGAGCCCCGGAAGCCTTCCTGCATTGGCTGCGCTCCAACGGCGGAAAACACGCCTGAGGCTCCGTCCCTCCCTACAAAAAACGCTTCTTTGCATCGGAATCAGCGGGTTACCGGCCGGTGCGCCGGTGCCAACCCACGCCCTGACGGTGTATTCTCAACCCTGAATGAAACGATTTATCACTGCCCTTATCCTGATTCCACTGGTCCTTCTTCTGATCTTTCTCGGGCCCCGGTGGCTGGTCGCGCTGGCCGTTGCCGCCGTGGCTGCGCTGGCCGCATGGGAGTTCCTCGGCCTGGCGAAAAGCTCCGGAGCCAACCCGCCGCGCGTCGCCGTGCTGGTGGCCATTGCCGCGCTCTTTGCCGCCAACTTCGCCTGGAACCAGAGAGACCAGATCGCCGCCATCCTCGGCATTCTCAGCCTGGCCTTGCTGGTCTACTGCACCTTTTTCCGCCCCGTCGAACAAATGCTGGCCGACGCCTCGATCTCCATCTTCTGCCTCTTTTACATTGGCATGACGCTGGTGACCCTGCCCGCCCTGCGCGAAGAGTCCAACGGTCCGTCGCTGGTCGCCTTCCTGCTCTGCGTGGTCTGGGCCGGCGACATTGCCGCCCTCTACATAGGCCGCGCCTGGGGGCGCCACAAGATGGCCCCCTCGCTCAGCCCCAACAAGACCTGGGAGGGCGCGCTCGGCTCGCTGGCAGGCAGCCTGCTGGCCGCCGGCGCTCTGCTGGGCTTGGCGCATCTCTTTGCCACCCAGTGGGATAAGGTTTGGCTCTCTTACCCGGAAGACCTCTGGTACTGGCTGGGCCTTGCTGTCCTGGTCAACGTCGCCGCGCAGGTCGGCGATCTGGCCGAGTCCGCTCTCAAGCGCTCGGCCGGCGTCAAAGACTCCGGCTGCCTGCTCCCCGGCCACGGCGGCGTGCTCGACCGCATCGACGCCCTGCTGCTCGCCGCTCCCGTGCTCTGGTACGCGCAACTGATTCATCAGTGGTTCTGAGCGAGGATCAGGAAACAGAAGAGGGCAATTTGGGCACAGAATGCACCAAGAAGGTTTTTTATGCCGCAAACCTCGATTCTTGTCCAACTCGATCCTGCGGTACAGGACCGCCTTGCGGCTCTCGCCGATGATCGCTGTCAGCCCGTCTCTGAAGTAGCCGCTGAGGTCATCTCCATCTTTTTTGCGACCGATAGCTGGGAGCACAAGCACATTCGCGCTGGTCTGGCTAAGTTGGAAGACGGCGAAGGCGTCTCGAATGAGCGCGTGATGGAGTGGCTGGATAGCTGGGGCACGGAGAACGAATTGCCCGCTCCGAAATGAAGATTCGCTGGTCGCCTACGGCAGTTTCTGACCTCGAGTCGATCCGCGACACATTGCCGGTACAGCCCTTTAGAGCAAAACCATGGATACTGTGTCCTGATTAGCCTGGTCGAAGGCCGCCGCTCCCTGTTGGTCGCGTCGACTTGATTGCCAAGGTTTCGGGATACATTTTTTCTGGTTTTGCTATAGCCGCGCGCAAGGTTGCAAATCGAATCAAGGAATCCGTAAACCGGCTCTGCAACTTCCCCTTATCCGGCTGAGCGGGACGTGTCCCTGGAACACGCGAACTGGTCATCCCTGGAACTTCCTACATTGCCGCTTACATCATTCAAGGCGATGAGGTGCGGATCGCTTTCAAGCTCCAAGTGCAATAAGGTTATTTTCTGTTGATGTTGACCAGTGTTTTTGAAGTCGAAGGCTCCTTTTGGCAGCTCATGCAAATACGTGGCGAGCTTATTGCGCAATGCGTGCAAAGGAGCGCCGCAACAACGGCATTGCCATGGGTTGGTTACTATTGAAAGCAGTCCACGATGCCAGCTCCGATTGAAACACGGCTCTTCTCACGGCGATGGCTGGTCGCCATTGCCGTCATGTCCAGCGCGATCATGGAGGTGCTGGACACCTCGGTGGTCAATGTGAGCCTGCCCCATATCGCGGGGAGTCTCTCCTCGACGGTAGACGAAGCCACCTGGATCCTCACCTCCTACATCGTCGCCAATGCAATCATTCTGCCGATCACCGGCTGGCTTTCAAACTATTTTGGACGCAAACGATTGTTGATGACGGTCGTGACCGGGTTTACGCTGTCCAGCGTTCTGTGCGGCCTGGCGCCCAGTCTTCCTCTGCTGATCTTTTTCCGGGTCATGCAGGGAATCACCGGCGGGGGATTGCAGCCTCTTTCCCAATCCGTGATGCTGGAAGAATTTCCTGGACAGGAACGCGGCAAAGCGATGGCGTTTTGGAGCCTGGGCATTATCGCGGCCCCGGTGCTGGGACCAACGCTGGGAGGCTGGATCACGGATAACTACTCGTGGCGCTGGGTCTTCTATATCAACCTGCCCATCGGAATCATCAGTCTGATCCTGATCTATCTCTTTGTTTACGACCCTTCGTATATCAAGCGCGGAACCATGCGCTTCGATGCCTGGGGCATGGGTATGCTGGCAATCGGCATGGGCGCCCTGCAAATCATGTTGGACAAAGGGCAGGAAGACGACTGGTTCGGCTCTCGCTTCATCACCACGCTGGCCATTACCGCGGCTGTCCTGCTGACGGCATTCGTCATTCGCGAATTGCAGACGCCGCAGCCGCTTGTCAAGCTGTCGCTCTTCAAGAACCGAACCTTCGCGGCCGGTATTGCCATCGTAACCGTGCTCGGCTTTGTTCTCTATGGAAGCCTTGTCTCCCTTCCCCTGTTCATGCAAGAATTGCTTGGCTGGACTGCCGAAACAGCCGGCTTCTGGACCAGTCCGCGGGGGATTGCCACGGCAGCTTGCATGCCGCTGGTTGGCTATCTGCTGGGTAAGCGCTGGGACTACCGATGGATGGTGGTTTTCGGATGCGCTATAGGAAGCATGGCGTTTTTTGGCTATTCGAGAATGGACCTGGACTCCGGGACCTGGGACATTCTGGGGCACCAGATCAATCAAGGCATAGGTCAAACATTCATATTCGTGCCCTTGACCATATTGATCATGGCCCCTATTTCGAAGGAAGAAACACCCTACGCGACCAGCCTGTATAGCGTGATGCGCAATATAGGGTCCAGCATGGGAATATCTTTCGTGACGACTTTGCTGGCGCGCCGGTCGCAGTTCCACCAGGCCCGTCTTGCCGGCAACCTTTCGCTCTCTAATCCGCTGTTGCAGCAGGCGCAACACCAAGCTGGGTCAACGTTCGCGCAGCAAGGCGCCGGCCCGGCGACCTCCGCGCACCAGGCTCTAGGATTCCTATATGGCTCATTGCAACAGCAAGCCACATTGCTCAGCTACGTCGACGTGTTTCGTGTAATGGCATGGCTATTCCTGCTGGTCGCTCCTTTGGTGCTGCTGATGCGGAAGCCGAAGCAGGACCCCGATCCTTCAATGCCAGCACATTAGTACCAGCCCGGCTTGAGACCGGAAAGACGTTGAATCGTTTCTGGCGGCGGTAGACTCATATGCAGAGGAAGTTTGAAACTCCACGGGTGGTTATGACGTGGAAGATCTGAACATTCTGAAGGAGTAGCAATGGAATATGTCAATCTTGGTAAGACCGGACTCAAAGTCTCTCGCATCTGTCTCGGTTGCATGACCTATGGGGAGCCCACCACAGGCGAACTGAAACCCGGCAGACAGGCCTGGGCCCTGAATGAAGAACAGAGCCGGCCCTTTCTTCGCCAGGCGCTCGATCTCGGGATCAATTTCTTCGACACTGCCAATGTTTATTCCAGCGGCAAAAGCGAGGAAGTGCTGGGGCGGTTCTTGAAGGACAACACCCGCCGTGAAGCCGTCGTTATCGCCACCAAGGTTCAAGGCGTCATGCGCGACGATCCCAATGGCCGCGGCCTTTCGCGCAAGGCCATCTTATTTGAAATTGATCAGAGCCTCCGCCGCCTTCAGACCGACTATGTCGATCTCTACCAGATTCACCGCTGGGACTACGAAACACCGATCGAGGAAACTCTGGAGGCGTTGCACGATGTGGTGAAGTCCGGCAAGGCGCGCTATATAGGCGCCTCGTCCATGCACGCATGGCAGTTCACCAAAGCGCTTTATCTCGCCGACCTTCATGGCTGGACCCGTTTCGTCTCCATGCAGAATCATTTGAACCTGCTCTATCGGGAAGAAGAGCGCGAGATGATCGGCCTTTGCCAGTCCGAAGGCATCGGCGTCATTCCCTGGAGCCCTCTGGCGCGTGGCCGACTGGCGCGCCCCTGGCAGAGTGAAAGCACCAAGCGCTACGAGACCGACCAGTTCGGCAAGAAGATGTACTCGCAAACCGAAGAAGCTGACCGCAAAGTTGTGGACCGCCTGGGTCAGGTCGCGGGCGAGCGTGGCGTCCCGCTCGCGCAGGTTGCGCTCGCCTGGCTGCTCAGTAAGGCGGCTGTCACCGCGCCCATTGTTGGCGCAACCAAGCCGCATCATCTTGAAGACGCTGTGGCGGCGCTCTCCTTGCATTTGACGCCTGAGGAAATTGTTTCTCTTGAGGAGCCGTACACGCCTCATCCGGTGCTCGGCTTCAGTTGAGCGCGAAACCGCGGACGACGTCCCGATTCATGCTGGCCTGAACAATTGCCGATCTCAACCACCTTGGTTGCAAGGTCGAATGTGGGAATCGCAATCACACATTCCTTGGTTGCTTGCAACGCCTCGAAGCTGTAATCCCAGGGGCCGATGATACAGCTAATCCGGTGAGGATTGAACTCCATCATCATGTGCCAGCTCATGGTCATGATGTTGGTGCGCCCTTTATTCGCGGTCGTCACCGCCTCAATCCTGGACCCTGCGGCGTTTATCGGTACGAATCCGTGATTCTCGCGGTCAGCTTCTGGATTTCCAAGGGCAGGGCGCGGCGAGAACGAAAGAATTGGGCCGCCTGAACAGACAGAAGCCCCTGTACGCGCGATATGAAACGAGCTTACAAAAAGGCAGAGCAAAGGGGACACAGTTGATCTGTTTGATTTGACCGAAGATTGCTATTCCGGCAAGCCGCAGGAATCATTTTCTCTTGGGCAATAGACCGTTCAGCAGTATGTCTGCCAAGTCGTCGGCGTAAGCAAGCGAGAGTCTGCGGTGATTCACAATGAGTACGTACTGCATCGTCCCGTACATCAAGTCGACAATCTGATCGATGTCCGATTCCGCGTCGAGTTGCCCTTCCGCCCGGAACTGTCCCAGGGCCACGCGCAATAATTTGCGCCGTGGTTTGACCCAGTAGGTCTGGAAGGCTGCATCCACTTCAGGATCGTCATGCGCGGCGTGGAA
>PLPA01000278.1 GCA_003159355.1 Acidobacteriaceae bacterium | reverse complement strand
TCACTGCAACTTGGCTCGGGTTGGCTTAGCCGTTGATTAAGGCGTACAACGGGTTCAGCGGAGTTTGCATGAGCGCAGCGCACAACGGCAGCCGGCGGGATTTTCTGAGGAGATCCTTAACCGGCGCGGCGCTCCTGTGCGCGGGCGGCGCGACGGATACGCTGGCCGTTGTGCAACCGGTTACGGCGGAATCCGGAGCGGCGAGCGCAAAATCCAGGGTCGTCGTCGCGCGCGATGAGTTGCTGCGTGGCTCAGGCGCCACGGTCGATTCGCACCGGATGCTGGCGCTCGTGGATCGCGCCATGCAGGCTCTCTGCGGCTGCGGAGATCCGTTGGCCGCGTGGAGAAAATTGGTCCGGCCGGGCGATACGGTCAGCCTCAAGGTGAACACGCTGGGAGGCCGCGGAATCTCCACGAATGTTCAACTCGTCACGGCGATATGCGAGCGCTTGCAGGAGGCCGGAATCAAGCCTGGCGAGATCGTAATCTGGGATCGCGACAGCGAGGAGTTGGAGCGCGCAGGCTATCGGATCGAGACCGGCAATAACCGCGTGCGCTGCTTCGGCACGGATCGTGTCGGCTATGAACAGGAGCTTTCCGCGTGGGGCAATGTAGGCAGTTGCCTGTCCAAGATTCTGACCCAGTACGGCAACGTGCTGATCAACGTGCCCGTGCTGAAGGACCACGACGGCGCGGGCGTCACCATCGCTCTCAAGAATATGTACGGCATCATTCATAACCCCAACAAGTACCATCCCAACGGCTGCAATCCCTACGTCGCGGACCTGAATATGCTGCCGGAGATTCGCAGCAGGATGCGGTTGACGATCTGCGACGCGACCACGGCAATGTACGAGGGGGGGCCGGGATACAAGCCGGAGCACAGTTGGAACGCCAATGCATTGCTGGTCTCCACCGATCCGGTCGCGCTCGACCACACCGGCTGGCAGATGATCGAGCGCAAGCGCGCTGAAAAAGGATTGAAGACGCTCAAGGCCGAGGAGCGCGAACCGAGTTACATCGCCACCGCTGCCGATGGCGAGCATCGTATAGGCACGAATGACCCCAAAAAGATTTCGATTGTCGAAGTGTAGCCGGAAGAATTGCGGAAAGGTTCATCATGTTCTGTGAATTGGATCTACAAAATGCCGTAAGAGGCCCGCTGGATCGCCGCTCGTTCCTGAAGTGCGCTTTGGCGTCGGGCGCGGCGCTGGGCGGGGGCGCGGCGTTGGCCAGCGTTGCCCAGCCCGCCGCGGCAATGCCCGCCGCGGCCTCCGAGAGCGAGGACGATGCGCGCTACGTCGTCGAAGCGAAGTTCTATCAGAAGCTGGCGAATCGCAAGATCAAGTGCAAGCTCTGTCCGCGCGAATGTTCGGTGGGAGACAAGGAGCGCGGCTACTGCGGCGTGCGCGAGAATCGCGGCGGCACGTACTACACGCTGGTCCACTCGCGGGTTTGCGCGGCGCACGTCGATCCCGTCGAGAAGAAGCCGCTCTTCCACTATCTGCCGGGGACGATTGCCTTCTCGATTGCCACGGCGGGCTGCAACGTCAACTGCAAATTCTGCCAGAACTGGGACATCTCGCAATCGCGCCCCGAACAGGTTCCCTCGCATTACATGCCGCCCAAAAGCGTCGCCGAAATGGCCAAACAATACGACTGTCCCACCATTGCCTATACCTACAGCGAGCCGGTCGTCTTCGCCGAATTCATCATGGACACTGCCGATGCGGGCCATGCAGCGGGCGTTCGCAGCATTGTCGTCTCGAACGGATTCATCCAGCAAGACGCGTTGAAGGAGGCATACGGCAGGATGGATGCCGTCAAGATCGATCTGAAATCCTTCTCCGAGTCGTACTACAGCAAGGTTGTTACCGGCCAATTAAAGCCGGTGCTGGATTCGCTGGTCACGCTGCGCAAGATGGGCAAGTGGACGGAGATTGTTTACCTTGTGCTGCCCACGCTCAACGACAGCGACGCGGAGTTTCGCGGCCTGGCGCAATGGATCAAAGCAAACCTGGGCGCGGATGTGCCGCTGCACTTCACGCAGTTTCATCCCGCGTACCTGTTGAAGAATCTGCCCATCACGCCGGTCGAGACGCTGGAACGCGCCAAGGCGATTGCCGACGCCGAGGGGCTGCATTTCGTTTATATCGGCAACGTGCCGGGCCATCCGGCGCAGAATACCTATTGCCCCAAGTGCCGCAAAATGCTGGTGGAGCGCGTGGGATTTACGGCCAGCGAGATGCTGATCAAGAACGGTAAATGCCCGTTCTGCCAGCAGCCGATTCCCGGCGTCTGGCACGTGTGAGGAGGTTGCGCAGATGAACATCCTGATAAACCCGAGCGCCTTTTGGCTGGCGACATCCTTATTCGCGCTGCTGGCATTTGCGCCGCTACAGGATATGGGCGCCACGAAACCGGAGAAAGGGAGACAAGAAATGGCGAGCGAAACGAAGGTGCGGCAGGCGGCTGTCGCCGGCAGCTTTTATCCAGCCGACCCGAAGGTTCTATCCACAATGATGGACGGCTTTCTGGCCAAGGTCACCGGGCCGATGGTGACCGATCCGATTCTTGCCGTGGTTGCGCCGCACGCCGGCTACGAATACTCCGGACCAGTGGCCGCGTACACCTACGCCGCCTTGAAGGGGCACAAGTACTCACGCGTCGTCATCATTGCGCCGTCGCACTATGTGTCCTTCGATTTCTCCTCCGTCTATGATGGCGACGCTTACGCAACGCCGCTGGGCAACGTGCCGGTGGACAAGGTCTTCGCGCGCGAACTGGTGAAGATGAGTTCGACGATACAGCTTTCGAGCACAGGACACGATCCCACATCGGCCGGCGGCGAGCACGCAATCGAAGTGCAGTTGCCGTGGCTGCAAAAGGTGCTGGGCAATTTTGAAGTTGTGCCCATTGTCATGGGCGATCAGAGTTATGAGAACAGCCGCGCGCTGGGAGTCGCTCTGTCCAAGCTGATCAAGTCCGGTGGCAAGGAAGGCGAGACGCTGGTGCTGGCCAGCTCCGATCTCTCGCACTACCACCCCTATGATGATGCGGTGACGATCGATCATAAGACGCTCGATGCGCTTCAGGCGTGGGACTACTTCAGCATGTCGCGCAACTTCCAGTCGCGGATATGGGAGGCCTGCGGCGGCGCGCCCATCGTGGCTGCAATGATCTACGCCGAGCGCATGGGAGCCAATCAGGCGCGTGTCTTGAAGTACGCGAATTCCGGCGACGTCACCGGCGATAAGTCGCGCGTGGTCGGCTACAGCGCGGATGTTTTTGTGAAGGCGAACGGCGGAAAGGCCGTGGAGACTCCGTTCTCGCTGAGCGAGCCGGAGAAGAGCGAGNNCGCTGAACCAGGAGCGCGGCGCGTTCGTGACGCTGACCATCTCCGGCGCGCTGCGCGGGTGCATTGGCTATACCTCCGCGGTCAAGCCTCTCTACCTGACGGTGCGCGACACGGCCACGCACGCCGCGCTGCACGATCCGCGCTTCACGCCGGTAACGTCAGCGGAGCTGCCCAGCCTCGCCTATGAAATCTCCGTGCTCTCGCCTCTGCGCCGCGTGACGGACATTCAGCAGATCAGGGTTGGCGAGCATGGACTGCTGATGAAGAACGGCGACAGCGAGGGCCTGCTGCTTCCGCAGGTGCCGGTGGAACAGAAATGGGACCGGCAGACCTTTCTTGAGCAGACCTGCCGCAAGGCGGGGATGGACTCCGGCTGCTGGAAGGATGATGATACGGATATCTTCGCCTTCACCGCGGTAGTCTTTCACGAACAGAAACCCTGAGCGCTAGGCCCAGAGGATTCAGATTGTTCGGCGACCTACCTCTGCGCCTGACTCGTCCGGATCAATTTGAAGAAGATAAACGGCCCGCAAGCGCGAGGTCGATATCGACCACCTTGGCAACCTTGAGAATGAAGATACTCGGGTCTTTCAAGCCCCATTGAACGTACGGAACCGTGAAGTGTGTCTTGGCCGTTAGCGTTGCCCCGTCGATATGAATCTGCATGGGAACCGTCAGGTCATGCGGCGTGCCATGCAGAGTGAAGACGCCGGTCACTTGAATGGTGGAGTCGCCGGTGGGCGCGATGGTTCCCTGATAGCTTTTGGGCGCGAAAGAAACTTCGGCAAAGTGCGCCACATCCAGCACGTCGGTGTTCATCTTCTTATCCCGGCCCTGATCGCCGCTGTTACCGCTGCCTGCGGCGACCACCACGAAACCCGATATGCTTTGCGTGTCGCGATTAAAGTCGATCGTGCCGCTCTGCACATGGAAGCTTCCATCCACGTGGTGCGTATTTCCTCCCAGAGAGAAGGCAACTTTGCTTGCATCCGGATTGACGGTGAAAGTTTGGTGCTGGGCAAACGCGAGCGAGGCGAAGGCCAGCGGGAGCGCGAGGAAGAGTGATTTGGCGATGGTTTTCATAGTTTTTCTCCTGTGTTGACGGTGTTCTTATCGGTTTTGACTCAGTTGTCCGATGCGCTGCGACAACCAAAAGGAGAGGGATGCGATTTCGTTGTCGGAGAGGTATTCGTGTCCGGGCATATCGGTTCCGGGAATACCGAATTTGACAATGTGCGCGAGGCGATCTCTTCGCTGCGCATCATCGCCTGAAGGCGAAAGATGGAGGTAAGGTCCAACCGCAAGGTCGGGTGGAAGCCGCTTGAAGTGGGCCTCCCAGCGCGTTTGCCCGCCCGCGCCGTGGCAGGTGGCGCAATGACGCTGGAAACTGCGCTCGCCATCATTGGCGTTGGCCGCGGCGATAGCGGAAGAGGAGGGATGCCAGTTTTCTTCCTCGGCCAAATGTTGGGGCAAGCCGCTTTCATGCAGGCTATCGAGGTAACTCACCAGATCGTCGCCGCGCTCATCGCGAAAGAGAAAAGCATAGGAAGGCATGATGGAGGCGCCGCTGACTTCCGGCGGATCATAGAAGTGGAGCTTGAGCCATAGCGCTGAACGGCGTCCGCCAACCTCGGCGAGGTCGGGACCCTGGCGGCGGTTTCCGATCAGCGGCGGGCGCTCTTGGCGAAGTTGCTGAATAGGCTCAACCGGCCCCCACATCAGGACATCGGGTGAGTTTGGACGCACGAATTGGGTGTGGCAGTTGATGCAGCCTTCGGAGATATAGACCCTCCGGCCTCGCTCGACCTGAGTCAGCGGGGAGGATGGATGCACGGCAATGAGATGGCGATCAAGATACAAAGCCGCCAGCAGCACTGCAACGGTCAACGCCAATTCGCGCTTGCGTTGCAGAAGAAAATTGAGCGGCCAGGGCAGCAGAATCACTGCACCGGCCGCCAGCACAAACAGAGGCGGAACAGAGCCCAGGTTCTTGCTCATGCCAATGCCCATTGCGGAGCCGGACCATCCGGCGATGGCGTAGAGCCATCCAGCTATGCGGCCACGCTCTGCTATTGAAGAAGCCGGAGCAAGCAGCGCGGGATAGGCCACCAGCGCCACGGAATAAAGCGAGACGCCGATGGGATAGAAGACAGAGGCCAGTGCGGCGCGATGCGGATCAAGCAGGAGAATACACGCGACGCCGAGCGCAAGAAATGAAGCGGAGAGAACCAACGAGAGACCGCGGCGGCGCAGCAGCCATACGCATGCCAAAGCGGCCGCAAGATGAAGCAAGCCGTTGGCCCAAAGGTGAATTGAGCCCTCCCACGTGCCCGCCTTCAACTCTGGCGTCTTCTGAATGATGAAGAAGGCGGCGGAGTCCAGCCAGACAAGCGCGGTGAAACAAGCCAGTACGCGGAGAAATGGGGCAGCGGGTTGCGGCGATGGAATTGCGGCATCGGCGATGGGCAGCGGGGACTTCCATAGCGTGACGCAGATTCCAACCAGGCAAGCGACACCTGCGGTTGCCGCCTGCATCCGCGGTGAGGCTGTAAAGAGCGGAGGAAAGTTGCAGACAAGATAGCCTGCGCCGGTGCCCAGGCCGACCAGCAAGAGCGGATGGCGATTGCCCGTCCATTGGCGCAAGTGCGTGACCAGTGTGACGGTGAGCAGGCCGAGTCCCGCGCCGATCAGCAACGAAACAGCGATACTGGCGGCGAGGCCGAGCGGAAGAAGTGAAAGAAATGCCGCCGCGCCCGATACGCCCAGTCCTACGCGAAGCCGCAGCTCCGGCGACGGCCAGAGGCTCAGCCGCGGAGTGAGCAGGCTGAAGAGAATTCCGGCGGCGGCCATCGCGGCCATCACGGCGGTCAAGTGCGCGCCTGCTACGCCCAGGCTCGCCAGCCGCTGGAGAAACGCGAACTGCGCGAAGATCAGAAAGTAAACATACGTGATCGCGACAAGGCTGGCGCCCTGCCATCCGGAGGGATGCCTGTCACCGCGCAGCATTGCCCAGCCAGCCTTTGCGAAGGCCAATCGCCTGAATCAGGACGCACGCGCCATCGGTGGCAGCAACACTCAGCCAGCCCGCTTCGAGCGTGTGCGCCAGAATCTGCGTGACGACGAAGACGGCAACGCTGGCGCGAGTGATGGCCGTGAGCAGCCAGACAACTTCCAGCTTGCAAGGGCTTCCCCGGCGAGCCATCACCCACGCGCCATAAAAGCAGGAGAGGCCGACGGAGAGAACAAATGCGCCAATGAACGAGAGAAACGGCAGCGCATCAACGGGCGCGTGCAGGCGCATGAGCCGCAGCGCGAACTCCGGCGCAATGATCAGCAGTGCGCCGGTCATGGTGTCAGAGAAGCCGATCAGCAACTGATAGCCGATAAGTACGGGACGTTTCATGCCGCCGCCTCCTGTGCTGGGTAAACAAGGGTGGGTTCGCGAAGCAAGGTTGTGGCGTCGATGAGCCAGTCTAGCGAGGAGGCCAGCATCACCAGTCCGACGATGAGGCGAAGAAGATAGACAGCGTTGCGCGCTGCTCCTGGCACGATGGTAAACGTTGGGTCGAAGCCCTCGCGCCAGCCGGCGGACGACATCAGCAAGACATACACCAGAACGGCGATATTCCATCCATAGAAAGATCGCGTGCGATTGAAGATCCAGCCGCCCTCGCCGAGCAGTTGGACCAGGACAAAGATCAGCAGGCTGGAGGTGAAGCCGGCCATGGCCAGCAGCGAGTGGCCGACAAGACCATCCGTGAATTTGAAGTGGTCGAGAATGCCGGGAAGAAAGAATACCCAGCCGGTAAGAACCAGCGCCGACCACCAGCAAAGAAAGGCGATGCGCCAGAGGCGCGTATTCGCGCGCCACTCGAAGGCCGCGTAGTAAGCAGGTGTGAGTGGTATCCAGATGAGCAGGCTGCCAAGAGAGAGAAACTGCGCGGGGCGATGATGGCTGATGTCGGCGCGGCCGAGCGCAAAGCAGAGGATGAACTCCGCGACCATAATCGCCCATGCAATTGCGATCATCCTGGCAGGTCCGTTCTTGCGCCGCGTGAGGCCGAAGGGAAGCATGAGCAGAATCGCAACAATGATGAGCGACGATTCAAGCTGGCTCGCTCCGGTGGGGCCGCCGGTGTCGGGATTGATGGCGGGATAGAAGCCGGGGCTGGACGCGATGTACATCACGATGGGCACAATCAGCAGAAGCACGAGGCCAAGCAGCTTTGCGCTGCGTGCGGCGAGGGTTGCGGTCTTACCTGCGCGGGCGAACGAGAGCGCAAGCTGCAGCCACAAGGCAATCATCGCCAGCGGGAAGAAGATGCGCGCGTAGCCGGACCAATCAAGAAAGAGCTTGCCGCTGGAGTGGCCCGTGAGCCAGGAGTACGCGCCCACAGCGAGCGCCGCGGACCACACCCACAAAACCGGCCTGCACCATTGCGCCAGCGGTCCTCGGTCCGCTCCGTAGACCTTGAAGAGAAAGCCGGCCATGGGAAGGCTCATCCATCCGTAGAGTTCCAGATTCAAATGCACCATAATCCAGCGCCCATAGGTCCATTCGCCCAGCAATCGATTGAGCGCGGGAAAGAGCAATAGCATTGAGATCAGCACGCCGATGGCATTAGCAAAGACAAGCCAGAAGAGGCTGTGCCACGCGGCGCTGGCGATTACCCTCGGAGCATTGCCGGCAGGAATCATTGCGTCATGCGGATACTCGCTCATGAATCCTCCCGTCGTGCATCTCCAGCAGGCGGTCGCACCGCGCGGCCAAAGCGCGATCATGCGTGGCCATCACCAGGGTCACGCCTTCCGTGGCAACAATGTCGAGCAGCAGCTCAAAGACCGCGCCGCTGGTGTGTTCATCGAGCGAGCCGGTGGGTTCGTCGGCTAGCAGAATCTTCGGTTTGTTCATCAGCGCTCGGCAAAGCGCGGTGCGCTGGCGTTCTCCGCCGGAGAGCTTCTGGATGCGGTGGCCGAGGCGATCCGTCAGGCCGGTGCGTTCCGCAAGCTCAAGCAGCCGCGCCTGCGCAGTGCGATGATCGATGCCCGCGGCCACCGTGGGAATCAGGCAATTCTCCGCGAGCGTGAGATCGGGAATCAGGTTGTGCAGTTGAAAGACGAAACCCACCTCGTAACGCAGAAGACGCAGCAGATTGCGGTGGCGATTGACCTCAATGCCGTTGACCGAGACACGCCCACTGTCGGGCGCGTCGAGGCCACCAAAGAGATGCAGCAGAGTGCTCTTGCCGCAACCCGACGGGCCGCAGAGAGCTACCGTCTGGCCCTCGACGGCCTCGAAGTCAACGCCCTTCAGAACCGCGATCGCCCCATCGTCATAGCTCTTCCACACATCTTCTGCGTGCAGGACGAGGCGCTTCTGAGGTCCGGTTTGTGCGATAGAAGAATTCATTCGAAGCGCAGCGCCTCCACCGCTCGGATGCGCATGGCATAAAAGGCCGGGTACAGCGCGCCGGCAATTCCGGTGAGCAGGGCGAGCAGAATCACGATGAGCATCACGACAGGCTGAATCGCCACATCCACATACCCGTGAAGAGCGGGAACCAGCTTGAGCGCGAAGAGCAGGCAGGTTCCAGTGAGCATTCCCAACAGCGCGCCCAGCAAAGACACAACCGCGGACTCGCCGAAGATCATCGCGGCAATCTGCGTATTCGAGAAGCCGCAGACGCGCAGGATGGCGATCTCGCGAATGCGCGTGAAGACTGACATGATCATGGTGTTGGCAACGCCGAGGCCGCCCAGCAGAAGGCCGCATCCGCCCACCGCCCAGGCCGTGGCCTTGAGAATTCTGAACTGCGAATAGGAGCGCGTGAACTCCGCGTCTTCCAGGCCAATGAGATTCGGGAACGCCGCTTTCACTTTGCTCTTGAATGAGGCCGCATCGTCCTTGTTGCGCAGCTTGATGGTGATGACGGAGGATGCGCCTTCCTTGTGAAAGAAGCTCTGCGCGGAACTGAGCGGCATGAAGACGCCGCCATCCTCAAAGCCGTTGGCGGTCTTCAAAATTCCTATCACATGGAAGACTCCGTGGCCGATGGGCACATGGTCATCGAGCTTGGCGCCGAGAAACTCAGCGGCCCGCTCTCCCAGAACCACGTCGTCGGAGTGTTGCGCGAACATGAGGCGATCACCGGCGATCCATGCGGCTTTGCGGATGCGCGCATCGGCAGCGGTCACGCCGAAGCAGGTGATGATGGGGTGATCGGCGCTGGAGACAATGCCGAAGAGCACCGGATCGGCATGAGAGACCATCGGCCAGGCGGCGATCTCCGCAACTGCCGCGGCGGGAACATTGCTGAAAAAAAGATCGGAAACATTGCGCTCAAAAACGATAATTTCGCTGTCGCTGGACAGAATGCCGGAGAACATTCCGATAGCGCCTTGCAAAATCGTAACCACGGTGAGCATGGCGGCGACACTGAAGGCGATGCCCGCAACCGAGATGAACGAGCGGATGCGATGGCGGCGCAGATTGGTCACGATCAGCTTGAGAAAGATCACGGACGCTCTCCCAAAGTGATGGCGCAGGCATTTTCGGTCACGCGGACAAGCTCCTCCTCCAGGTCGCTGCGCAGCTTTCCCAGAAACGACAAGCCCGGCCGCAATTGCAGAAGCCGTTGAAGCGTTCTGTCTCCCAGATGAATGAAGCGAGTGAAACGCTCGATGGCCGCGGGGATTCCCATCGCAGAGGCCACATTGGGCCGATCAAGCAAGAGGTCGCGGGCAACAGTCTTGCCGGCTTCAGCCGCGCAATCGAGTACATCCTTCAAGTCATCGACCATCTGGTAGCCGAGGCCCCAGTAGAGGGCAATCCGCTCCAGCAGTTGAATCTCGCGCTCTGAAGCGCCGCCCAGCATGGCGGGCAGAACCAGCGTGAGCCGGATCAGCGAAACCGTTTTGCCGCGCGCGATGGTTTCGGTCGTCTCGCGGTTGTGAGGCAAGGTTGCGTAATGCAGGTCGAGGCTCTGTCCATTGAGCAGCCCCTCCACACCGAGGCACTGCTCAATGTAAGCCAGCGCGCGCGTCTGAACGAGCGGCGAAGCGCCGGCGACTGCCCGCCAACTGAGCGCATAGGCGCGATTGATCAGCGCCAGAGCGGCAAGAATTGCGCCGGCCTCGCCGTACGCCAGATGAACGCAGGGAACGCCGCGCCGCTCGGATGCATTGTCCATGCAGGGCAAGTCATCGAAGAGCAGCGACGCGGTATGAAAGTATTCGAGTGCGATAGCCAGGTTTTTGGCGGGAGCCTCATCCAGGCCATAGGCCGTCGCCACTTGATAGACCATCCGCGGGCGCACCAGGCTGCCGGGATTATCGAGTATGTGGCGAAGCGCCTCCTCGAAGTGCGGGTCGAGTGCCGCGGGCAGCGGCATCGATGCTCGGAATGCATCCGCGAAGAGCGTTGTCTCCGATGTTTTTAAGGTGGTTGCCGTTGGCACTCGTGTCCTCGTTCTTTTCTTTGTCTGTTGTTCAGTAAATCGTATGCGGGGAAGAATCCATCCGGCATTTCTTCCCTGCGGTCGACTTAGTTGCAATTCATGGGTGAGACGGATTCGCAGCCAGTTTGGAAAGCGGCAAAACACGCCTGTGCTCATGACAATTTGTTCATCTCCAGAGAATACAGTGCGACTATCTTCCATCGTACTCAAGCCGCATGAAGGAGGGCCGAAGCCCTCATGACAATGTGTTCATTCATAGGTTACTGGATTGCAGCCAGCTTTTCCTGTTTCATATCGAAACTTGGCCGTGATAATTCCTCTCAAATGCACTACTATCTCCTCATGCGGCTTCTGCTTGTTGAAGACGAAATCGACATTCAAAGCTTCCTGCGAACCTCGCTTGAAGAGGCGGGTTATGAGGTGGAAGCGGCGGCAGACGGCAAGACGGCCGAGCGGCTGGCGATTGACGGCGAATTCGACATACTGATTGTCGACCTAGGGCTACCCGACCAGGACGGCATCACTCTGATCCTCAAGCTGCGTCAACTGGGGGTCCGGGCGCCGGTGCTGATTCTCTCGGCGCGCCGCAGTGTCGATGACCGGGTGCGAGGTTTGGAGCAAGGCGGGGACGATTACCTGACCAAGCCCTTCGCGCTGGCGGAGCTGCTGGCCCGGCTGCGCAATCTGCTCAAGCGCAACAGCCCTGCCGGCAGTGAGGCAACCCGGCTGCGGGTACTCGATCTGGAGCTGTACCTGCTGCGCCGCGAGGCGACCCGAGCCGGGCAGGTCTTGCAGCTCACACCCCAGGAGTTCGTGCTGCTGGAGTATCTTTGCCGCAACGCGGGCCGGGTGGTGACGCGCTCAATGATTCTCGACAAGGTCTGGGGCATGCGCATCCAGCCGGATACGAACGTCGTGGATGTTCACATCTACCGGTTGCGCGGCAAGGTCGATGCCCCGGGGCAGCAGCCGCTGATTCGCACGCTGCGAGGTGTGGGCTATGTTCTCAAAGACCGCTAAGCCCGCCCTGCGCAGCGCCGCATGGCGCATCTCGCTGTGGGCAACCGTTGCCTTCGCTTGCGGAACCCTGCTGGTCTTCATCTTTCTTCATCGCTTCGTCGCTGACGACATTCAGCGGCGCAGCGACGCATGGCTGGCGGGAGAGATTGAAGTGCTGGGCGATGTGGCCGAGCAGACTCCGATGAATGCACTTCACGACCGCGTGGTCGAAGAAGTTGCCGAGCTGGCAAGCAAGGAAGTGCCGAACAGGGAGGCTTCCGCCAGCACTTCCAATGACTCCGTGTTCTTCCTTCAGACCGGCCGCGATGGTTCGCTTACGCTATGGGTTGGAGCGGGCAATGGCGTAGAGAACCTGAAGGCCATCCAGGCAAGCAGGATTCTTCCCGATCACCCGACGCATCTGCGTGTGCAGGGGTTCGCGATTCCCTTTCGCGTGGCTTCCACGCGGATAAATGACGGAAGTTATATCTATCTTGGACTCAGCGAGCGTGATGAGCTGCGGGTACTGCGGAGTTTGGGCCTGCGCTTCATTCTTCTGTGGTTTTTGCTGGTTCTTCTCGGCTTCGGCATTGTCTTCTTTACCACCCGGCGTATGTTGAGCCATGTACGGGAGATTGCTGAAGCCGCTTCGCGAATCGGACATTCCGATCTCCACGCAAGGGTCCCGACGACCAGGCATAACGATGAAGTGAGCCACCTGGCTTTGACGCTCAACCGCATGCTCGACCGCATCGAGAGTTCGATGCATCAGTTGCATACCATCACCGATTCGCTGGCGCACGATCTGCGCAGCCCGCTCACCGCCATTCGCGGAAAGCTCGAGATGTCGTTGTCGGCGGCCATGCAGGTGGAACAGGCCGATCCGATTGTCTCTGCCATTGAAGAACTGGATCGGCTGACCGATTTCCTGAACAAGTCGCTCGATGTCGCCGAGGCCAAGGCGGATGCGCTGCGGCTCAACCGCGTTCCGCTTGATCTGGATGAATTGCTCCGAATCATGATCGATCTATACGAGCCATCAATGTCGGAAAAGGGCCTGCAACTCCGGCTGCACAGCGGCGGTCCGCTTACCATTGAGGCCGATGAAGCGCTGATCCATCGCATGATCGCCAATCTCTTCGACAATGAGCTGAAGCACTTGCCCGCCGCTTGCACGGTCAACCTGCGGCTGAGGGTCGAGGACGCTGCCGCTTCACTCATTCTGGAAGACGATGGACCGGGCTTCGATGTGGAGGTTCTGTCTCATTTGTTCGAGCGGCGGGTGAAGGGCAAAGAATCGAACGGCCACGGGTTGGGCTTGGCCTTTGTCGATGCGGTCGCGCGCGCCCACGGCGGAAGCGTTGCGGCCGGCAATCGCGACGGCGGCGGAGCGCGGATCTCGTTGATATTTCCGCGGGCTGCAAATGAGCAAGCCAAAGCGCCGATGGCAGCGATCCATCGCGCCAGTTAAGGATAGCCAGCCTTCACCGGAGGATCATCCATGACGCATTCCGCGATTGCCCGGGGCTTGCTCTCGCTGCTCTGCGGCGCGCAAGGAGTTGCGACTCTGGCGATCGATCTGAACCGCACCCATGCGACCAATCCCCAATGGACAAGTCATGCGCGGTTTCATTTGGTGTGGCAGGCAATCAGTTATGCGTTGTTGTCCCTGCTGGAAGTGGCGCTCATTTTGATGCCTGGCCCGATTCGAGATCAGCGCTTCTATCTGGCCGCAATCCTGGCGAGCATTCCCATGCTAGAGCAATATCATGCTAGCT
>PLPA01000219.1 GCA_003159355.1 Acidobacteriaceae bacterium | reverse complement strand
GCGACCTGCTGGTGCGAGCTCGCCGATGGAACGACGGTGGGGAATTGTCCTCGGGAGCCGCATAGCCTGGAGATCGTCCGCGTGAAGATCGATGCGCGATCCGGTCCATCGCTGGGAGCGCTGCTGGCCACGTTTCGTCCGGAATCTCCTCTGGACGCGCACAGAACAGAGGCGCTTGCCGACGGGGTGCGGCTGGCCACACTGGCCATCGAAACCCGGCGGCTCTATTCCGACCTGCGGCATCGCTCGGAGTTCGATCTGCTCACCGAGATTCCCAATCGCTTCGCGATGGAGAAGCGGATGGACATTCTGATTGAAGAGGCACGCGAGAATTCCGGTATCTTCGGGCTGATTTACATCGACCTCGACGAGTTCAAACAGATCAACGACCGCTACGGCCACCACATTGGAGACCTTTATCTCCAGGAGGTAGCCGTGCGCATGACGCGGCAGTTGCGCGGAGGCGATATGCTGGCCCGGCTGGGCGGCGACGAATTCGCCGCCCTGGTTTCTGTCGTGCATAGCCGCGCCGATGTGGAAGAAGCCGTCCATCGCCTGCTACGCTGCTTCGACACTCCGTTTGCCGTGGCGGAGCACTCGCTGTGGGGTGAAGCAAGCAGCGGCATTGCTGTCTACCCGGAGGACGGCCTCACAAAAGACAGCCTGCTGAACGTCGCCGATGCCGCCATGTACGCGGTAAAAAACGGCAAACGGTAAACCGAAAAGGCTCGGTCTCAGCTTCCGTTGCGTGCTTCACTTCCTTGCGCGCGATGACTCCGTTGCGCGTGTGAATCTCTCAGTGTTCACCGCTGCCCTGCTTCCACTTCGGCCGCCCGCGGCTCCACCAGCACACCGTCAAACAGTGAAGCCGCCAGCAGCCGCCCACCCGCAGCACGCACATGCGCGATGCGATAGCCGGTCTGCGCCCACTTCCACTCCAGCGTCTGGGGATCGATCACGTAAATCTGGTCGCTCGCCCGCGAGCTGACAAGAATCTTGCCCAGGTGCGCGTCATAGCTCAGGTCGTCCACATCCCCCAGCGGAAAGCGATGCACCCACATCCACGTGCTGCCCAGGTCGCGCGAGAAGTACACGCCTTCGCGCGCGCCCAGCCATATCGTCCCATCCGCGGAGAAAGCTACGCTATGAATCCGCGTCAGCGTTGCCGGAACCCCCATGAACCTCCAGCTCTGGCCGGCGTCCGTGGAGAGCACCACTTCCTGCTGCTGAGCAGCGGCCAGTTGCGATCCATGCGCGGCAACCGAAAGATAATCTACCCAGCCCATCACCGGGCCGCCCTGCCAACTCGCGCCCTGGTCCTTGCTGGTGTACAGGCCTCCGCCGGTTGAGGCCAGCCATGCGTCGCCGCTGAGATCAAGCGCCTGAATGCGGTCCAGCTGGTCAAACACGGGCTCCGCAACAGGCTTTTTCTCTGGCACGCTCTGGCCGTGGCGCGCCTTCGCGGCCTTGTGAATTTTGGCGGTCTGAAGCGTCTGGGCGGCCGGGATCGTCTCAGTGGCCGTCTTCGCGAGCCGGTTTTGAATTGTGCCGCGCGGACTCCAACTCGCGCCTGTGGCATCGGACTCCAGCGCAAAAATGCCGTGATTGGTTCCCGCCAGGATCGTTCCCTCCGGCGACTCGGCCAGCGCAAAGACATCACGCCCATTGAGGCCATCGGCGATCTGCTCCCAATGCTCTCCGCCATTGCTGGAAACAAAAACACCGCCATAGTTCTTGTCGTTCACCACCCCGGCATACAGACGGGCGGGATTGCCGCTATCAACCAGCAGCGCCTCGACCTTGCGCCCGGAAAAACCCTGATTCGCAGCCGTAAAACTGGATGCCGCGTCCTCGCTCAGCAGAACTCCGCCGCGGTCGGTGGCCAGCAGCACGTGATTCGTGTCCCGCGGATCTACATATACATCGTTCACGATCACATCCGGCTCGGTCATCAGCGCAAAGCTGTTGCCGCCGTCTACCGACTTGTAAAGCCCCTCCGTGGTTCCGGCNNCTGGCGAAGACCATGCTGGGGTTCGCCGGATCGATGATGATCGAGAAGACATCGGAATCGTCAATGATGCCCTCCTTGATGCTCTGCCAGTTCTGCCCGCCGTCGGTCGTCTTCCAGGGCAGATGCCATGTGCCGGCATAGACCACATTGGGGTCCATGGGATCAATCGCCAGCGATTCGACTTCGTGAATCTCCTGGCTGCCCGGCGGACTGATCAGCGTCCATGAAGCTCCGGCATCGCTGCTGCGAAAGACGCCGTCCAGCGTTCCCGCATAGAGGATTTCCGGGGCCGAAGGCGCCTGTGCAAAGGCGCGGATCGACTGCCCGTGCAACCCTGCGACAACACTCCAGCTCCGGCCTCCGTCACGGCTCAACCGCAGCCCGCCGTCGGCCTGGTCCACCCTCCACGTCGCTACATAGATGGTGGCTGGGTTCGCTTCGTCCACGACGACGTGGTCCAGAATCAGGTCGTCGGACGAATCCAGCTTCGAGAGCCTATGCCAGGACAAGCCGCCATCCAATGACTCATAGAGCCAACTGTTGGTGGTGCCGAGATACAGATGATGGGGCTGGCCGGGAACAGCCGCAAAGGCGCGCGCGTCGCCGCCTGCCGGGCCAATCGCGCTCCAGTACGCCTGTGCCTTCATGCCGGGAACTGCGAATAAAAATAGAACCAGCAGCGAAATCAGCACGATCAGTCCGGACCGGAAGTATGAATCCAGGAAAACTCGCGGACGATTCATGCTGGCAAATAACTCCCTATGCTCATATCAAGAGTATACAAAGTATGGTCCGGCGCCGATTTCCAGGCGCACAATACCTTAACGCTCGATCGTCATATGCTCCCGAAGAAGTCTCAAAGTAAACCGGCGCTATCGCGCTTGAAGCCGCCCGTTCCCACTTTAGAATTAATCCATTGACCGCGCTCTGGGGCCAGCGGAATCGAAGGTTGCATCCGCCGAAGCAGCCTTGCCGCTTCGGCGGATGAAGTGTTACTTCTTGGTGGCGGCTTTGCTGCGGGGCTTCAGATTCTTTTCGTCGAGAAGTGTCACGGAATCGGCAGCGTTGAACGGGTACAGGCGAACCGATTGCTCCGATTTCTCGCCCTGATTGCTCAAGGTGACGTCGACGCGGCGGTTTTGAGCCAGCACAATGACGCTCAGGTTATGGAGAGCCTTCGCTTTCGCCTCTGCGCTGAGATCAGGGTTCTGTTCGACCAGATCCTTCACCTGATCAGCGGTGAGATTCTGGTCCTTGCCTAGGCCGCGCGTTTCGATGCTGGCTTCGGGAACACCCTTTTCAATCAGGAACTGCTTTGCGCGCGCGACGCGGCGTTCAGAAAGCGCCTGGTTGTACTCGACTGATCCGCGCACATCCGCATGTCCGCTCAGTGTCAGGCGGGCATCCGGCTTGAGGGCGAGGTACTGTGTGAAATCCGTCGCGAGGGTGGTCAGAGTTCCCTTCTGGCTGGGCAGAAGGCCGCCATCGGGCTTCCCGATCCTGGGCTGATCGGTCGGGAAGAAGACACTGTGCAGAGCCAGGCGAGCCTCCAGTCTCTTCATCTCTGGGGAAGCCGCTGCGATTGCCGGGACAGAAGCAGGCGGGGCTGCAATGCTTATGCTGGTGGCCGCCGTTGCCATTTGCCCCTTGTCATCGCTCACATTGCATACGATCTGCACTGTACCGGCAGGCGCATTCGCCGCATTGAACTCCGCCGTGGCGCCGCTGCCGCTGATCGAGCCGGAGCTTGCCGTGTACCCGTAGGTCAGAGGACGATTCTGCGGACTGACGCCGCCCGCGGTTACCGTGCTGGTCTCTCCCACATTGATGGTGCTGGGGCTGGCCGAACAACTGATCGTCGGCGGCTCAAACGCCTTCACTGTGAAGCTGGCGGATGCGCTGGCGTTTTGCCACGGTTTGAGGCCTTCCCTGCCGGGTCTGCCTTCCTTCACTTGAGCCTGAACCGTATAGCTGCCGGGCGCAAGCGTTGCCGTGGCCACTGTGGCCGACGCTCCGCTGCCCGTCACGCCGGCCCCGGTCCAGCCGTAAATCGCGTTCAGCTTCGGATCAAGATTGCCTGCCATAGCGGTCGCTGTGACCGGGTCACCGGGATAGATTGTGACCGGATTGACCGAAACCGACAGGGTTATCGGCGTGGGCGGCGCAAATGAACCCGCGTGGAAGACCACGCCGCCGCTTAACCGCAATGCATTGATGCCGACGCTCCCTCCATCGTTCGAGGCAAAGGTGACGTGCATATACTCATAGTCGGCCTGGACGATGCGCAAGGCCCAATGATGATTGATTTCGTAATCCAACCCGCCACCCGCAGTGACGTCCAGACCCATGGTATTGGGGTTGTGAAACGGGCCGCTTACCAGAGCCCCACCAACAAGCGCATGGCCAAACGGCGTAAATTTGACCCCGGGATAGCGCACGATCAAACCGCCGGCGAAGGTCGAAAAGCCGTCGTTGTTGCCGCCTTTGCCATAATCGCCACCACTATACTCGTGAATGCCGACTTCCCCCTGGAGGCCGACATACCTATTGAAGAAACCCGTAACGCCAAAGACACCGCCTACTATTTGTTCATCGTAGGAAAACGTCGCGGGATTCCTTCCGCAGCCACCACATACACTCGGCGAGACTGTCACCTTACCACTTGGCGACAGGTAACTGTAGCCCATAAAGATGTCCCACTTCGATGCGGAAGCATCTTCTGAAGCTTTCGCGGCTGGTTTGGCCGAATCCTGTGCGGCAAGGGCAACGGGCATCGCTACCAGGAGCAACAAGGCAAGAATTCGGCTGACAGACTTCAAAGCATGAGAGTTCATACGTGTTCCTCCACAATCAATTTGAATTGTTGACCTCCCACGACTCTCATGGGAGCTGAACCATGTTATTGTTGGCGAAGAAGTTACGCGGCAACCCGGTTTCTGTAAAGTGCGGAACAGCAAATACTGCGGCGCGCTCAAGGAGCGAACCTTAGCTTCTGCTATTACGCTGCTGTGATGACGGCAGGGAATGCAGCATATTCGAGATCATACGTAGCGCCAGTTTCCGGTGTTGACCACAATTGCACACATTTTCAATTTAGAAACAGTTCGGCGCCCACGTACCCATGTTTGGATCAAGGATCGTGACGTAATATCCGTCGCCCTGGGAAGCGCGAACCCGACGAGGAAGTCCCGAGGATGACGGGAGACAATGGAGAAGTGAGCCCCGCCAAATCAGAGCAGGGTGCGGCAAACTGGTTCCCTAGCCGTTGTTACCGGCGCTAAACCCAGTTTGATGTTCTGTCGCTCACATACCCGCGCCAGAGCCGGCAAAACCGCCGCGCCCTGCGATGGGTATACGATACGCCGCATTGGCGGAACCATCCGCTAAACGACTTCCGGCCCCCGCAGTTTGCGCTGCGAGGGCCGGAATGATCAGTTAGAAAATCTAAAACAACCGAGGCAAGCCGAAAGCCTGCTTCGGCGGGCTGGTCAGGCTATTCGGATTCGGCTTTCTTGTGAGAATGCTTCCTCGCGCCCGCCAGAGGCTTGCGTACCTGCGCCTTGACCACGGACTCATCCACCGGAGTGGTTCCCTGAACATCGGTCGCGAAATCGGCGCCCGCCGGCACCAGGTAGACTTCCACGTTCTTGCCATCCGATGTGCCGGTCGCCACGCTGATGCGCGAGACGTCAATGCCCTTCTCGGTCACCAGGTACGCCTTGGTGTTGACGGCGCGCTCGGCGGCTGGATCCTCGACCTTGAGGTGCTTGTTCCTCTTGGCCGCCGCTTCTTCCTTGGCGATCTTCGCCTTCTCCTTGGCATCCGAATTGCCTACCAAAACGATCTTGGCATCCGGCTGCTTCTGCAGGTCGATAGCAACTTCATCCAAATCCGCTTTGGATTCATTGTTCACCCGCGTCGGGCGTTCCTTGTCGGTGGCAAAGCTGATCGAAGAGAGCGTCTGCGTGTGCGGAACCGGCGCCACATATGGAGCCGTGATGGTGATGCCATTGGCTGCCGAGATGGTTGCTGTTGCGCTCTGCCCCTTGTCGTCGGTCACGGTGCAGGAAATGGTCACCGGGCCGGTCGGCGCGCCGGCCGAGGAGTAGGTTGCTGTATTGCCGTTGCCGGTAATCGCGCCGACCGTGGCCGTGTAGCTGTAGGTCAGCGGACGATTCTGCGGACTGACTCCGACTGCGGTAACGGTGCTGCTCTCGCCCGGCTTGATGATCGTGGGGCTGACCGAGCAACTGATCGTCGGCGGCTCAAACTGCTTCACCGTAAAGCTGGCCGAGGCTTCCGCCGTCTGACCGGGCTTGAGGCCTTCCTTGCCGTGCTTGCCTTCCTTCACCTGAGCCTGAACCGTATAGCTGCCGGGCGCAAGCGCGGCCGTGGCCACCGTGGCCGACGTTCCGTTTCCCGTCACGCCGGTTCCGGTCCATCCGTAAACCACATTGTTGTGCTTGTTGGGATCCACCGAACCGGCGGTCGCGGTCACAGTGACCGGTTCGCCGGGGAAGATGGCTGGCGGTGCGGCCTCGGCCGTCAGCGTAATAGGCGGCGGCTTCTTGCACCCCATTGGCAACAAAGCTAAGCACGCCGAAACCAGAACCAGACTAACAAACCTCACATTGCGAAAATCCATTTGCTTCTCCTCCACACTCGAACTGAAATTTGATGAAATGGTTTGCTGTAGCGCGCCATCTCCGTGCCAAGACCGACTGAATACTGCGAAAACTGTGTTGCCGATGAATCCGAATACGGGACAATAGTACCATAACCGCTTCATGGCAAGCTGTACAATTGCAGGAAAGCGCTCATTGCCGCAACCTGCATTCATGCCCCTCGCACCGGCAGAGACACCGCTCCACCGTCCACCGCCCGCTCATGCGGAATTCAGCGTTTTCAGCAAACTGCGCGGCTCACGCTGAATCTTTTCTTGTAGAAGCGTAATCGCGTACAAAAGTTGCTCAGGCCGCGGAGGACACCCCGGAACGTACACATCCACCGGAATAATCTGGTTCACGCCCTGCACCAGCGCATAGTTGTTAAAGACCCCGCCCGAGGTGGCGCATGCGCCCATCGAGATCACCCACTTCGGCTCCGGCATCTGGTCATAGAGCCGGCGAATCACCGGCGCCATCTTCTGCGAAACCCGCCCCGCCACCACCATCAGGTCGCTCTGCCGCGGCGATGGCCGAAAGACCTCGGCGCCGAAACGGGCAATGTCGAAGCGCGCGGCGCCCGTGGACATCATTTCAATGGCGCAGCAGGCCAACCCAAAGGTCATCGGCCAGATCGAGTTCTTGCGAATCCAGTTCACCGCATAATCCAGCGAGGTCAGCAGAATGCCCTCCGGCTCTTCATAGCCGTAGTTGACCTCCTGGAGCTTGACGCGGTTGCGCGCGCTGCTCTCCAGCGCTCCAAACAGATACCGGTCCCGCTCCGCCGCAACCACCATACGACTAATATAACGCTGCTTCCCTGGCTGCGCGTTGGTCGCTTTTGCACACGGCTGCTGTTTTCAGTCCCCTCTTGTCGACGATCAGTTGCAGAAGCACATCGCTTCATCGTCGCGCAGAGCGAACCTTCGTCCTAGAATCAGAACTGATTTGGCCGGCATAGCCAAAGATCAGAGCGCATTCCCGATGGGTAGCGCCAGAATTCTTCGGTGAATCTTCAACTCCCGAGCCGGTCCGATTGGCAAGCACGACCTCCGGGCAGGGAAATCGGAGCCATTAGCGCGGAAAGAATAAAGATTCCATAGAGATTTCCACATCTTCTGGCTCTATGAGAGGCTATTTTAGAAATCTTCATGGGTTCCTTATACCGAAAACTATAATCTCTTCGAGAGAACCGTACAAAGGCCGGGGCATTATCACCCTCCGCGGAGGCCGCGTCTGCTGTGTCCGTCTGCTCTTAAACGCAGCTTCCGCTCTGGCAGCGACCGCGATCCACTGAGGCTCGCCCGGCTAGCGCATGGTCTCTGGATCGGCGGCCGGACGCCGCCTCTGTGCATTGCTGTTCATCTTCTTCTTGGAGTGGAATCGTATGTGTCGTCGCGCAATCACGCTGCTGATTCTTTTTGCCGGTCTCGGGTTCTCAGCACACGCCCTGGCCGTTGCTCCCAATCTGGGTCCATCGCCTCCAGCCACCCAGGCCCAGGTTGCCGCCCTCACTCAGGCCATCCACGATGCCCAGACCTCCGGCGACAACGCCTGGGTGCTGGTTTCGGCTGCCCTGGTGCTGATGATGACCGCTCCCGGCCTAGTCCTCTTCTATGGGGGCCTAGTCCGCCGCAAGAACATTCTCGGCACCATGATGCAGAGCTT
>PLPA01000032.1 GCA_003159355.1 Acidobacteriaceae bacterium | reverse complement strand
GGTAGCGCTACCAAAAACATTTCTAAGAGCATCCAAAACAATCCGCAAACCACACAAATACAATAGACTTAGCATCCTAAGTAGTCCCATAGGATGCACTTCTGTCCCTTGACATCCGGGGGCAAGTAGGGGCAACATTGGGGGCAGGCGAGTTTATCGCTGTTAGGAGTTGCCCCATGCCATTGACCGATGTTGTAATCCGCAGCGCCAAGCCAACAACGAAAGCCCTCAAACTCTACGACAGCGGTGGGCTCTATTTGGAGGTTTCACCATCAGGCGGTAAATGGTGGCGGCTGAAATACCGCTTCAACGGCAAAGAAAACAGGATTTCCCTCGGCGTATACCCCGAAACGACTTTGAGGGCAGCGCGTGAGCGCCGGGACACAGAGCGGAAGCTACTGGCAGAGGGTATCGACCCAAGCAAGAGCCGCAAAACGGAAAAGTCTGCCCAAGCGAACCGAGCGGCAAACAGCTTCGAGCAAGTTGCGCGAGAGTGGTTTGCCAAGTTCTCTCCAAGTTGGGCGCCGGCCCACGCCGCAAGAAAGATTCGCCTCTTCGAGCGCGACATTTTCCCATGGATTGGCCAACAGCCAATCGCCGAAATCACCGCACCAGAACTGCTCAGTGTCTTGCACCGAATCGAGAAGCGGGGCGTATCAGAGACGGAACGCCGTGCTCTTGTCTCTTGCGGGCAGGTATTCCGCTATGCTGTCGCCTCGGGACGCGCTGAGCGTGATCCGTCAGGCGATCTTCGGGGTGCCCTCCCGCCGGTAAAGGGTGAGCACTTTGCCGCAATCACGGAACCGGGAAGCCTTGCCACTATCCTGCGAGCATTTGAGGGCTACAACGGGACGCTTCCCGTGCGGTGTGCCCTGCGCCTCATGCCTTTGTTATTTGTGCGGCCCGGTGAACTGCGCAAGGCGGAATGGTCACAAATCGACCTGGATGCAGCCGAGTGGCGCTACATGGTGACCAAAACCCAGACTGAGCATATTGTGCCCCTGTCGCGGCAAGCCGTGGCGATCCTGCACGAACTATATCCCTTGACGGGCAATGGACATTTTGTATTTCCGAGCGCCAGGAGCAACACACGGCCCATGAGCGACAATGCGATTCTTGTCGCAATGCGGACAATGGAGATCGCCAAGGATGTGACGACCGGCCATGGCTTTCGTGCCACGGCCAGGACCATTCTCGATGAAGTGCTCGGCGTCAGGACCGATTTGATAGAACACCAATTGGCCCACCGGGTGAAAGATCCAAACGGGAGGGCTTACAACAGGACTGCGTTCCTGCCGGAGCGCCGGGAAATGATGCAGACTTGGGCCGACTTTCTTGACCAACTGAAATGCGGGAAGGTACTGCCCTTCCGCGCAACAGCGGCATAGACATTCGGTCAACTCGGCCGGCAGAGAATCAGGCCATCCCTAGCAATCCAATCCCAGATGGCTGCCACGCCGGAATCCCGCTCCGGCGTCATCTTGACGACAACGGACTCACAACCGTGCGTTGCCCTCTGATTTCGCGGCTGACCTCTATCTGGCGGGCAATCCACTCCTCTACCTCTGTTTCGATCCAGCCAACAGCCCTGGCCCCCAGCGACACTGGCCTTGGGAACCTTCCTTCGGTGACGCGCAGATAGACAGTGCTGCGTGATAGGCCGGTGCGGTCCAATACGACTGGCAGTCTCAGAATCTTTCTCGGCATCCCTTTACTCCATTGGTTAAGTTGCATTTGAATTACGCGTGAACTCACCGAGCGCACCGACCACAGCATCCATAGAATCTTTCAGCAAACGCACCATCAACGACTCCGCTTCATTCGCCATTGCATTCAGGAACGCACGAAGCTCCTCGACATTGTTCGACGAGAGCACCTGTATCCTGCGACGAGCCTCATTTTCCATACACAGGCATTAGACGCATTCTACACAGTAACTGTCATATATGTATTATATTAGAAGACGCACAAATCGCTAAATGACACGGCAAGGTATGCGCTGTATCCACAAAACCCCGTCGGGATTTGGTGGATACACCACCATTTCCCCAATCCGCCTTCGGCTACTCGGAGAAATGGTTGCGCATCTTGCTCAGGGCTACGCCCCGAGACCCCATAGAAATGCTGAAGTCGCGCGCAAATAACCGGACTGACCTCGGCGTATAAATGCGAAGATGTTCGTTTAATAAGCGACTACGTTCGCGAGTGAGCGACGGGGCTGTCGCGCACCTAAGTGGCCTATGCTGCCTTCAAAACCTTCTGCTCATGCAGATCACGGGGCATCTACCGCGGACGACCTCGGGCGTGAACTCAATGCGACTCTTGCCGTGATTCACGCAACACTCAGAACCGTAATCCGAAATAGAGACGGCTCCCAATGATCGCCAAATAGAAAGACTGCCGCAACACGCCGATTCGTAAACGGCAACGGCACTTCTTCGTAAACGGGGAACGACTCCGTTCAGAGTCCCGACATAACTGCCCACGGACCTCGTCATACTCGCGCAACATTTCTTTCCTGGATCGGGAGCAATATCGTTTCGCTCTGTGACTGAAAAGACTATGTGCTGGCCGTCTGTTTGGGATTCTTTAGCTTATGGACGAAGGCGAAATAGGCCACCATCACGCGAAACGTCTTGGACTTATTCACGCCGCCGAGGATCTCCCCGCCCACTCTCTCCAGTTCATCGGCAATTTCGTGGGTCAAAGGGAAGACGAACGAGGTGTCGATACTCTGAAATGGAATGTCCAGCCACGGGCCGTTATAGAACGCCAGAATCTGCGTCTGAGCAGCCTTGGTCCTAAAATTCATGATGATGTGCTCGGCGAGAGCGTTCTTTTTCCTGATTCTCAGCACGGCAAAAAGCTGGGAGAAATAAGCCTTGGTGAATTTGGAATCGACGGTGAGCCGGATTTGAGTACGCTTCTCTACGGGAGCAACGATCCTGCGCTTCGTTCGGGTTGCGGTTTTCTTTGGCGGGGTCATCTCTTTTTCTTCTCGTGATGTAGTGTACATCAGAACTGTATGAATTCGAGAGAAGTGCTCTAACCGGCGGCAATCACTCGGTTTCAAATAAAGCGAAGGCCGGAAGCATAGTGGATTCATTGCATGAAGAGGCCGAAGGCTTCAAACCGACTCAACCAAAGCAATTCTAACCGTGGAGGGGATGGAGAAAAGGGGGACTGACCAGAGGAAGCTCAGTCGGCCAGAACTATTTTCCCGGCATGGCGCTGAGAGACATTCTTTCACTCGTTGCGGCGCTGCGCGTTCCTGTGGACGTCTTGGCGGGCCTTTGGCTCCGCAGAGCGGATCATGGACATTCAGGAGCTAGGACCCTCGTTTTGTCTTGCACTCCGAATTCCTTGATTACCTTGGGCGGAAGGCGTAAAACGGTACTACCATCTAAGCAGTTGAAAAGGAAGCGAGAACCGTGGGAACTACGACTGCACTTGGATTTGAATCGAGACTCTGGGCGACCGCCGACGCGCTCCGGAACAACATGGACGCCGCGGAGTATAAGCATGTCGTCCTGGGACTGATCTTCCTCAAGTACATCTCCGACGCCTTTGAGGCCAAACACGCCGAACTGGAAGCCCAGCGGGCCGACGGCGCCGACCCCGAAGACGCGGACGAGTACCGCGCCGCCAGCATCTTCTGGGTGCCAAAAGAGGCGCGGTGGGAGCATCTGAAGGCCAATGCGCCCCAGCCCCGGATCGGCACATTCGTAGACGACGCCATGTCCGCCATCGAGCGCGACAACCCGTCGCTCAAGGGCGTGCTCCCCAAGGACTACGCCCGCCCCGGCCTCGACAAGCAGCGGCTCGGCCAGCTCATCAACCTGGTTAGCGACATCGGCCTGGGCAGCCCCGCCGACCGCGCCAGGGACGTTTTGGGCCGGGTCTACGAGTATTTCCTCGCCATGTTCGCCAGCGCTGAGGGCAAGAAGGGCGGGCAGTTCTACACGCCGTCCTGGGTGGTCCGGGTGCTGGTCGAGGCGCTTGCGCCCTACAAGGGCCGTGTCTATGATCCCTGCTGCGGCTCCGGCGGCATGTTCGTCTCCAGCGAGAAGTTCATCGAGGCTCACAGCGGCAAGGTCGGCGACATATCCATCTACGGGCAGGAGTCGAACTACACAACCTGGCGGCTGGCCAAGATGAACCTCGCCATCCGCGGCATCGACGCGCAGATTGCCCACGGCGACACCTTCCACAACGACCGACATCCCGACCTCAAGGCCGACTACGTGCTCGCCAATCCGCCTTTCAACGACAGCGATTGGCGGGGCGAGCTGCTGAAGGAAGACAAGCGCTGGGTTTACGGTGTGCCGCCGGCCGGTAACGCCAACTTCGCCTGGGTGCAGCACTTCATCTATCACCTGGCGCCCACAGGGCTGGCAGGGTTTGTCTTGGCCAACGGTTCCATGTCGTCGAGCCAGTCCGGCGAGGGCGAGATTCGTCAGCGGATGATCGAGGCGGATATTGTGGACTGCATGGTGGCCCTGCCCGGCCAGCTCTTCTACTCCACACAGATTCCCG
This sequence comes from Acidobacteriaceae bacterium, assembly GCA_003159355.1. Lineage (GTDB taxonomy): Bacteria > Acidobacteriota > Terriglobia > Terriglobales > Acidobacteriaceae > Telmatobacter. The sequence continues at coordinate 21,911 of PLPA01000032.1, read as the reverse complement.
TCTGCCTCTGGTTTCTCACCCGCAACAAGAAGAACGGGCGCTTCCGCGACCGTCGCGGGGAGACGCTCTTCATTGATGCCCGCAAAATGGGAACGCTCACTGACCGCGTGCACCGCGAGTTGACGGACGAAGACATCGCCCAGATCGCCGGCACGTACCACGCATGGCGTGGCGACAGAGGGGCCGGGGAGTACGCCGATGTACCCGGTTTCTGCAAGGCAGCCAAGCTCGACGAAATCCAGAAGCATGGCTATGTGCTCACGCCCGGTCGCTACGTCGGGGCCGAAGCTGTTGAGGACGACGGTGAACCCTTCGAGGAGAAAATGGCTCGTCTGGCCGCAATACTCCGCGAGCAACAGGCCGAAGCGGCACGTTTGGATGCAGTCATCACCGCCAATCTCAAGGAGCTTGGGTATGGCGAATAGTGAATGGCGTTCAGCCACGCTCGGGGCTATCGCGCAACGCGAGTACGGACTTGTAGACGGCCCTTTTGGATCGAATCTGCCTGCATCCGACTACACGCGCTCCGGGGTCCCAGTCATCCGAGGTAGCAATCTATCTCTCGGTGGAACCCGATTTAGCGACAAAGAATTCGTATTCGTTTCCGAAGATACTGCACGGCGACTATCGCGAAGCACCTGCAAGGCAGAAGACATTATCTTTACGAAGAAGGGAACCTTAGGGCAAACTGGCATCGTTCCTCGTCATCATGAGTTTGATAGGTTTCTTCTCTCCTCGAACCAAATGAAGCTTTCGGTTGACCGAATGAAGGCCGATCCATTGTTCATCTACTATGTCGTTTCAAGTCCGGCAAGCCGAACCAAGCTGATTCAAGACTCATCTGTAACCGGCGTTCCAAAGACCAACCTCACATACTTGCGAGAGTTTTCGATACTTCTGCCACCGCTTGCTGAACAAACTAAAATAGCCAACGCTCTCGGTGCCCTAGACGATAAGATCGAGCTGAACCGGAAGATGAACGAGGCGTTAGAGGCGATGGCGCGGGCGCTCTTCAAGTCATGGTTTGTGGACTTCGATCCCGTCCGCGCCAAAGCCGAAGGCCGCGACCCCGGCCTCCCAGCCCAAATCGCCGCCCTCTTTCCCGACTCCTTCGAGGACTCCGAACTCGGCGAGATTCCAAAGGGGTGGATGGTCAAGCAAATCGGAGACCTGGCGATCGTTCAAGGCGGGAGTACTCCCAGCACGAAGGAGTCTTCCTACTGGGAGGACGGGACCCATTACTGGGTCACTCCCAAAGACCTTTCGGGACTAAGCAATCCCGTCTTACTTGGGTCTGAACGAAGGATCACAGACGCGGGGTTGACGCAAATCTCGTCTGGGCTTCTCCCGGCAGGAACTGTGCTCCTGTCCTCCCGTGCTCCCATCGGGTACCTGGCAGTCGCTGAAGTCCCGGTGGCAATCAATCAGGGATTTATCGCCATGCAACCGTTGGAAGGAGTTTCTAACCTCTTCCTGCTTCTTTGGGCCGAAGTCGCCCACGAGGCAATTCTCAGCAGGGCAAACGGCTCAACCTTCCTTGAAATCAGCAAATCAAGTTTCCGCCCCATCCCTGTTGTAGTGCCAACGCCCGCCCTGATGAATGCCTTCGACAGGGCTGTCAGGCCCCTGTACTCCCATGTGGTTGTCAACGAGCGAGAGTCGCGAACGTTGAGCAGTCTGCGTGATTCGTTTTTACCCAGGCTTATCTCCGGCGATCTGCGGATAGGGGAAAGATAATATGCATCGGGCGCTGGAGCTTCTTTTCAATGAGTCCGTCTACTTCGCCCTGCGAGATGGCACCCACATTGAAGGTGGTGTCTTTATTGGAGGGACAGAGTTTCTTCCGCTTGAAGTCCTGACAGATGATATTGATGCCTATCAAGCTGAAGCCAACGCCTGGTTAAACGAAGTGTGGAATCCTGGTCAAGAAGAAGCAAGAAGCCAAATTCTGGCATTACATTCAAATCAAAATAGATATAGGGAACTGCAAGAGGCTACGAAGAGGCAGCAAGTTGTCCCATTTGTCGGCTCAGGCATGTCAGTTCAATCGGGACTTCCTGTATGGTCGGAGCTTTTGAGGAAGTTGCGAACAAACACGATGATTGAGCCAACAGAGTTAGAAGAGCTACTCAATCGCTCAGAATTTGAAGAGGCAGCCGATCTTGTGGTGTCTGGAATGAATAGGAACCTATTCGATGAGCAGCTTCAGTATAACCTTCGAATAGATTCCCCCGAGAATATCGCTGGAGCAGTTCGTTTGATCCCGGCCATCTTTTCGGGAACGATTGTGACTACGAATCTGGACAACATACTAGAGATCCATCACGGAGTGTGCGCTTGCGATTTTGATTATGTTCTCTTAACCCATGATCTACGCCGGTACCGCCCGCTGAAATCAACTGGCTCAAGATTCCTATTGAAGTTGCACGGTGATTATTGTCGCCCAGAAACAAGAGTGTTGTTGACCGCTGAATACGAAGTAGCCTATGGAACGGGCAGCGAGGTTAGGGCAGAGCTCTCGCTCTTATATCGGAATAACAACTTGCTTTTCATGGGGTGCAGTCTCGGACCAGACAGAACTGTGCGTCTCATAGACGAGGTTGCAAGGGAAGACAATTCGATGCCTAAGCACTATGCATTCTTGAAATCTCCGGATTCCGATGTAGCTCGGATTGAACGCGAGGGTTTCTTGACATCTCGCCGCGTATATCCAATATGGTATGAGGGCGATCACGACACATCTATCATGGCTCTGTTGAGCGGATTAATAGATGAGCAATGAATTCGGTGGCGAAGGGGGTTGGAACGATGAACGGTGAGTTCAACGGGAGCCGGTTCACCGAATCCGTGGTCGAAGATGCTGCGCTCGAATGGCTTGAGGGTTTGGGCTACGTGATTCTGAGCGGCCCGACAATCGCCGCTGGCCAGACTGCCGCAGAGCGCGATGGCAGCGGCTATCGCGACGTAATTTTGGACCGGAGACTGCGCGAGGCGCTGGAAAGACTGAACCCAGGGCTATCTGTTGAAGCCATCGAGGATGCCTACCGCAGGCTCACTTTGTCGGAAGAGACGACAATCGCAACCAGTAATCACACGCTGCACCAAAAACTGGTTGATGGAATTCCGGTGGAGTACACACGCCCGGATGGCACCACCGGTGGGGCACTCGTCCAGGTGATTGACTTCGAAAATCTGGACAACAACGACTGGGTAGCGGTGAACCAGTTCACCGTTGTGGAAGGCCAGAACAACCGGCGGCCCGATGTGTTGGTCTTCCTGAATGGCCTTCCCATTGTCCTGATGGAGTTGAAGAACCCGGCGGACGAAAAGGCCACCATCTGGAATGCCTTCGACCAGATCCAGACCTACAAGGCGCAGATTCCCTCGCTCTTCACTTATAACGAGCTGCTCATCATTTCCGACGGTCTGGAAGCTAGGGTAGGCTCGCTGACCGCGACGACCGAGCGTTTTATGCCGTGGCGCACCATCGAGGGTGAGGCTCTGGCACCCGCTGCACTGCCGCAGCTTCAGGTTGTTCTCCAGGGGCTGTTAGACAAGCGCCGGCTGCTGGACTTCATCCGCTACTTTGTCGTCTTCGAGGACGAGGGCGGCGGCATCCTGACGAAGAAGATCGCCGGGTATCACCAGTTCCACGCCGTGAATCGGGCGCTGGCCGAGACGCTGAAAGCCACCTACGAGACTGGCGACCGGCGCGTAGGTGTGGTGTGGCACACGCAGGGCAGCGGCAAGAGCCTGACCATGGCCTTCTATGCCGGGCGTCTGGTTCTTGAAACCGGGTTGCAGAACCCCACCATCGTGATGCTCACCGACCGAAACGACCTGGACGACCAGCTCTATGGGACGTTCTCTCGGTGTCACGAACTGCTGCGGCAGGACCCCGTCCAGGCGAAGGATCGCGAGGATCTGCGGGCGCTGTTGCAGGTCTCCTCTGGCGGTGTGGTATTTACCACCATCCAGAAGTTCATGCCGGCAGAGGGAGAGCGGTATCCCCAGCTCTCCGACCGGCGCAACATCATCGTGATGGCCGACGAGGCACACCGCAGCCAGTACGACTTCATCGACGGCTTTGCCCGCCACATGCGGGATGCCCTGCCGAATGCATCGTTCATCGGCTTCACCGGCACCCCCATCGAGAAGGCGGACGCCAATACCCGTGCGGTCTTCGGCGAATACATCAGCGTCTACGACATTCAGCGTGCCGTCGAGGACAAGGCGACGGTTCCGATCTATTACGAAAGCCGCCTGGCCAAACTGCAACTGCCAGAGACTGAGAAGCCCAAGATCGACAAGGACTTCGAGGAGGTGACGGAGGGCGAAGAGGTCGAACGCCGCGAGAGGCTGCGGACCAAGTGGGCAGCGCTGGAGGCCGTGGTCGGGACAGAGAAGCGCCTGAAAACGGTTGCGGATGACCTGGTTCGGCACTTTGAGGCGCGGCTGGACGCGATGGACGGCAAGGCCATGATTGTGTGCATGAGCCGCCGCATCTGCGTGGAACTTTACCAGCAGCTTGTGAATCTGCGCCCGGACTGGCACAATGAAGCCGACGATGCCGGCGTGCTGAAGGTTGTGATGACCGGCTCGGCAGCCGACGGGCCTGAGTGGCAGCAGCACATCCGCGACAAACGACGCCGGGAGGCCCTTGGGAAGCGGTTCAAGAAAGCCAGCGACCCGTTCAAGGTTGTGATCGTGCGCGACATGTGGCTGACCGGTTTCGATGTGCCGCCGCTGCACACCATGTACGTGGACAAGCCGATGCGCGGGCACGGGCTAATGCAGGCTATCGCCAGGGTGAACCGCGTCTTCAAAGACAAGCCCGGCGGCTTGGTGGTGGACTACCTGGGAATTGCCCAGGAACTGAAGCAGGCTCTGAGCATCTATACCGAGAGCGGCGGGGCGGGCCGCACAGATATTCCGCAGGAAGAGGCCGTCGCGGCCATGCTGGAGAAGTACGAGGTGTGCTGCGGTCTCTTCCATGGCTTCGACTGGTCAGCATGGGCGGGTGACTCGCCGACGGCACGCCTGGCGCTTCTACCCAATGCGCAGGAGCACATCCTCAGCCGGGAGGATGGCAAGAATCGGTTCATCAAGGCGGTTACCGATCTCTCGATGGCATTCGCTCTTTCAGTACCGCACGAAGAGGCGATCAAGATTCGCGACGATGTGGGCTTCTTCCAATCAGTTCGGGCCGTACTAACGAAGGCAGCAAACCAACAGGCCCGGCCGGAGCACGAACTGGAAGCCGCCATTCGGCAGATCATCTCCAGGGCCATTGTCTCCGACCAGGTGGTGGACATCTTCGCCGCGGCGGGACTCAAAAAGCCAGACATCTCGATCTTGTCGGATGAGTTCCTCGCCGAGGTCAGCAATCTTCCGCAGAAGAACCTTGCCGTCGAACTGCTGCGCAAGTTGTTGAACGATGAGATCAAGACGCGCTCCCGGCGGAATGTGGTCAAGTCCAAGCTGTTCTCCGAACTGCTCGATGGCACTATAAGGAAGTACCAGAACCGCGCGGTACAGACTGCCCAGGTAATCGAGGAATTGATTGCCCTCGCCAAGCAGATGCGCGAAGAGTCAGAGAAGGGTGCCCAACTGGGCCTCTCGGAGGATGAGGTTGCCTTTTACGATGCCCTGGAAGTGAACGACAGCGCCGTGAAGGTGCTTGGTGACACTACGCTCAAGACAATCGCCCGTGAACTGGTGGATACGGTGCGCCGGAACACGACCATCGACTGGACCGTCCGCGAGAATGTTCGCGCGCACCTTCGGGTGCTCGTTAAGCGCATCCTTCGGAAATACGGTTATCCGCCTGACAAGCAGGAAAAAGCTACCAAGACAATACTGGAACAGGCGGAAGCTCTGTCGGCTAATTGGCCGAACGTCTAGTGTGAACTTCTTCCGAAAGATTCATTTGGTTGATGGAGGATAGACCCTTCGAACGTGTTGCTGATGCTGTTCTCTGGAGGCAAATGTGGCTGAGATTGACGGACAGGAAAAAGCAGTATGCGCCTCCTGCTTTGAGGATGAATATCTCCGACAAGTGGTAACGGACGACGGTGATCCAGCACTCTGCGAGGTTTGCGGTGTAGAGCAGCCAAAGACCTATTCATTATCCCGTCTTGGAGAGATCCTAGGGGCGAAAATCCAAGAACACTATGCTCAGGGAGATGAGGTTCGTCGATCTGGCCCAGATGATGATGACTGGTTTGTACAAGAGGGGGAACCCCTCGAATTTGTCGTCCAAGAAATTCTGGGCCAGTATTTTGACTTCAATGATGAGATAGTCAGAGCTGTCATAGATGCTGAAGTTGTATGGCCTCCGGACGGAGATATTCCGTTTTTCGAGGACACCGCCAACTACGTCGAAAAACCAGTGTTTACTTATGCGCGCCAGATGCAATGGGATGATGTATTACAGGACTTAAAGCACGGGCATAGATTCTTCAGCCATGCGGCTCGGCTTCTGTTCAAAGAGCTCTTTGGTGACATCGATAAGATGAAGTGTTGGGGCACGGATTCCCATGAGCGCAGCAGCGTTGTCGAGTTGTTGGCTCAGGGTTCATTGATATACCGAGCCCGTGGTTGTGATTCCGACGAACAGCTTGTATCGATGCTGAAAGACCCTTTTTTGAACGTTGGTCCTCCACCTCCCAAGAGAGCGAGGACAGGCCGAATGAATTCAGAGGGAGTCTCGATGTTTTATGGAGCCAAAGACGTAGAGACGTGCCTAGCTGAAATACGTCCTCCGTTGGGTGGCGAATCGGCAGTGATAGCGATGCAAACGTCGAGACCACTACGCCTGCTCGACTTCACTCGCTTTAGCGGTGTCTATCGACCGTTAAGCTACTTTCAGTCCGATTTTACAGAAGAGACTGAGCGATTTGCCTTCTTGCGCCGCTTGGGCAGGTTAATCTCAAAACCTATAATTCCTGGTCGGGAGGCAGACTACCTCATCACGCAGACGATGGCGGAGTACCTGGCTCACGAACAAGAGCCGCCGTTTGATGGTGTGCTGTTCAGCTCCGTACAGCGCGCAGAGGGTGTCAATATCGTCGTGTTCCCGCAGCCTTCCAGAGACGAATTGGGCAATCCTTTGTTTCCCTTGAATTATGTTGCAGACAGCTTCCAGGTGTTTTCAACACGCGCGATCACGTACGCTCACCACGAAATCCATAAGAGATTGGAAGGGAATGTAGTTGTGCAGGAATACGATCCATTGGAGGATTCCGACGAGGAATAGCAGTTTCTCTTGGCCTTACCATCATAGGCGAACGTAGTTCAAGGACTGCCCTTATAGACGGCTGAACAGGTCAGGCAAAGACGTTTTCAGGCCTTTGGACACCTTTTCGATGTTTACGAGCGAGACGTTTCGGACTCCGCGCTCAATGCCACTGTAGTACGTCCGGTGCAGCCCGCAACGCTCCGCCGCCTCTTCTTGATTGATCTCCTGCGCCTCGCGTATGCGGCGAATCGCACGGCCAAACCGAATCCGAATGTTGACAGGCATCACCTGAAATCATCGCGGCCCTCAGACAATGAGTACACACCCAATGAGTCACATTGATGTACACTTGTTTCCGAGTGGCTCGCCTGGAGGAAGCCTATGACCTACTCAAGCCGGTCGAGCAAAGCAGATCGCAAATCCAAAGAGCCGAAGCTCGACCTGGAAGCGAAGCAGGCGCTGGGCAACATCAGCCCGGAACTGCTCAAAACCCAACTGTGCAGCCTGGTAATTCAGTTCGTGGAGGAACACTGGGACCAAGCGGAAATGCTGGGCCGGGAAATGGACCTGCCGATGTATTACTGCGACCTTCAGGATCTACTGGAAGTGTCTCCCCCGATACCGCTGGTCAACCAACTCCACTCCGCGGACCCGAACCTGAATCTACAAGACCTGGATCACCAACAACCGCTGGAAGTCATGAAGGCAGTAATAAAGATGTTCACGACGAGCGAGAGGATGGTCATGCCCTCCCCGGACTGGACGCCTGGGTTAGCTACTCCGGCCCAGCGACCGGATTGGAACTGGAACGAATAGAGAACGAACAGACCTTCGAGGAGGAGGACTCAGCCGCATTCGTAACCTGTCGGCCAAGGCTCAAAGGTCCCACCCACCCGGCGCCATCTTCGAATCGAAGACTATGGTCACGGTCGGCACTTCAACATGCATATCGGTGGTCGGTCGAGGCGACGATCTTGAGTCTGCTCAGAACCAGCAGGCTGGGCTGAGCCCAGACCAAACCCGGACACAGGTGAACCCCAACAGGTACCACCCGCAAGAAAAGATACTCCCCGGAAGCAACCCAGATAAATAATGAAGAACTGCGACTGGCACGAGCATCCCCAGAACTTATCGAGAACTCAGCTCGCGCCAGTCTTCACTGTCCGACATGCTTGTCCCAGGATTTCGGCGCACTTTGGGCACACTCGCCGGCGCTATGCCAGTCCCGACAGCCGCGCGCAGCCGCGGATAACGTGTGCTCCGCCGATCCCCCGCAAGCACAGATGTCCGCAACAGAATCTCCGAGGGTGATTCCTTTTGTGCCAGAATGTGCGCAGCTGGCGTTGAAATGGCGGCGGCGTCCAAAGTCTTGAAATGGTCTATGCCAATGAACTCCTGTTGCGTGAGCGAGGTGATTCCCGCCTTTTTAAGCGTGTATGAGATGAGCGAAAAGTTCCGGCGTAGCTGGACGATTGTGTGAGGGATATAGCCGATTGCGCCGGTGACCGAGTAAAACTTCGTCCGCCCATTGATGGTGTGTGCAGGATTGAGAAACTCGCGGCCGGCGCGGGCTGCGCGCACACAAGCCTCTTCGCTTCCCCACCGGGCTGCGAGCACACACAGGGCAGTGAATAGAGTCCTGCGGGAGATCTGTAGATCCTCTGAAATCTGGTCCAGGTGGAGGGTCACAGGCGCGCTGAGAAGGGCACCAGATGCGTCCTGCAAGGGCGGATGGTAGATTTCAAGGTAAGTCAGGACCAGCGCGCCCGTCACTGATCGAAGCTCTCTCTTCAGGTTCGGATAGTACGGCAAGGGCAGCAAACCAGAGGGCAGGGCAGGGTAATCGCGCGAATACTTGGGAGTGTATCGCTCCCCCTCCATCGGCCTTCCGTATTGATTCGCCACAGCTTACCTCCTTGTCTGCACTATTGGTGCATTCCCTTTTTTGAACTTTGTAAACGCACCATTAGTGCGGAGCCAGTGCATTTTCAGCCCTCAACAAAGCCATGGGGGAACGTGCCCGCTCGCTTGGTCGATGTTCTCCCAGGACACGGTCATCCGGACCGCACTGTTGAGAGTACCACGCATTATTCCGGCTCTCCAGTTGCTGATCGTAGTCCTGCCAGCCAACGATTTCAGGGTTTGCGAAGCCACCCGTAGTGGGAGAGATTCAGAGACATTAAGGGAATACGCGGCTTCCCCCGGCACCACCAGGGTTTCTCCCCGCTCTCGTGGTTATAGCTCTCAGTGTCTTGAAGTCAGTCCTGCCAGCTTAGTCTGTCGCCGCTTGCGCGGTGTGCCATTCGACCGGGACGTAGCCGCATTGCGCCATCAAGTAGACGCCCGTTGCCCGGATTTCGCTGTGAACAATCTTCATCTCTGCCTCTGTGAGTACACTGCCCTGCTCAAGCGATCCTTTTTTCATTTGGGAGGGAGTATCGCGAACCCACCCGGACGGTCAAAATCGGCCGGCCTGCTATAACCTTAGCGGAGCGAGAGTAACACGGATCTGATTTGGTGCTAATCCGGATGGCGTCCTTTGCGCTCGGGATTGGCTTTCGGGAGATCCAGAAATCACAACGTTTGGAGATCTTCGGTGACGTGCTGGGCTCCTCGGTAAAGTCCGCAATAAGCGGGATTTTGGCGGAAGGGCCTTCGATGTCGCATGCTCCTGTTCCCGCTTTTGGTACTTGGGATTCCGAGACGCTTCACGGGCATGGGAAGATGCGCAGGTTCCGATTTCGAACCTGATCCAGCCGCCGCCCAGCCGTATTGAGGCTCGGCCCGGAAGTGGCGCCCGAATCACTAAATGAAGAGTCGGCATTCTGACGCGGATCCCCGGATCGAACCTGGGATCGACCCTCGCCATCGGAATGGGCGTTTTTTATTACTGATTTGTGGAACTTCAGGTTTTTGAATTATTCCGTCCGACCTGGCCGGCATTGCCGGTGCCTGCATGCCCGCACGACCTCAGTCCGGGTTCCGGGACAGGACGGTAGAGGATTTAGCCGCGCGGCTGCGTACTGGTGGAGGGCGCTCGATGATACGAGCGCAACAGGAATGGCAGCGAATCGCCCGGATTTCCTGCCGCAGATGCTAGTTTATTCTGCGCTTTTGTTCTTTTCGCCTTGCAATCTGCCTCAAGAGCGATAGAACTGTCGAATCGGGGCCGAAAAGGGAAATTCTGGTTTAATGCTTGCGGCTTAAGTGGATGGATGCTTGCGGATTTTTGGAAACTGAACAATGCGATGTAAAGGTATAACAAGCGATATATGTCGATATATATAGTGTCTGTTCACTCATAAGCAATACTGCTCACTCATAAACAGTATTGTTCACTCACGAACAATACTGTTGACAAATCAATGGAATAATCGTATATAAACATATGTGCCACAGAACGAGCTCAAAAACGGCGTATTGCCCGCGAATGGAACCCTGCGGAAGATTCGGGTTGAGGAAAAGGGCTGGACCATGGAGGAGCTTGCCCGCCGGGCCGAGGTCTCTGCCCAGACGGTTCGTAAAGCTGAGCGCGGCCTGTCCGTATCCGAGATTAGCCAAGCACGCATTGCGAAGACTCTTGGGGTCTCCGTTGAAAGGCTGTTTTCCGATGGCCAAGAGGTAAAAGATTGACTGCGGTAAGCCAAAAGAGGGAGAATTGCGAGTCGTCCGATATTGGCTATCGGACAACATTGGCTCGGCGCTTGGCTAATCGCAGTCTGCGAAGGCGACAGTCGGTCGAGAAACTGGAGCAATGATGCAGATTCTAAGCCTACCCGGGAATGCTGAAGTGAGAGCGTGGGTAGTTGCAGACATCAGGCAATCGGCTTCGCTTGCGGCTGAGGCGATGGAAGCACCAGCCGCTGACTTTTTCTTCCGCCCTACGGCAGAGTTTAAGATGAATGTTGAGCATGTCCTGATTTCCACAGATGGAAATCTGCGACTCTGTTTATCATTTTTGGTGTTGATCATCAAGGACATAACGGAGAATCTTGCGGGTGACGTCCCTTACGACGCACTCGGAGTGGAACTTGATACCGCTCGGGCAAATGTTCAGCGCGGTTTGCGTGCGGCGTTCCGGTCATTGGCGAGTGACTTGGCATCGACACCGAGTGATTTTTCCGACACGTTCGAAAAGTGCAGCGCTCTTGCAGCCGAATATTTTTCGGCCATTGAGCGGCTGAACAGAAGGGAAGGATCCTGACATGAGATTTCAAAGCTTGTACGGTTCTGGAATCTTGACCGCGGAAGACAAGAGACGGCTTGCACCTGCTCTGAGCGCGGGATTGACTTGCAGCGAACACAGCCTGACCGGCGGGGGCAGACGTCACTATTTTATCGATCTACCGCGCGTCCTGACCCACCCTGATTCCGCGAGCCTTATCGTCAACATGCTCACAGACTACATTAGACAACTTCAGCAGACCACTCAAATCGATCGGCTGGCGTTTGTCGATATATCTTCAAGAGGCCCAAGCGGCCTTGTTCCCTGCCAAGTCGCAATCTCCCTAGCTACGAAGGTTCCTGGAGTTACGATCCGGCCGGAGAAACGGTTGTTCAATTCCCAAGTTGTGGGTGATCTGCGCCCAAACGACCGTGTATTGTTTCTCTGCGACGTATTGACGACTGGACAGACGCTGGCACATGCCTATGCAATCGTTGCCAGGCACCAAGCCGAGCCGGTGCATGCATTATTTGTATACGAAGGTGACTCCGGTCGGGCGAATTTGGAGGCTGTCGGCATTCGCACTTCGTCCTTCATGCGGAAAGACGACTTCTTAGCAAATGCAGGAGGCCTTAGGGAATCTGACGAAAAGGCATTACGTGAACCAGAGCCTTGGAATTGCACAGATCTCCTCCCGGCTCTCGTAGCCCAGATTTAACTTCTCCCTCAAAGGGGTATATGCCTGACATATTTGTTAAAGATCGTGTGTGCCTGAACGCAGGAACCTGCGAGATCGAGGTAGCGCGTTCTATCACTATCAATCGAAATCCGCAAAGTTCAGAATCGAAGGATCTTTCCTTTTCTGTCCCAGTTGAAGCTCAACTCGGCAATTGCTCCCACAACTTTTCTACTGTCCGAAAAGGAAATCAGCGTTTAGTCCATGTCCAGCTTAATCCTCAGCCCAGTGGTGAAAGTGAAGAAGTGAACTTCCCCTTCTCGTTGTCTGCGAAGCGTTCCGGCAACGAATGGAGATTAAGCGGTCGCTCTCTTCTCGTATGTGTAACCGGGTACGAATTAGAGTTAGTAATGAGTCGGCCGGTAAATCATTCCAGTTGGGACCCGGGGGACTTTCTAAGAGATGCAGTCCTCGATCCAAGGTCGGGGACTGCTGCATTGAGTAAACCACGGGTAGGGTCGAGCCCCCTTATCGTCGATTTTTCAGTGGCGTTCCGATTCCAAGAACCCACATACACTTGCGAGGAAATAGACGAATTGCTCAGCAAGATGCGGGTTCTTAACAGCCAGGCCCTCCGCAAAGACGATGCTTTCAAGAATTATAGGGTGATTGTCATATTGCACTTCTTACTGGATCTTCTCCCCTTCATGCGTGCGCTGGAGTTGCGCGGATTGGATCCGCACAAGACATTGGCTTTGTACAAAGACTACCCATACTCAAATCGAGACTTGGTGAGGAGCACACTTGAATCACGTGGAGTAACAGTTTGGGGGCCAGTCGGTTCTACTAACGGCTTAGAACTCGCGGCTGGAGTTCGCGACTTTCTCGCCGAAGGTGATGAACCGGTCATTATCGTTGAAGACGGTGGTTACCTGGCTCCTGCTTTCTATAATACGGAAGAACTCCGCCCTTATCTTCATCGGATCCGCGGCGTCGTTGAACAAACGACCTTTGGTGCTAGGCAGGCGGAAGATCTCTTGGTAGAGATGCAGAGGAAAGGAGAAGAGGCTCGACTTGCCTTCCCGCTGATCAACGTAGCGCGATCAGAGGCTAAGGTGCTGTATGAACCAGCTTTTGTGGCCGAAGCTGCCTGTAACAACATTGTCATTAAACTGGGCGGATTGTCTTGGATCAATACTGGTGTCCTGCTTATCGGATACGGGGCGATCGGAAGAGCGATGTTTTCCATGCTGAAACGTCTTCAAGCGCGCGTAGTGGTATGCGACCCGTCGCCGCTACGGCTACTATTAGCTGATTCGGAGCAGGCGAACTTTATCGCGCCCTCGATCCCTTCTGCTATTGCTTGGTTCAAGGAGCAAAAGATAAATCTTGATTTCGTCATTGGCACCACTGGGAAACAATCTGTATTAGTTGCCGATGCGATTGCGATGGCTGGGTGGTCACCGAGACTTGTCAGCGTAAGTTCCAAACGCATCGAGTTCGCTATAGAAGATTTCGGAACGCAGGCTCAGTCGGATCGGCCTTTAATGATTCAGGAGCACAATATCGGAACCGAATACATTTTTTCCAGTGGAAGCATTAAGGTTCTTGGCGATGGATACCCTATAAACTTCGTCAGCAGCGAGTCGGTCCCGAATGAACGCATAGATCCGATCATGGCACTACTTCACGTTTGTGCCGCTGAACTGGCGAATCCCGATGTACTCCTTGTCGGAGGTGCATTCCTCGGTGAAGCCGATTCTGTCTACCCAGGAATCCCCAGAACTCGAATTTCGCACGAGATTGTGCAAACAATCATCGACAAGACAGACCTATTCAGGCCGCTGCTTTCGAACTCGCATTCGGAGGTGAAACAAATATGAACCCAGGCTTCGCAGATCGCCTCAGTGAGCTTATCGAGAAAAGGAATAGTAGTGTCGTGGTTGGACTGGACCCTGACATTGACCTGCTGCCGCACTACCTGACCGACAGGTTGGCCAACATTTCAGGGGCGGACTGGTTCCCTGCTGCGGCCAATCTTGTTTTTGATTTTGGCCGGCAAATCGTAGATGCGATTTTCGATGTTGTTCCCGCATTAAAGCCTCAAGTGGCGTTTTATGAAGCTCTTGGGCCGCCGGGACTCATCGCGTTGCAGCGCACGATAGACTATGCCCGGCAAAAGGGCCTTATTGTGATTTGCGATGCCAAACGCAATGACATCGAATCTACCGCTGTAGCCTACGCGGAGAGCTACCTTGGACCGATAGGCCCTCACGCCTCCAGGGACTGTCCATTCAACGTCGATGCTCTCACCGTCAACCCTTATTTGGGATCGGACGGAGTCCTTCCCTTTGTCCAGGCCGCCGCAGCAACTGGCAAGGGAATCTTCGTAGTAGTGCGCACTTCGAACCCTTCGGCCGCAGAGTTCCAGGACTTACCCGTACTCAGCAACACTGGCAATACAGAGCCGTTGTGTCATATTGTTGCTAAGAAGGTGCAGGAGTGGGGAGCAGCGTTAACCGAAGGGAGCCGATACTCCGCAGTTGGAGCGGTCGTAGGTGCCACCGCGCCGCGAGAAGCTGTGGCTCTTCGCCGTCTCATGCCAAGTGCTTTCCTTCTCGTGCCTGGCGTTGGCGCCCAAGGGGGTGATACTAATCAACTCTCTGTGTTTTTCGATGAGCGTGGCTCCGGCGCGCTGGTGTCTGCGTCCAGGAGCTTGATCTTTGCATATCGGCAGGTCCCGGCGCGAGAGGAAGCATTCCAAGACATGGCGAGGGCGGCTACTATTAAGCTCTCCGCAACCGTTAACCGCGCCCGATCTGATGCCGCGGAGAAGGACAGATCATGACCGAGAGAACTCCTACACTTCGGGGACACCATGGCCTGATGCTCGCCTTAGACGTGAACTCCGTGACCGAAGCGAAGGAGCTGCTGGAAGCTACGGCACCATTCATTGCAGCCGTTAAAATCGGGTGGCAACTAATGCTTCGCTCAGGGGAAGGACCAGCGGTCGTTCGCAGCATTGCGAAGGTGACGTCCGTGCCAATCCTGCTCGATGCGAAGATCCACGATGCGCTCCACATTGCTCAAGGGATGATCTCCACATTCAAAGATCAAGGTGCACAGGCGATTACGATATGGGAGGACGTAGGTCCTATTGTGCTGTCACAATGCATGACGACATTTCCATCTCTTGAGCTGTTCCTTCTGACCGGTCTCACGGCCGCAGACGAGCGCAATGCAACGACCTCGGTATCCGGTGCGATTCACACTGCGAAAACATGTGGCTGCATGAATCTACAAGTTCCGGGCAACTATCCGTCTTTGGTGGCATATGTCCGGCGCGAACTTGGGCCTTCCGCCTGTCTAGTTTCATGCGGCATCGGTGCCCAGGGCGGTGAGCCGGGGGGCGCGGCGGCGGCTGGCGCAGACTACGAAATTGTGGGACGCGACATCTATCTTGCTCGTGATCCAAGATCGATCGCCGAGGAATACCAGAACCTGATTCTTGAAAATATAAGACGGCGCACTGCTTCGCCAACTTCGTAGTGTCTTTTTCGATGATTACGATGATTACCTTGACACTTCATTTCGCCGCATCGCAGTATACGCCAGCAACATCGCTGTTATATCGAGCCAATCGCAGCGATCCGTTGATTACAGATTCACGCGTTACGGTCGGCGATCGCGAACTAGCAACTACGGTTACCGCAGACTTTCTGGAGCTTGCGTTGCGTTACTCCCAGAAGGGTGTGACCTCCGCCGAGCTAGCATTCGAGTCCGCCGTATATAGGGACACGAACGGCGATGGATTGATTGAAATGATGCAAGCGAAGCCATCGGACGCGCGAATGCCAGTCTGGACCCGGGCAGCGGAATTCTTCGGATTAAGCGAAAGAGACATGCTGAAATACAGTCGCGCGAAAATGGTCTACGATATTGCGCAGGACCTGAACTGCGAGGATGCACGCCTACGCATGTTTACTGCTTCGTGCGGTTCGACGGTCGCCGATGTACATGCTACCCCGACTCAAAGCGCAATTTGGGCCGCCGTACCTCCAAGGGGCCAACCGAACGAGGTCCATCGTCACTTGGGTGGGAGCGTCTATTGTCTCTTCTTTCGAGGCGAGGGGCGGTTTCATCGTCTCGATCCAACACGAGGCTTTGAAACCGTGCCAATTAAGGTCACGGATGAGAATTCCTTTCAGTTCATCGCGATTCCGACACATCTTTGGTATCAGCCAATCAATACCGGCTCTGATGCTCTTCAATACTTTATGATTCACGAGCCCGCGTTCGAGAGGAGCGAGCAGCTGGTTCTGGACGAAGCCGAGTGTCCTGCAAGTTGGAAGTTTGAGTATTAGAGGGCGCGCAATGAGTGGCTTTCCCAAGCAATTCTCAGTTTTGCTTCTGGAATTACTTCTCTGCAGTCGCCGTGGTCGAGGCAGAGTTGAGAGGCGAACGTGGCCGAATTGAGCTGGAATCAAGAGCCGCACTGCGGTAGGAACGAGTTGCGGGATTCAACCGGATCCTGGCTTAATTTGGCTGGATCCAGGCGCTGCCAAAGCTCCTCTGCGGCGCACCGACCCTCATGGATTTTCGATTTTTCTCAGAATTTTTGCGGGAACCGAGAGTTTGTGTGCACGGTACCGGCTCGCAGAAAGGGCGCCCGTCGGGGACATTCGTCTTTTGTGGAGCCGGTTTTGGAATCCAGCTTGCGTGGCGGGCTGGCCGAAGCGGCAACCATGCAGCATCACTTTTGGGCCGACAGTGAATTGCCGCCCGCTCCTGGCCGCAATCCCACCGCCTCTGCATCTTCCCGGGACGTCAGATCCGATACCAGCGCCACGCCGGCCACTTCGCCTACCAGAAAGCGCGACTCATCGAGCAGGTGCTCGAAAGTATCACGGGGGCATGGAACTCCGCCCTGCCGGACTTCCCACTCGCAGAAGGCAATGTGCAGACAGCCCACGCCGCCAAAGCATCGCGGGTGACGCACACAGGCGGAGTTCAGCCATTTCGCGAACGGTTTCCGCCATTCTGCAGGGTTGTCGGGCGGGATGCTGGCCGATTCGAGCAACTCGATAATCTCGGCCTTGTGCTAGCGTAGCTCTTCCATCACCGGCGCGGCGGCATCTTCGGGCGCGATTACCAGCCACCCGTCCTCGACTCGAATCCGACCGCCATTTGCTTCCACTGCCCGAATCAGTTCCAGGGCTGTGCTCATATTCTCACCTCTGAAACGGCCTTCCCCCCGTTTTGAACCGAAACAAGTGGAACACCCCTTTGTTCATGCGGCTTTGAGGCACTTTTTGCAACCGGAACAGAGGAATGTGTGTTCCGGTTTGAAAACGCGGTTTTAGCCAATAAAGACGCTGAGTGTTCCGTTGTTCCGGTTTGAATTGGGGGGAGTAGGCAATACCGGGACCAGGCGTCCTCAAAATCCCCCCGGCGATAGCCTTGCGCCGTCTCGGCAGGTCCTAACCGAATCTTCACCGGATAGATTTTGAATTTCTTGAGTTGCCGTGCCAGATTGTTGGCAGTCAATCCCTTCCCGTGAGAAAACTCAGCCCAGGGGCGGCCTTCGATCTCGCAGAGTTTTTCGGCAAGAGTTTTTGATGGAATCTGTTCCGCCGTGCCCCCATCGAAGACGGCGCGAATATCGGCCAACAGGGTAGCCCCGCTGGATGTGTTTGCCGTGCCAGCGGCCTTGAAGATGGTCTGCAAGGCCCCGGTGAGCCTTTGGTGCCATCCATCCTCGGCGAGCTGCGCAATACACAGCAGAGGCTCGGCAATGTCATTCTGGCGATCACTAAGGCTTGGAATTGCAGCCGGTTTGATCTCTCGGAGCAGGACAACGGAACCCCGCGCCGCCCATGCTCCCAATGCCTCTCGGATTGGAGCCGCGGCGGCCTTCACCGCATTTTGGCGGAATGGTTCGACGGACTCTTCCGACAGCTTCCGGCGCATCTCGATAACGATGGAGCGGCTGGACACCGTGTCGGGCAACTGTCCGATCCCGGCGAAGCACTTTGGGCAAAAGACATGGAAATCTTTCAGGTCAAAATTCTTGCCGACGCATTTGTAAAAGACCCCGTCCTTGCTAAAGCCAACATTCAGGATTCCGCGAATAGCTTCCGCATATTCCTTATCCCCACCGAGTTGTGCATCCATTTCGTCCAGGAAAATTGTTGGTCTCTTGGCTTCGATGGTGCGCACCAGCGCGGCNNTGCAGCGTCCATGCGGCCATGATGACGGCTTGCTCGTCCGACACAACGATGTAGCGCCGAATCCAGGCTCGGCAGGTTTCGAGCAACTCTCCGGTGACCCTAGCCGCCTCTTCCGGTGTCATGGGCGGCACAGTTGAAACCAGAGGCGCATTGGCCTCACCGGCTGGATACCGCTTCATAATGTCCGCCGCGATTGTTCGCACCTTTGCCTCTGGCAAGGGCGGAGCAAAAGTGGCATTCTCTGCAAGCAGCGCGGCTTCGATGGTTGCCGGGGCCGCTCCCCGCTTTCTCAGGGTTCCCGCCAGACTAACCAGCCTGTTTGTGCGCCCACCTTTCCCCACGGCTTGCGGGCTTGCCTGTGCCGTTGCGGTGGGTATAGGCGAACACACTGTGAGCCGCACGATTACCCAACCGGGCAAGTTCGCAACCGGCACGGATGGGTCAATGAAGCGATACTGTTTCCCACTGGCATGAACGGACGGTGGGCACACTACGAAGCCGCCTGTGCCCCTCACATCAATGTGCGCGCCGATCTTGCCGGATTGGTCATTGCGAATTTCATCCCCGGACGGCGGGCGGTAATAACGATGTTCTCCCCCATCCGTACGCCCCGTGTTCACTGTGAGCGTTGCAGGAAGCGTGAAACCTTGCCGCTCCAGGTCCGCCAATGATGCGCGGCCTTCCGCGCCGTCAACGTCAATCACCACCAGGCCGGAAGCCGTGCCCGTTGCCAAACCCCAATTGCAAGCCGGGTACTGGTGCTGCCAAGCCTCAAGCTGTGCAATGTCGCTGGTAGCCTCTTTCGGCCAGCCCTTCACCAGGGGCAGCTTTCCAAACGCTTGAACCGGGAGAATGTGCCAGCCACGGCCAGCGGCGGTGACGATCTCCGGGGGGAGTACAGCGAAGGCTTCGGCGGTCATCAGCGGACCTCCGGCGCCCGCAGCCGTTCTCCCTGAGTCCTGCGGCTCAGTTCAATCTGGCCGGCGAGCCAGGCCTCCACTTCGGCATCGACCCAACCGACAGCGCGAGCACCCAAAGAAATGGGCTTCGGGAAATTGCCGGCCGCGACGCGCAGGTAGATTGTGGATCGAGAGAGCCCGGTTCGGGTCTTCACTGCTGGAAGTCGGAGAATCATGTTGGACATGTTGGAACCCCTCTGAAAGTCTTATTGGAGCTTAAAATTGGAAGGAGGAAGCACAAAGGACAGAACCTCGGACGAACTTTTGTCCGGTCTGCGAGGAATTCCATTGTCCATGCTCGGTGATCTCGCTGACCTCACAGCCAAAGCATTTGAATCTCTTCATTGTGATGCCCCCCTTAGAGGACTCGACGACGGAGACAGGATGTCTCTAGTCCTACTGCTCAAGATTTACGAGGCGACAATGCAAGAGGGAGGAAGCGATCCATATTTTGAGCAGATGGAGAAGGTCGCTAAAGTGGCGACTGAGGCCGCCGCATTCGGAGTCAGGCTGGAATCAGAAGTATTCCAAGGACCGTTTGCCGACTTTCTGCCCCCCTATACCTCCAAGTACCGAGAGCTTCCAAAGAAGCTCCTCGCGTTCTCGGTGGTGTACGGATTTTACGTGCGCAGCTTTGGGAAGACTGGCCATAAGGCCAAGATTCATGCGGATTATTGGTTGGTCATGGCTTCGGAATTCGTTCGATTGAAAACCAACCAGTATTGCGACGGACAGATGGGTGAGCTGCTCTATGCGATAGGGGATCATCTTGATTCAGAAGCTAAATCTGACGAGGCGATCCGCAAGAAGCGTCTTTTCCTCAAGAAGCACTATCAGTGGCAATATAACGAAGCGTTGAAAAGTGCGAAGAGAGCTTTCGACGGTGGATCTTTCATAGAAGAGTAACGGACCTCGGTCGAACTCTTCTTCCTCTAGTCCGTCGGGCTTAGCCTTGTCCTTCGAGTCCGGAGAACGACCCAATAGAGAGGCACGCGGCACTAGAGAAGACACGTACTGGGCTGCCAGAGGCCAGCGCGCCGTGGTCCATCAAGCATCCGCACTGCGCCGCGGAATTGTCCATGGGCACCTAGACGGAGATTCCAGTGCGAGCTGTCTATCCACAAACGGAATGAGGGGCAGCCGGGGAGCGTGGCAGCCCACCCTTGCCGTTGCCGGAACGCGCACCAAATACAGCTTGCAAGACACTCGCAAATTCTTAGGCAGGCGAGCAATTGCGGGGGCAACTTGTGGGGCAACTCTCAAGAGTCCTACTGAATATACCATGTATTATCAAATATATACATCTCTTAATCGGTAGACGGTAGCGCTACCAAATTCCTTCCCTGCTTTCTGAAATTCCATCCAGTTTTGATTCTCATAGGGCTATCCGTGTACTCCCGCTGCCCCTATTTCTGCTTCTCCGGCGGCGTAATGTCCTTGCCTTCATAGATAATCTTCATCGTCGAGCCGAACTGCTTGTAGTCGGTGTACTTGATGATGTCGCGGATATGCACGTCCTGCGCCATGAAGTTGTGGCCGCCGCTGAAGTGCAGAACGCCTTCGCCCTTGGTGTAGACCGGGAACCAGTAGTGGCCGTCCACCTGCTGCCGCCAGGTCATGAAGGGCGGATGCAGGTCTTCGTTGTTCTTGCGCGTGTCGTCGGGAACCATGCGGCCGTTGGTCACCACGATCTGCAGGTCAGTCGCGTCTACCCAGATGCGCCCGTCCAGGTAGCGCCTTTTCTTCTCAATGGTTTTGGGGCTCACATCGAAGACGTAGCAATCGATCTCGTCCACCTTCTGCCGGCCCACATATTTGATGTCGTATGCAGGAAATTCTTCCTTGGTCAGCACGAACGGATAGCCGTGCTGGATGTCCTGGAGATCGGAAGGCGTCATCAAGATCCCCGCCTCTGCCAGTGTGCTCGCCGGCGCAAAAACCACTCTCTCGGTGCGCTTTCCGGATGAGTCGAAAATCACATCGTCCACCTCGTAATACTCGCCGAGGGTTTTGTTGTCGTCGTCCAGCACCTGTACGCGCGCGGTGCGGCGGTAGGTGTAGTGATCGAGCGCATCCTGGAATTCGGATTCCTTGGCGGCCATGCGCTGGATGATCTGCTCCGGAGGAATCGCAGGGTCGGAGAGGTCCATGCGCCCGAATCCGGAGTCGAGCGGCATGGCTGTAAAGCTGTCCTTATCCTGGGCCGCAGCCGCCAGCAACCCCAGCGGCGAAGATGTGCTGCCGGGAACCCCGGCAAAAGCACACGCTGTGACAGCAACCGCCGCAATCCATGGATGCAGTTGCACCTTCATTGACCCCCTGTTCCGATTCTCGCCCATTTCCGCGCCCGGCGCATTCCCTCGCCGGTTCTGCAACCTTAGACGCATAGACTTGGTTCCCGGAAGACATCAATCTAGGCTCGGAGCGGTTTTGCGTCGTCGACAGGGCCTCAAGTACCACTCCGCGTGCTTTTTCGCTCGGATGAAAAGAGCGCGGGAATTCTCGCGGGCAGCGCCTACCAGGTCATTGATTGAGACCGCTCCCAGCCTATCCAATCAATAGAATAGAAGCAGATGGTATTTACGGAGCAATACGACGTCGCCGTGGTGGGCGCGGGACACGCCGGCTGCGAGGCCGCCAT
>PLPA01000260.1 GCA_003159355.1 Acidobacteriaceae bacterium | reverse complement strand
GGCCAGGTCGTGCGCCACTTCATAGGCTTCGTCCTCGTCCAGACGGTGTTCGGCAACCAGCCGGGCGAGGAAGGCGCAATCCACGCGCCGCGCAACGTCGTGCCGCGCCGGAATGGAGAGGAAGGCGCGGGTGTCGTCATTGAAGCCCACCGTGTTGTAAAAACCCGCCGTCTCGGTTGTTTGCTCACGGAAGCGCATCATGCCTTCGGGACTGTCGTGGAACCACCAGGGAGGGCCGAGGCGCAGACATAGATAGTGCCCAGCCAGCGGAGCTAACTCGCGGCTATAAGTAGACTCATCCAGCGTAAAGAGTATGATCGTCAGATTGCTTTCATTGCCAAAGCGATCGAGCAGTGGACGCAGCGCATTCACATAGCTAGTCTGCTGGGGAATATCCGCGCCCATATCACGGCCAAACTTCTCATAGACCTTGCGGTTGTGGTTGCGCACGCTGCCAGGATGAATCTGCATCACCAGGCCATCTTCCAGGCTCATGCGCGCCATCTCGGTGAGCATCTGGGCGCGGAAGAGCTCCTGCTGTTGCGCTCCTGCCTTGCCGTTGAAAACTAAGTTGAACAACTCGGCAGCCTCGGCTTCGGGCAGATCGGCAGTTTGCGGAGTCAGATGGCCGTGATCGGTGGAGGTGCAGCCGAGCGCTTTGAAGCGCCGGCGCGCTTTGCGCAGTGCATTCAGGTAGCCGGTCCAGGTAGAGGTGTCTTCGCCGGTCTGCTCGCCCAGCTTGTGGATCGACTCGGCAAATCCTGCAAACTCCGGATCGACGACCGAGTCGGGGCGGAAGGCGGGCAGGATTCTTCCTTTCCAGCCCGATGCGCGGATCGTCTGAATATCGTCCAGCGAGTCGAGGGGCGAATCGGTGGTGGAGAGCACCTCGATGTTGAAACGCTCGAACAGAGCACGCGGCAGGAATTCCGGCGTCTTCAGCTTTTCCGCGATGGTGTCAAAGAACAGATCGGCGGTGGAAGCGGAAAACCGCTGCTGGAGTCCGAAGAGCTCCTGAAAAACATAATCCATCCAGATGCGAGTCGGCGTGCCGCGGAAGAGATAGTAGTGGCTGGCAAAGAGGCTCCAGACTTTGCGCGGGTTCTTCAGTTCCGGTCTGCCGATTTCCAGATCATCCAGCGAGATTCCCTGGCTGTAGAGCATGCGGAAGACGTAGTGATCTGGCTGCACCAGCAGCGTTGCCGGGTCGGGGAAGGGCTCGTTTTTGGCAAACCAGGCCGCCTGTGTATGCCCATGCGGACTGAGGATGGGCAGGTTCTTCACGTGCGCATACAGCGTCCTGGCGATCGCGCGCGTGCCTGGTTCGGCGGGGAAGAGACGGTCTTCATGGATCGGCATGAGGGAGATTCTACCTCTGTTTGAGCGGCGTAGCGCTAGCCGAGCCGCTCCTTCGATGATAATCTTCCGCGGCCATTCCCATCCGCCCGCAAAGTGATTGAAGGAGCGAATCAGATTCTTCCGGCAGTCAAAAGCCTTAGTATGAAGGGGGAAGAATATGCCTCCGAGGAGCACAGCCTTGGCCTACGACGATTTGCGCGACTGGATCAAAGCACTGGAAAAAGCCGGCGAACTGAGGCGCATCGGCGAAGAAGTTTCGCCGGAGCTGGAGATCACCGAGATTACCGACCGCGTTTCCAAGATCGGCGCGCGGGGCGGGGCGAAGAGCGGGGCAGGGAAGTACGCTCCGGGCGGCCCGGCGCTGCTGTTTGAAAACGTCAAGGGCCATCCCGGCCACTCGGTGCTCATCAACCAGTTCGGCAGCGAGCGGCGCATGGCGCTGGCTTTGGGCGTCGAACGGCTGGACGAGATTGCCGAGCGCATCACCGGCCTGATGAACTTGAAAGCCCCGGAGGGCCTGCTTGACAAATTAAAAATGCTGCCGCAGTTGGGCGCGCTCACCAGCGCTTTTCCCAAGACAGTCAGCGCCAAGGACGCTCCCTGCAAGGAAGTCATTCGGCGCGAGAATCTGGACCTCAATTGGTTTCCAATTCTCAAGTGCTGGCCGCACGACGGCGGCCGCTTCATCACGCTGCCCTGCGTGGTCACCCGCGACCCGCGCTCGGGCAAGCGCAACATCGGCATGTACCGTATGCAGGTCTACGATGGTCAGACCACGGGAATGCACTGGCAGCGGCAGAAGGTCGCCGCCGAGCACTACCGGGAAGCGCTGCGTCTCGAAGCTGCGAAACACTCGACCGAAGGCCCGCTCCATGCAATGGTGGCAGCTATGGCCGAGTCGGCCGGCGGCGCTTGCGCCATTCCTGACGGCCCCATTGGCGGTTTGCCGCAGGTGGCGATGGGCAATCTGAAGGGTTCGCGGCTGGAAGTTGCCGTGGCTATCGGCACCGATCCGGCTACCACCTTCGCCGCCATCGTGCCCGCGCCGCCGGAGGTCGAGGAGTACCTGATCGCCGGCTTCCTGCGCGGCAAATCCGTCGAAATCGTGCAGTGCGAGACGGTCGATCTGCAGGTTCCCGCCCACGCCGAGATCATTCTCGAAGGTTACGTCGAACTGGGCGAACTGCGCGCGGAAGGCCCCTTCGGCGACCACACCGGCTTCTACACACTGACCGATGAGTACCCGGTCTTCCATCTCACCTGCATCACCCATCGCAAAGACCCCATCTACGCCGCCACCATCGTGGGCAAGCCGCCCATGGAAGACGCATGGATGGGCAAGGCCGTCGAGCGCATCTTCCT
>PLPA01000194.1 GCA_003159355.1 Acidobacteriaceae bacterium | reverse complement strand
TGGCCAAGGAAGGCATCTCGCCCGAAGAGGGTGGGATGCGCATTGGCGTGATGGGCGGCGGCTGCTCGGGGCTTTCCTACTCGATCAAGTTCGACACCCAGCCCCGCGAACGCGACAGAATTTATGAGTTCGACGGCGTGAGAGTTTTCGTTGATCCAAAATCATTTTTGTATCTGCACGGCATGACGCTGGACTATGAAGAGACGCTGATGCGCCAGGGATTCAACTTCATCAACCCCAACGCGAAGCACTCCTGCGGCTGCGGTTCGTCGTTTTCGTAGTCGAGCGGCCGGCAGGAACCAGGGGATCCATTGGAAGTTTGCGGCAAATATCATTGAGGGTTGATCGGAAATCAAAAAAGAAAGGGAATGAAGCGGACGATGGAATATTCTGCACCTTGGCCCTTCAAGGGAAGAAGCGCACTGTTGGCAATCGCGGTGGGCGGACTGATTGCCGGAACAATAGACCTTCTGCAAGCCTGCATTCTCTTTGGATGGGACATTCCGCTGGCGATTGCCGGAGGGCTGCTGGGCGGGCAGGTTACCGAGCACGCGAACACGGGAATTTATCTTCTTGGCGTTTGCCTGCACTTCCTGATTGCTCTCTCGGCGGCGGCGACTTACTACGCAACGAGCCGGCGGCTGCTCTTTCTGAAGGAGTATC
This sequence comes from Acidobacteriaceae bacterium, assembly GCA_003159355.1. Lineage (GTDB taxonomy): Bacteria > Acidobacteriota > Terriglobia > Terriglobales > Acidobacteriaceae > Telmatobacter. The sequence continues at coordinate 24,137 of PLPA01000194.1, read as the reverse complement.
CGCTGATTTGCGGCCTGTTCTTTGGCGCGGCGGTTGAAGAGTTCATGAGACTCGTCGTTCTTCCACTCTCCGCGCTTCATGCCAGAGGGCCATACGAATTGCATGACCTGATTCAAGGGCTGCTGGTCCACATGGTCGTAATCGGATTGCCGGTCGCCTACAGCGTGCGCCGCTTCGGAAAGTAAAATCGGCGCAAGTTCTTTCGTACTCATGCTCGCTCAGAATGAGAGCGTTTTGTTGGCGTTCCAGGGGATTCAAAACCGATTTTGCAAGAAAGCAATTATGTTCAAAGTGATCGATTCCGCGGTACCCATAGCCTGTTGGTCGTGCTCCATTGGCCACAACGATTCCACGCTGTTTTGCCCGCATTGCAGCAAGATTCAACCCCCGCCGGGCGGCGATTATTTTTCTGTCTTCGGTTTGGAGCCACGGCTCAACCTGGACTTGACGGCGCTGGAGCACGAGTTTCACCGCCTCAGCCGCAAGCTGCACCCCGACCGCTTTGCACGCGCCGAGGAGAACGAGAAGCAGTGGAGCCTGGCCGATACCGCGCTGCTCAACGACGCCTATCGCACGCTGAAGGATCCGCTGCGCCGCACCGAATACCTGCTCAAGCTGTTAGGCGCGGAGATTGGCGCCGGCCAGGAAAGCAAAGAAGAAAAAGTTGCGCGCGTGCCTGCCGATCTGCTTGAAGAGGTCTTCGAGTTGAATATGCAGCTCGAAGAGATGCGCGCGGCGAGCGAAACGGGCGCGGAAGACCCCGCACTGCAGGCAGGTCTGGAGCAGGCAAAGAGACGATTCGACGGGCTGCTGGTTGAGGTGGACCAGGATCTGCGCACTCAATGGCAGGCGTGGGACGAGGGTGACGCGGCGGCCCGCGCCTCTGCGCAAAAGAGAATGGTGGCCCTGCTCGATAGGCGGCGCTACCTCAGCAATCTGGTCCGCGACGTGACCGAAACTCTGGGAGCATGAAAGAAAACATGGCGGAAGGACACGTAGTCGGAATTGATTTGGGAACCACGAACTCCCTGGTCGCAACCATGGAGGGCGGCACGCCGATGGTGATTCCCGGCGTGGACGGCTTGAATCTGGTGCCGTCGGTGGTGGCGCTAGATCCGATTCCGGTCCCAATTCCGGCCGGCGGCGGCTATCGGCCCACGGTCACCGTCGGCAACAGCGCGCGCAAGGCGCTCATCCAGACGCCGGAGCGGGTGATTTATTCCGTCAAGCGGCTGATGGGCCGGGACCTCAAAGAGATTCACGATGAGTTGAAGCTCTTTCCCTTTCACCTGGCGGGAGACGTGGAAGAAGGAGAAGTTCCGCGCATTCAGTTGGGTGAGCTGCGCTTCACGCCGCCGGAGATTTCCGCCTACATTCTGCGCCAGCTCAAGCGCAACGCCGAGCGATTCTTTGGCTCTCCAGTCACGCAGGCCGTCATTACCGTGCCCGCTTATTTCAACGACGCGCAGCGCCAAGCCACAAAAGACGCTGGCCGCATGGCCGGCCTGGAAGTGCTGCGCCTGGTCAACGAGCCAACCGCGGCCGCGCTGGCTTATGGCCTCGACCGTGCCAAGGTGGGGACGATTGCAGTTTACGATCTGGGCGGCGGGACGTTTGACATTTCCATTCTCAAGCTGCGCGACGGCATCTTCGAGGTGCAGTCCACCAACGGCGACACGCATTTGGGCGGCGACGATATTGACAATCTTTTATTGGCCATCGCGCTGAACGAAATTCACGCCGAACACGGCGTCGATCTGCGGCTGCATCCGGGCGCGGTGCAGGCGGTGCGCAAGGCTGCCATCGAAGCCAAGATTCTGCTTTCCACCGAAGCGGCGGCGCACTTCGACATCGAGCTGCCCAACGGCGACCGTTATCAGCGCGAGATTCCACGCGCGGTCTTCGAGTTGCTCATTGAGCCGGTGCTCAAGCGCACAACGGGGCCTTGCAAACAGGCGCTGGCCGACGCCGGCATCACACCAGAGCAGATCGACGAAGTTGTGCTGGTGGGCGGCTCCACGCGCATCCCCGCGGTGCGGCAGTTAGTCGATGAACTCTTTAACCTCCGCCCGCGTGGCAAACGCCCGCACATCGAGTTGAATCCCGATGAAGTGGTAGCGCTGGGCGCGGCGGTGCAGGCCGACATTCTGGCCGGCGCATCGAAGAGCACGGAAGAAATGCTGCTGCTGGACGTGACTCCTCTTTCGCTGGGCATCGAGGCGCTGGGCGGAACGGTGGCGCGCATTATCCAGCGCAACTCGACGATTCCGGCCTCAGCCACCGAGCACTTCACAACCGGCGTGGACGGCCAGACCAACGTCGCCATTCATGTGTTGCAAGGCGAGAGAGAACTGGCCGCCGATTGCCGATCCTTAGCACGGTTTGACTTGAAAAACATTCCGCCGATGAGCGCCGGATTGCCGCGCATAGAAGTCAAGTTTCTCATCGACGCCGACGGCATTCTGCACGTGACGGCGCGCGAGCAGCGCAGTGGGCAGGCCGCGCAGATTGAAGTGAAGCCGACCTATGGATTGACGGACGAGCAGGTCGAGAGCATGATTCTGGATTCCTTTGACAATGCCGAGGCGGACTTTGCCAAGCGCTTGCTGATCGAGGCGCGCAACGAAGCGGAGACGATTCTTGCCGCCGTCGAGCGCGCGCCGCAGAGTCCGGCATGGGCGCTGCTGCGTGGCGAAGAACAGGCGGCTATTACGGCGGCGCGCGACCGGCTGGTTCAAATCAAGCAGGGCGAGAACGCCGCCGCGATCCGCGAGGCGACGCTGGCTCTCGATCAGGCCACGCGCCGCTTTGCCGAGTTGATGATGGAGGCAGCTGTGTCGACCGCCTTGACCGGAAAAACCATGAACGCCGCTGGCGAGGATCTGGCCGAAGCCGTGACCGCGCCTCATGCCATGGCCGCGGCGGAGTTCAAATGAGGCGGGTCATTACGGAGGAACGTGTCGCATGAGTGAATCAACCGAGAAAAACATTCCCGCCGAGAAGCTGGTGCGCGTCACCTTTCTTCCCGAAGGCAAAACGGTGGAGTTCGAGTTTGGCGCGATGCCCTATCAGCATCACGGCAAGCCGATGTCGTTTCTCGACGTGGCGGAGAACAACGACGTCTTCCTCGACCACGCCTGCGGCGGCGTCTGCGCCTGCTCCACCTGCCATGTGCTGATCAAGACGGGCGAAAACGGCCTCACTGCGGCCGACGACGATGAACTGGACCGGCTGGACATGGCCGCCGATCAGCAGTTGAATTCGCGGCTGGGCTGCCAGGCTGTCATCACCCGTCCCGGCGACTACGTGGTCGAGATTCCCAAGTGGAATCGCAACTACGTCACCGAAGGCAAGCCACCGACGCTGGCGGAAGAGAAGTAAGGAGCTATCAGATTTGCCGTTACAAGTTATACCCGCAATGAATCCGCTAACTTGCTAACTCGCTATCACCGCAAAGCGGTGGCTAACCCGCTAAATGGTAAGCCCATCCTTGCGAGTTTTGGCGAAAGGATGGATAAAACCAAAATCTTAACTAGTTCTTGTTCATAAGGAGAAAAATATATGCCACGCGAGATTCTGTGGACCGACGCCGAGGAGATCGGCATTCAATTGGCGGAGAAGTTTCCCGGCCTGGACCCGCTGACGGTACGCTTCACCGACCTGCATCGGTACGTTACCGAGTTGGCGGGCTTTGCCGACGATCCGGCCAAATCGAATGAGCCGCGCCTGGAAGCCATTCAGATGGCCTGGCACGAGGAGTTCGAGGACGCGCAAGGGTGAATTACAGCCCGGTGACGCCAGGTTGCTTCCTCAGATAAACTCGACCATAAAACCACTCCCACGCGCGGCGTCTGCAAGGCGCTGATCCGCGGTAATGAACACATTGCCCGTTGGGGAATATTCAAAGTACTCGATAGCCGCAGCCAACTGTAACGCATCGGCGGCGCGCAGCGGATAAAGCTCAAGCAGCAAATTTGCTCGGGACAAAACGGTAGTGGATGGGCCTACGGTATCCCAGATTTTTGCAAGAGACTGCCCACGTTGCTTGCCAGCTAGAAATTGATCACGGCTTATCTCGTTCATTCGCTCAAGACGAGTCAGTCCGCTCATGATTTCAACTGGCGTAGTCCACCATACGGCAATTCCATAGCCTGCATAGAGCACGTTTGCAAGGGCCGTTTGTTTCTGCAACACGCAGAGTGGGATGAGCGCGCTGGTGTCCCAAAAGGCAAAGGGCAAACTCATCGGCCGTCCCGCTCCTCACGCCAGACCTGCTCCATCACCTCTTGCGAGATCATCGGACCAGGCGGCTCGGGCCACGGCTTCCCAATCACGCGCGGCTCCTTCGCCGGCGAGATGATGCCTTTGGCGATAAGACGGCGTCTGCGCGCGTCTTCATCTTCAACCGGCCCAACAGCAACGAGCCGGGCGACGGGCGTGTTCCGGTCGAAGATCAGCACCTCCTCGCCGTTCTTGACGAACTGGATGTGGGCGCTGAGTTTGGCCTTCAGTTCGCTGATTTTGGCAGTCCGCATAGACTCATTGTAGCGCAACATGACCAACATGGTCACGTTTTTCACTTTGATCCAATCGGGGTTGAATCAAGAGCGCGACTTGATAAACTCTTTGCGGCGGAAGCGCAGCGCGGTCCAATCCTCGTCGATGGCGACGGCGCGCACGGTGTCGAATCCCTCAGCCTGCAATGCACCCCATCCGGTGTCGCGGTTGAAGTCGCACTTGTACTTCTTCGACGTGCCTTTGGGATAGGCAAACCAAACGGTCGCATCGCCCGTGGCGCGCTCTGCGACCGGCCCGGCCAGCGCGTCGACTTCACTCTTCTTTGTGACAAACGCGAGCAAGAAGCCGATGCGCGGAACCGATTCGATGTGAGTGTGAATTGTGAGCACGGGCAGGCGCGCCAGCTCCGGCAGAAAGCTATCGGGCGCGCGCAGAACGAGGATCTCCTGCTGATCCTTGAGGTTGAGTTTTTCGAAAATTCCGGCCATGGATTTTGATGATACCCCAGTTGCGGAAATAATCTGCAAACATTCCGCGCGAGCACGTGCCGGACAGACAGCGCGATCTCTTCAGGTATCATCGGGTTATCGCATCATTTATCGATCTCCAAGAGGAAATGCCCATGTCCGAGTTGAATGTTTCCGCATCGCCGCAACAGCTTTCCGCGCAAGCGCCCCTCATGCGGCGCCCGCTGCGCATCGCTCTTTTTGGCTTTGGAACGGTGGCGAGTTCGGTGGCGCGGATTCTTGTCGAGTCCAGGCCCGAGGGCCTTGAATTGACCCACGTATACGTCCGCAGCGTGGCGCGCAGGCGTGCGGATTGGGTTCCGTCGAGCGTGGTGTGGAGCGAGGACGCCGATGCCGTGCTGGCCTCCGACGTGGATGTGGTGGTGGAGCTGGCCGGCGGGCTTGATCCGGCGGGCGGCTGGGTGCGCAAGGCGCTCGGCGCGGGCAAGAGCGTGGTCACCGCCAACAAGAAGCTGATCTCCGTTCACGGCGTCGAGCTGGAGCGGCTGGCCGCGGCCGGGGGCGGAGACTTGAAGTACGGCGCGGCCGTGGCGGGTGGCATCCCGGTGATTCCGGGGCTGGAGCAAGGGCTGGCCGGGGATCGCATCGAGCGCATTGAAGGCATTTTGAACGGCACCTGCAACTTCATTTTGAGCAAGATGCAGGAGGGCGCGGAGTACGCTCCCGTGCTGGCCGAGGCGCAGGCCAAGGGCTTTGCCGAGGCCGATCCCACCGAGGATGTGGGCGGCTTTGACGCGCGCGCCAAGCTGGCCATCCTGATGCGCCTGGCGCTGCGCGTCGAAATTAACCCGGAGGAGATTACGCCGCTGCCCATCACCTCGATCGCCGCCGTGGACTTCAGCTATGCGCGCGACCTGGGCTGCACCATCCGGCAGATTGCGCGGGCCGATCATGCCGGGGAGAAAATTGCGGCCTCGGTGGGACCGATGCTGGTGGACCTGCACTCGCCGCTGGCGTGGTCGCGGGGCACGGAGAACATGGTGGTCTTCTCCGGCCACTATGGCGGGGATGTGGTNNTGCTGGCTCTGGCGCACGGGTCGCGGCGGGTCAAGGTTCCAGCGGAGCCGTCGCGGTTGAGCGCCGAGTTTGAGGTGCCGCATTACATCCGCTTCATGGTCAACGACAAACCGGGAATCATCGCCGACATTACCGTGGCACTGGCCAGCGAGGGCATCAACATCCGCGCCATCGTGCAGAAGCCTGGCTTTCCCTCGCACGCGCTGCCCTTCGTGATGACCGTGGAGCCGTGCACCTCCCCTGCGCTCAAGCGGGCGCTGGAGTGCCTCCGCGGCAAGGACTATTTGCTGGAAGAGCCGCTGGATTTGCAGATGCTGGAGTAGCGAAACCGTTGTCAGTTGTTAGAGTCTTGCGCATTCCCATGCTTCTTATGAGAAGCTTTGGATGCATGGCTATCCGCGGGGTCTGCCAGAGGAGAATAATCGACGATTTTCATCGTGGAACCGAAACGATGGAAGTTGCGAAACTCGATATCGTTCATATCCGTCTCTCCGCTACCCTTTTTGAGGACGATTTGCGCGCCGACCGGCAGCAGGTAATCGTGCTTGTTGATCAGGACATAGTCATAGTCCACGCTGACCGATGCCGCCCGGAAGGGAAACTTCTTCGGCACATCGTCCACCACCTGGGTGACGCGGCGAACCGCCCGGGTTGTACTGTCGATGAAGACCTGGCCGTGGTAGCCGGCCGTGACTACATCCGTAGGACTCATCCGAAGATGGAATGATGAGTTTGCCCTGATCACGCGATAGTCGAATACCTGGACTGTCCCTTCTCCCAGCGCGCCGGTTTCCTTCCATTGAAAATCGGCCATCGACGAGGGCCGGAACAGGCCTGAGATCGCCGCGCCAAACTCTCCGACCGTCAGCACTCCTCGCGTGTCTCCGGTGTAGTCGTGGCTCTTGGAACCGTTGAGCTCCAGTTCCAGCATGATCCGGTCTTCATCATGGTTCACATAGGACAGCAGTTCCGTGAATTTGTCCTTGTGATTCCATTGACTCGTGCCTTTTTGATTGACGGACCTGTTGGTCACCTGTTCGCACATCAGATTGGGCAGCGAGGAACGGTATTCCATTGCGTATGCTGTCGCATCCGCGAGGATGGACTTGAGTTCATCCGGCGATGGTTTCTGCATGGGGTTTGTGGGAAAGGTGATGACCAGCGGACCGACGGCATGAGACGAGTGATCCGGAAGAGATGAATCGGCATCCGCACTGGTTCCCGTCAGCGTGAAGGAGACGCTGGTTTCCGCTGTCTTTCCGCCTTGTTTCAGGCTAGCCTTCACCTCGTACAAGCCATCCATGGGCGGATTGATCGAAAAGCTGGTCAGGTAGGAAGAATACTCCGCTCCGCTGGCTTGCCGAGCAATCATCGGCGCGCCGCTCAGCGCTTTGCCATCGCGGAGCACCTGAATGCTGAGTGTGGGGGCTTCCGGCGCGCTGGGGTCTGAGTGAGCGGTGAAGAAGACCGAAACGTCTTTGACGCCGGGCGGCAACTGCCCGGAGAGATTGGGCGTCAGTTTATTGTTTTCATAGCGAAGCGGTTCCTGGGGATCGTCTCCGGTGTGAACCGGATCCGTATTACGCACAAGAACCATGCTGCTCAACGAGGGCGTTCCGGAGACGCCGGGAATTTCGAAGGCGATGCGCTGCGCGCCGGCTTTGCCGCTGTTGTGGTCCAGAATGGCCGCCTCCAGCACGTATTGACCCGCGGGAGCGGAAAAATGACGCTGAAATGTGACAACTCCGTTCATTATTTTTTCATTGTTTCTCAGGATTCCGCGGCGTGGAATATCCGAGCTGAAGCGCTCTACTACCGTGCCTGTCTTGTCTTTGATATCAGCTACGATCGACAGGCTTACTGAATCGAGGTTGGTGATGGAGTCTTCTCGAACCTCCAGATTGGAGTACGGCGCCTCGATAGCCAGCGTATTGACATTCCCCTCGGGCCTGTCGCCCATGTGCAGGATCGCGGCATGGAAGGCCAGATCGGCGGGCAACTGCGCTTCACTGAGAATCTTCAGCAACGGCAACTCGAATGGCTCTGGAGCGGCGTCGCCGGCGGCGCGCGGAGGCAACGCAAAATAGCCCGTCTGCGTGCGTATCGTGAGTCCGGCGCGGAGGGGCTTGACGGCAATCGGATGAAACTTCCCGTCGAATTCCGTGGGTGGGGAAGGATAAGAAGCCTCATAATACGTTGTCAGGTCCCGGATCATTCCATCCAGCGACTTCTGCATCTGGTTCCCGATGATGTAACTACCGCCCGTTCCCTCCGCCAAGCGTTGCATATCGTCATTGTTCGATTCTTTGTCGGCGGGTTCTACGCCATTGCCGCCTTCACCGGCATGAAGCATACCCTGCGCGCTCATCCGCGCTCCCGTGCGGTCGAGGGAATTCAGGTCGACGACATAGAGGATCACCCTGGCTAGATCCGCCGCGCCAATGATGGATTTGATTGCATCCCTGGCCTGTGAATCGACCTGCCGGTCCTGCAAGGAGGTGAAATAGATCACCGCCTTTCTTTGCGCGATCGGCTGCTCCGCTTGCACCAAGGCCAATAAGGCCGCCAGGGAAGGCCGGAGATGCTGATCCTGGGCAATCCGGCCGGAGTTCTTGAGCGCGGAATTCAGCGTTTGCGCCAGAGATCGTTCACTCGCATTGATCGCTTTTCCCGATGAATCGACGCCGGTCATCGCCAGGGTGATCAGTTGCTGTTCCTGCGGGCTGACCGTGCTGCCGCTCCCGGATTTCAACGGCTCGGTGGCTGCGTGCACGGCCTGCGCAAGCGCTTTGCGATCCGAGGTAAACCCACTTTGGAGCCGGAGCTGTCCATCGACATTCAGCACGGAAATGGAAAAGCCAATCTCGGGGATCATCTTGAGAATCTTCGCCGCGGCCTCGCGCGCGTTCTTCGCGATGGAAGGATCCGATTGCTGGCTTGTGCCGGCAGCCGGGCTCGGCTGGTCAAAGACCAGCGTGATCAGATGCTCGCGATTCTGTTTGCCGGTCACAAGGGTAAGATCCTTGAGCGTGACCGGAGAATCGCCATCGGTGACCGCAATCTCGCCCGGCTTCAGGTCGAAAACACGCTTGTCGTTCTTGTCCGTAACCACAAGATTGAGATAGACCTGATCGGCATTTCCGGGCGATTCAATCCCTGGATTCGCGGGTTGTGCCGCCGCCTGGCCACGAGCCCAAGGAACCGCTGCCGCAAAAACAAACAAAGCCAGCAGCCTTATGATGATTACCTGGCGCTCAGATGCCTTTTTATGCGCACCGCACCCGCTTATTTTGAACACGGCTTCTCCCTGATTATGATTAGAATCTGATCGGCATGAATAGAGAAGGCTGGCCATCTGTGGACTCCTGACTTCGAACTAATTGTCATCTACCGGTTTCTCAACATGGTCGATGACGATAATCTCAACAGAAGCCATCGTGGCGTCGAGTTTGAGTCCTAACTGTCCCTGGATTGCTGCGGACAGCGGCGGCGGCGCGTTCGTGCCGCCGGTTGGATGCGGAATCGCCGCGCCCCAACTGCGAAACTGGGTGTCGTCGGGCGTCCAGTTGAGGGTGAAGTCATATCTCCCCGTGATCCCGGTCCGATCAAGGACCGGGCGGTCGAGCACGTCAAATTGCAGGAGATTGACTAAGTCTTGCAAGGATCCATTGCTGACTTTCAACTTACCCAGATCCTGGAAGAACAGGCCAGGCAACTGGTTCGGGTATGCCGCGCTCCGGGTAAGTTTCGGACCGGTCCCGGTCTTGCTCAGCGCATAGACCGGAAGCTCTTTCTTATCGCGATGGAGGCTGAGTTTGAAGCGATCGGCAAGCAACTTTCGCACCATGCTTCGAAATTGACTGGGACTTGGTTCGCCTTCGCCGCTAAACGTCGCGGTGATGTCGAATCTGTCTTGATCCACCCAGCCCGGCGCGCCGATGATTTGCTTGGGATGAATCTCGTAGACATAGGTAATGAGGTCGCTCAGCGTGAAGTTCGCGGCCGTCAGACGACCCAACCGGACGGCTATTCCTTTGCTCGGCTCGCGCGGATTGCTCGGCTTGATGGTGGCAGTCAAAATGCTGGGATCGGCGTCGGCGGTCATCGGCTGCTGGGGCTTGGGAATCTCCCAGGCTGTCGCCAGCGTGGCACGACTCAGGGTTAAGGGGTGTGTGAAAGAAAGCTGGTTCAAGGTTCCGGAAATCGACATTCCATCCGGACTCAGTTTGCCCTCGAAGACCGCGCCGATGTCAGCGATGGCAATCTTCACGTTTGCGCCATTTAACGTAATGCTGGATACAGGAACGGAGGATACGCTCTGGTCGATGGCGTAGAAGATCCCGTTGTACTCTCCCGTCTTAGCCTTGGAAATCTCGAAGACTCCGCGCAGGTCCACTCCGGAGTGAAGCGTACCCTGCCAGGTGCCCGCAAGCCCCTGCGTCGGGGTTTGAGCATCGGCTTGCTTGATATGCACCAGGCCGAAGACAACTGGGATGGAGATGGCAACCGTTGCCGCCAGCGCCAGTAGCAGCTTTCGTCCGGGACCGAGATTGCTCGCCGCTTTTCCGGTCATGATGCGGATAATACGGCCTTTGAGGTCCGATCCGGCAACGCCCGCGACGCAGGCCAGCGGCGACTCGATGCAGAACTTGCAGACATTCAGGATGCTCTCGGCGTAGATGTCCGCTTTGTTTCCGGACTGCAGTACGACTTCGTCGCAGGCCAGTTCGCGTTCCTCCAGGAGGCGAGTCTTGATCCACCACACCGCGGGATGGAACCAGAAGAGCGCTTCCACCACCATGTGGATGGCGGCGGTGAGATTGTCGCGCCGGCGGACGTGGCAGATCTCATGGGCGATGATGGTGTCGAGTTGCGCCGGGCTGAGGCGGTCGTCAATGCCCTGCGGCAGCAGCAGAACGGGGCGGAAGATACCGAAGATGCCGGGTTCGATCAGGTATGACGAGCAGAAAACCGGCACCTCGGCCAGCAGCGTCATGCGTGAAGAGGCGCGAATAGAGGCACGGATCCGCAACCACCCGCGCATCCACGAGAACATAACCAAAAGAAAGCCGCACAGCCAGGCCGCAAGCAGAATCACGGGCCACAGATTGCCCAGTCGCGAGGCCGCCTCGGGCGTTGCGCTGGCAAAAGAAACGGCGGCAGGCGGCGCAACTTGCGAAAAAGGCAAAGTGATTTGTTCCATTGCGGCGGCCAGCAACGGCCTTTGAATCGGTGTGGCGAACGCCGAGCGAAGCGATTCTCTGGCAGCGATGAGAAGCGAGAATGGGATCAGGTATTTGACAGAGGCAATCATCCACACCCAAAAGCGCATCCGAGCATGATTCTTGCGCAGGCTGAGCGAGAGCAGCCATGCAATCCCGGTTACGACGGTCGACTGCCAGAGATGGTTGGCCAGGGCCGCGGTCCAGGCATCGTTCCAGAATGCCGGAAGCATCATGGCTGCTTCTCCTTGCGGGAAAGAGTTCGCAGCGCTCTCTCCGCATCCTTTACATCTTCAAGAGTCAGCTTGCCCAACTCGATCAGGTGCGCCATGACAGGCTGTGAGCGGCCTCCGAAGATGGCCAGCAGATCGTCGATAAGCCTTCGCTGGGCCGAATCGCGCGAGATGGTCGCGGCAAAGATGTGGAAGTTGCTGACTTTCTTCACGCGCTGCACGACCCCCTTCGCTTCCATTCTGTACACGGTAGTCTGGATGGTCGTGTAGGCGGGCTTTCTCTTCTCCGGGAACGACTCCTGAATTTCGCGGATCGAGGAGTCGCCTTTTGCCCATAACGCCTCCATAATCTGAAATTCAAGTCTTGATAATCGCGGCTCAGACATTCCGATCTCCTACGTCTATAGGAAGAACTACTATACCTGTATGCGATTGTCAATCGATTTGTTCAAGTTGCCAGCACGGACAGGCTGACGATCAAGCTCAGGCGCTCAGATACCCTGGCATGCTCGCCATACGATCTCAATTGATTAGACCCAATTTCTGACGAGGCGGTTAGCCCAAAAAATGGATGAAGACAGAAGCAAAAAGTTCCCTGTCAAGCAGCGCTGGAGCTTGCTCTCAAGTATGTCAGATTGCGAAGGCGGTGGTGGATGACGGATGGCACATTACGGTAGTAAGAACTCACTTCCGGGCAGGCGTTCCCGCGCCCGGAGCAGCCGGCTCGACCAGCGGATTCACCACCTGAATCGCTCCATAGCGCGATGTTGTCGCCAGATGCTCGGAGTAGAGGATGGATGCGCCGGCGCGCTCGGCGGCTTCGAGGATCAGGGCATCCCAAAACGGAACCTTGTGGCGCATCACGATCTCCAGCGCTTCGAGGACCGATGCGGGAGTGTTAGCGATCACCTCCCAGGTGGAGTAATCGCGAATCAGCAGGCAGACTTCCTCGATGGGCAGGGGATTGCCGGCGTTGCGGCAAAGATGAATGCACAGTTCTTCAAGAACCTGCGTGCTCAACACACCCCATCCGGAGGTCCAAAGCTGCTCCAGCAGCATCTGCGCGCGCAGATGCTTGGCGCCGGCGGAGCGGTCATGCGCATAGAGCAGGATGTCGGTATCAACAAAGCACTTACCGCTCATGCAGTTCCCCCCGTGAGCGGCTTGGAGTCCAGCGCAAGTCAAAGCCAGACCGCAACCGGGCTACGGCGCTGCGCCGCGCCTGATCGTATCCTCTGCGTTGGTGGACAGCCTGCTCCAGCCGGTCGGCGAGCAGAGCGCTGATGGAAGAGCCTTCCTCCGCGGCAAGAACACGGGCTTCGCGCAGCAAATCTTCTTCAATTTTTAACGTGACGTTAGATTTCATAAATGCACATATTCCTGTGTAGCATTAGATTACGTGCGTAGACTTTGAAAGCGCAAGTCGAAACTTCACGCCCCCAGGGCTAACGAACCATAATAATCAATTCGGTCTCTTATAGCTTGTCGAGATGCTGGAATCCTCCAGTGCCCACCATCATGGAGGAGAAGATCAGGAAGTTATAGCAGGCATGGAGCAGCGTGCTGGCGGCCAGAGAGCGCGTTTTCAGCCGCACCGCGCAGAGAATCAGGCTGACCACAATCAGGAGCAGAAGTGGTCCGAACGAATGGCCGGTCTGCTCGCCGTGCATCAGGGCGAAGGGCAGGCTGGTGGCGATGGAGGCGATCACCATCGCGGCGATGGACCATTGGGGATGGCCGTCTGGGCCGAGAATGGAGATACGATTCCTCTTTGCTTTAGATCTGTAGGTTACAAATGCCCATGTTATTGCGGCGCTCAGACTCCAGACGACGAGAATCAGAAAACGGGTTAGGTCGTGGCCCTTCGGAATACAAAGGGCGAAGGGAACACACGTCAGGATTGAAGCAGTGATGATCGCACGAATAGACCACTTTGGGCGATCATCTGAATCGAAGTGAAGAACAGCATTGTCAAAGAAGTTTTCAGCGATCCAGTCGAAAGCAGTGCTAAAGGCTGGCAGTAGAAAGCCGCGGAAGACGATCTCCTCTAAGAGCGGCGCAATGGTAATGCCGAAGAAAAACATCATCCATGCGGCGCGGGGAGTTCGGAAGAGGTCTTCGATGGGGGCGTGCTCCGGTCCGGGCAGCAGCTTATCGTCGATCAGCGCCAGCACGAAGCAGCCCACGGCGAGGCCGGGCAGCCGCCAGGAGAGCCGCAACGCCGTCGCGCCGCGCCAGTGGACACCGGTAAAGAAGCTCTTCTTCCAGAACAATGGAAAGATAGGGATAGCGAGAGACAGAGTCACAAGGTAGAGGACCGCCTCAAAGCCCAGAAGGTAATAAACATTGGTGCTGATCTGCTCCTGCGTCGAGACGCCATCCAGATGAAAGTACAAGGCAACCATTCCCAGCACTGTCGCGCACACAAATCCGAAGAGCAAAAACGCCGCCAGCAGCGCGAGATGGCCGAGATGCGGAATGCGCTGGGGAGCAACGGCCTCGGGCTGCGAGAAAGACTGGAACAGATAGGCAGGCGGAACGCTGGGAGCCGTGGAATCCCAGGTCTCAGAAGCGAGACCTGGGGCACCCGGATCTGTCGCGGGAAATGGGTTCTCTTCCGGCTCGTGAGTGGCGTCTTCCAGGTCGCTCATGGCAGCACCGTCTTCTTTCTGCGGGAATAGGATTTCTTTTTCGCTGTCTTCTTTGCGGCTGACGGTTTGCGTGGAACGGATTTCGCCGGTTTTGGTCGTGCGAAAGCCGGTTCAGGTTCGTGGTCTCCCACCTTTTCCGCAGAAATTAAAGCAGATCCTTCGACTGCGCTCAGGACCGGAAAGGATGGGGCACGGAGGTCTAACGACTCGTCCGGTTCGGCCGCTTCTAGTTTTCCATTGCTGGAGGTGTAATAGCGTTTGAGAAACTGGCCGGTGTANNTCCGGGCCGAGATCGAGAATCCAGTCGGCGTTGCGGATCACGTCCAGATTGTGCTCGATGATGATCACCGTGTTGCCCAGGTCGGCGAGGCGGTGAAGCACTTCGAGCAGCTTGCGCACGTCGTCGAAGTGCAGGCCGGTGGTCGGCTCGTCGAGCAGATAAAGCGTCCGGCCCGTCTGCCGCTTGCTCAGCTCCCGCGCCAGCTTCATGCGCTGCGCTTCGCCGCCGGAGAGCGTGGTCGCGCTCTGGCCGAGATGCACGTAGCCCAAGCCCACATCGACCAGCGTTTGCAGCTTCTGGCGAACCTGTGGCACGTCGGTCAGAACGGTGAGCGCGTCTTCGATGGTCAGCTCCAGAATGTCGGCGATGGAGTGTCCCTTGAATTTTACGGCCAGCGTCTCCTGGTTGTAGCGGCGTCCGTTGCAGACCTCGCACTCCACATAAACGTCGGGCATGAAATTCATTTCAATGCGGCGCTGCCCGTCGCCCTGGCAGGCCTCGCAGCGGCCGCCGCCGACGTTGAAGCTGAAGCGGCCCGGCTTGTAGCCGCGCTCGCGGGCCTCGGGCAGCATGGCAAACAAATCCCGAATCGGCGCGAAGACCTGCGTGTAGGTCGCCGGATTGGAGCGCGGCGTCCGCCCAATCGGCGATTGATCGATGCGCACCACTTTGTCGATCTGCTCCGCGCCGCTGAGCGATTCGTGCGCGCCCGGCTCCTCGCGCGAGCCGTAGATCGTTTGCGCCAGCGAGCGGTAAAGTATGTCATTCACCAGCGTGCTCTTGCCACTGCCGCTGACGCCGGTGACCACGGTCATCACGCCCAGCGGAATGCGCACATTCACGTCTTGCAAGTTGTGTTCGCGCGCGCCGGTAACGGTGAGCCACTTGCCGGTGAGCGGGCGCGGCTTGGCGCGTTGCAGCATGGGAGCCGCGCCGCTGAGATAGCGTCCGGTGAGCGACTCCGGGCAGGCCATGATCTCCGCCGGCGTGCCCTGCGCAACCACGTAGCCGCCCAGACGGCCCGCGCCGGGGCCGAGATCGAGCACGTAATCGGCGTGGCGAATCGTCTCTTCATCGTGCTCGACGACCAGCACCGTGTTGCCCAGGTCGCGCAGTTTTTCCAGAGCCTCAATGAGCCGGTTGTTGTCCCGCTGGTGCAGGCCGATGGAAGGCTCGTCCAGAACATAAAGCACGCCGCGCAGCCGCGAGCCGATCTGCGTGGCCAGGCGGATGCGCTGGCCTTCGCCGCCCGAGAGCGAGGTGGCGTTGCGGTCCAGCGAAAGATAGGTGAGGCCGACGGCGCAGAGAAACTCCAGCCGCTCGGCGATCTCGCGGCGCAGGCGCTCGGCAATCAGCGACTCGCGCGCCGTGAAGCTCAGGTTGATCGCCGCCGAGAGCGCGCGGTTNNGCGGTGAAGTCGGCGATGGAGAGTCCGCCGATCTTGACCGCCAGCGACTCCGGGCGCAGCCGCTTGCCGCGGCAGACTGGGCAGGGCGTCGCCGACATATAGGCCATCATCGACTCGCGATAGGAATCGCTGCGCGCCTCTTCGATGCTGTCGCGCAAAAACGCGAGAACTCCGTGAAATCCGGTGCGCGGAGCCTCGCCTTTGGGCGGCCCGTAGACCAGAATGTGCTGCTGTTTGACCGGCAGCTCTTCGAAGGGGGTTTTCAGGTCGATCTTGTAGCGGTCGGCGGCCAGATGAACGAGCCTGAGCAGATACTGCGAGGTGGAACCGGGGCCCAGACCGTCCAGCAGCGGCTTTGACCAGTCGGTAATTACCTTGGCGGGATCGAGGTCATAGAGCGAGCCCAGTCCGTGGCACTCCGGGCAAGCGCCAAAGGCGGAATTGAAGCTGAAGCTGCGCGGCTCCAGTTTGGGCACATCGAGGCCGCAATCGGGGCAGGCCATGGAAGCGGAGAACAACTGCTCCTCGCTGCCGGTGACGGCCACCAGCACCAGGCCATTGGCCAGTTGCAGCGCCTTGGCCACGGCCGCGTCGAGGCGCTTTTCGGCGGAGGGCTTGCCGGCGGCGAGCGGCGTTGTCGCCGGAATCGTCGTGGGAACCGGCGGATTCTTCAGCAGGATGCGGTCGATCACAGCTTCGATGGTATGGTTTTTGCGGCGGTCGAGCGGAACCGGCTCGGAGAGGTCCATGATCTCGCCGTCCACGCGCGCCCTGAAGCCCTGCCGGTCGAGCTGGTCGAGCATCTCCTTGAATTCGCCCTTGCGCCCGCGCACAATGGGCGCCATCACGGTGACGCGCTCGCCGAAGCCGAGTTCGAGAATGCGTTGCACAATCTGATCCGGAGTCTGGCGGGAGATGGGCCGGCCGCAGTTGGGGCAGTGAGGCGCGCCCACCGATGCGTAGAGCAGGCGCAGGTAATCGTAAATTTCCGTGATCGTTCCCACGGTCGAGCGGGGGCTGCGGCTGGTCGTTTTCTGCTCGATGGAGATGGCCGGGCTGAGTCCCTCAATCGAGTCCACGTCGGGCCGCTCGATCTGGTCGAGGAACTGCCGCGCGTAAGCCGACAGCGTCTCTACGTAGCGCCGCTGCCCCTCGGCATAGATCGTGTCGAAGGCAAGCGAGCTCTTGCCCGAGCCGCTGAGGCCCGTGACCACCGTGAGCGTGTTGCGCGGGATGCGCACGTTGATGTCGCGCAGATTGTGCTGGCGCGCCCCGCGCACCGTGATGTGTGTGATGGGCATGATGAAAGTCAGTGAACTGCGCAGTTCTATGAATTCTGAAAGAGTCGATGCTTTGAAAGGGCACGACTTCACAGGCTGCGGAAAAACTCATTCAGGCGGTAGGCCGGGGATTTATCCCCGGCATAAAGCCAATAAAATCAGCGGTGGCTTTAGCCACTGAGGTATGCTTTTCGGACTTTCTGCCTGAAAACAAGCCTTTATCCGCAGCCTGTTCAGTCGTGCCAAACGTGATTCATCATTAACGCGGGCTTTAGCCCCTGAGGGATGTCTTTACGTTTGTTTGCATTCCCTCGGCGGCTAAAGACGAAAATTCAAACCGGCATCCAGCGTACGGGCTGAAGCCCATACCCTTCAGTCGGCGGATTCCAAACAATTTCCTACAGCTTGTGGTGGCTGCCGTCGCAGAGAACGGGATCGGCGCTGTGCTTGCAGCCGCAGAAGTAGACGGTTTTGGTTTCAGTGGCCTCGTACTTTACCGGCGTGAAACCGCTGCCCTTGTGGCTGCCGTCGCAGAAGGGCTGGCCATTACTGCGGCCGCAGGAACACCAGTAGTAGCTCTTGCCGGCTTCGACTTCGACGGGATAGGGACTCTTTTGGGCAATCGTAGGTTCAGGCATAGGGGATTCTCCTTTCAAATGCAGTACAGATATTATCGCCGATTGCGGAGAGCGCCGCACTCTGCCCATGAAAACCGGCCAGCGGCGGGCCGTTCCGGGCCGTGCAACCGCCGTAAGCCTGCATGCAACCTTGAGGGTATTCCATTGGTCAATAGACAGCAGACATACTCGGCGGGTTATCTGCGACAATCGAAGAGAGCGATTCTCGGGCGAGTCCAGACGGTTTTTAGGGCGGCCTGAGCGGGAACGCGGCGCGTTCCAGACCACAAGTAAAGTGTACGAAAGCAAAAAATGACGGATCTATTGAATTTAACAATGTTGATTGCGGCGTCGGTTGGCTCCATGGCCTTCAGCATCCTGGCGGCGTATGGAATCCTGCGCGCGGGCTTTGCCCTGATGCGTCCTCAACCGCGCCCCGCGGCTGTCAAGCCCCAGCCGGAAGTGGCGCGAGGGCTGTAAATAAAGCAGGGAATAGGGAATAGAAAACGGCAGCCCGCACACTCAAGGAATCCATTCACTGCGAAGCGGGTCTGACCTGCTCATGGATACCCTCCTTTTTCGCCAAAGCATTTCCACATCCAGCCATGATGGGAATCAGCAATCCCTGACAAATGCGATTGGTCTCCGACGATTCCGCCTATTCCCTATTCCCTGTCGTTCTAGTTCTGCGGACTGCTGGGCGGTTGCGGCTGCCCCGGCTGCGGGTGCATCTGCTGTTGCCGCTGCATCTCTTGCATCTGCTGGGGTGTGCGCCCGCCGGGCGGGAAGCCGGGGCGAATGGGCGGCGGGTTCTGCGGCTGTGGCTGTTGCGGCTGCTCTTCCGTGTCGGCGTCCTCATCGCTGCTGGCCGGCGCGGGAGTGGCGGCTGGTTGCGCGCCCCCAGCGTGGCGGGAACTGAGCACGATCCTGCGCGGAGTTCCCTGGCCCTGGTCTCCGATCATCACTACGTTATAGCCGGAGCCGAGCAGAAGCTGGCTAAGCACATCGCGCGCCGGGCCGGGGCCGAAAGCGCCAAAAACGCGCTGGTCGGCGTCGAATCCTTCCAGCTTTGCGCCGGTGAGGGTGGCTACGTCCATCAGAATCTCTTCCAGGCTGGAGTTGGCGGCGTCGATGCGCAGGCCCTGGCTGTCCCACGTGACCGCAGCCTTCGCCGGCTTTTCGTTGGCCGGCCACTGCGGCAGTTCAGGCGCGGGAGGAGTTGCCGCAACGGGAGCAGCCGGAGGCGCCGGGGCGGGCGCTGGAGCTGCAGCGAGCCGTTTATGCGGATGCGCCGCCTTGTGCGGCTTGGCGGGTTGAACAGTAGTGGCCGCCGTCTGTGCGTGCAGCATCTGCGCCCCGCAGAGAGCCGCGGCAAGTAGCGCCAGCGGCGCGAAGACGCGAAGCCCACGAACCCCAGGCGAAACCGGCGAGTTGTGCGGGTTGGGGGTGCGCATGAAAACCGATCCTGGCTCCCGGCAGTCTTCTGTTGCTGCTCTACTGTACAAGACTACCAGCGGCCCGCGGACGCTCACAACAGCTCCGGCGAGGCCGGGGTAGTGTGAACAGGCCCCAGGATAAGTGTTGGCTCGCGGCGTATGGCGGCCCGCAACAGGATGAGTTGCGCTACGCCAAGAACGAAGAGCACGATGGTCAAAATCTGAACCTTGTAACTCTGCGCAATCTCCGGTGTGACCCAGGTGGCGGCAAAGACCATGAGCGCAAGGAAGACCATTCGCCTCCAGGCCTGCCGCCATCCCAGAGCTTCCAGCGCAGCCAGGGTCAGTATCAGGGAGAGAGCGACCAATATAGAGTCATAGCGCGGAACATAGACGTTCAGCACAAGCGTCCAGGTCAATGTTGCCGCCCACGCCAGGGATTGGGCGGCAACTCCAGACCTGGCCGACTTCCACAAGAGCAGTGCAAGACAAACGGCTACGCAAAGGATAATGCAGGCCAGGATCGCGAGGCCGGCAGTAGTTCTTCCGCCGGGAATGGCATACGAGAATGAGTTGAGATCAACGTACATCCAAAGCAGAAACGAAGAGGTGCCGCTGAATCCCGACTTTACTCCATAGAAGTTCAGCATTTGCGGGTAAGCGGACCAAACCCCGATTCCAGCGTAGGTTGTGGAGGCCAGCAGCAGAAAGGCGCTTCCTCCAAGAAAGCCAGCCAGCGTCCTGAATCTGCGCGTCAACAGGAGCATGGGAAGCAGGATGATAATCAGAGTGGGTTTATAGATCAGAATTGCCAGCGCGAGACCGCTCAACAGCGGTTTGGATCGCCGGTCCAGCGAGATAGCCAAACCAGCCGCGAAGACGGCCACGGAGGAAAGCTGGCCATTGATGAGCGTATCCATCAGAAACGCGCGGGAGGCCAACGCAAAGCAAAAGAATAAGGAGGCTTTCAGCCTTTGCCGGGGAAAGAAAGTTGCCACCACAGCCCCGATCCCGGCAAGGTAGAGAATCAGCGAAATGCCCATCCAGAGAAAGTAGGCCTTTTCAAATGAAAGCCGAGCAAACAGGCTGAAAGTCTCCGCGACAAAGGGAGGATAAGGACTGGGTCCGTAGAGGCCCTTCTGCACCGGAAATATCCCGCCGAATACTTTGCGCTGTAGATCGAAGTTATAGAGCTGCGAAGCAGGATACTCGTTAAAGAGCTTCCCGACCCCGTAATGATTTACGAAATCGGCATGCAAAACGCCAGCCGTGGTGAACTGGGCGTAAACAACGGCGACGACAACCGGCAGCAGGCAAAGAAGAAAGAAACCCCAGCAAACCAGATTGATCTCCTTGAGTCCGGGAACGGGCCCCAGAAGCCGTTCGGGCCATCGCAGACCCGTCTTTTCAAGGCGATTTCCGTCTTCACTCGAAGTTGTACTCTTCATGCGTATCCTCCGTTGAACGTTTGACTGTACTAGACTAGCAGTGACCGGCGAAGGCTCACAATGGCCCAGCCGGTCAGAGAGAGAGGGCAGCGGATGCGCCTCTGGCGGGGAGTTCGAACCGGGATTTGGACCGTGACGGCAGGATCAGTTTTGCTACTGGCGGCAGCCCGGCCGCTGCGCGCGGCCAGTTGCACCACGCAGGCCGCGTTGCTGCCGCAGGACCGCGATGCGCTTTCCGCGGCCGGCGGACGGCTGGCCAAGGCCGTTGCGCAACAGGACCTGGCCGCGCTGAAGGCCGCGCTGCTGCCCGCCGTGGCGGCTGACTGGGAGGGCATCAGCACCGAGGCGCAGGCGGGTGTGTCGCTGATGAAGGGCGGGCAGGTCCAACTGCGCAGCCTCTATCTGCTGGACGCAACCAGCCTGGCCGCGCCCGCCGACACGCAGTTCTTCTGCACCAGCGCCAGCGGTTCGCTGACCGTGACGCTGACCATGCGGGCGCTGCCGTCGGGCCGCTACGCTCTGGTGCTGGCCGATGCCGCCGGAGCGCCCTACGCCGGCCAGTTGGCCATTATCCTGGCCTGGGACGGCCCCGCCAACGGCTGGAAGCTGGGCGGCCTGACCATCCGTCCGGGTGCCATCGAAGGCCACGACGGCCTCTGGTGGTGGACCCGCGCCCGCGAGCTGGCCAGAGACGGCCAGAGCTGGGCCGCCTGGTACGCCTACGATGCGGCCCGCGCGCTGCTGCTGCCGGTGGATATTCTCTCCTCGCCGAATCTGGATAAACTCAGCGGCGAGCAGGCGGCGCTCAAGAATTCTCCGCAAACGGCCTTTCCTATGACGCTCCCGGATGGGCCGCGCTCGTGGAAGATCAACACCATTCATCTGGACCTGTCGCTGCTGCACGCCGATCTGGGCGTGGTCTACGAATCGACCGGAGTGACCGACCCGGCCGCCGTGCGCACCGAAGCCATCGCCGTATTGTCCGCCGTGCTCAAGGCGCAGCCGGGGCTGCGGCAGAACTTTCACGGCCTGTGGGCCTACGCAGTGAAGGACGGCAAGCGGACGCCGGTGCTTGAACTGCCGATGGAGAAGATTCCGTAGAAGCAGGAAACAGGGAATAGGGAATAGACGTTGGGTGCCCCATCCTTTCCGCGTTCTTTGCGAAAGGGTGGGAAACGACGAACTTACCCCAGTTTAATCAGGGCAATCTAAAGACAAAGAAGGAAAAGCTAATGGCATCCATCATCGATCTGCGTTCGGATACAGTGACACGGCCCACAGTGGAGATGCGCGCGGCAATGGCCGCGGCCGAGGTGGGCGACGACGTTTACGGCGAAGACCCCACCGTCAACCTTCTGGAGCGGCGCGCGGCGGAGCGCTTTGGCCGCGAGGCGGCGCTCTTTGTGCCCACCGGCACCATGGGCAACCAGATCGCCATCCGCCTGCACACCCAGCCGGGCCAGGAGGTGATCGCCGAGTCGCGGGCGCACATTCTGGACTACGAGATGGCCACAGCAGCAGTATTTTCCGGCTGCCTGATCCGCGCCGTCGCCGCCGAGAGCGGCACACTGACCTGGAAGCAGATTGAGCCGGCGATCTACGCGCGCGGAGCCTTTCGTGCCGCTACCGGCCTCATCGAAATAGAAAACACCGCCAACATGGCCGGCGGCCGCTGCACGCGCCTGGAGGCTTTAGAGGAGATTTGGGCTGGGGCGAAGGAGCGCAAGCTCCCCACGCATCTGGACGGGGCGCGCATCTTCAATGCGGCCACCGCGCTGGGCGTCGATGTGCGGGTACTGACCAGCGGCTTTGACACGGTGATGTTCTGCTTGTCGAAGGGGCTGGGCGCGCCGGTGGGGTCCATGCTGGTTGGCTCGGCGGAGCTGATGGCGCAGGCGCGGCTCTATCGAAAAGCATTGGGTGGCGGAATGCGGCAGGCGGGCATTCTGGCGGCGGCGGGGTTGATCGCGCTGGAGCAGGGGCCGAAGCGGTTGCATGAGGACCACGCCAACGCCCGCCTGCTGGCCGAGGCGCTGGCCGGCATGGACAGCGTGGAGATCGACCTCGATGCGGTCGAAACCAACATCGTGATCTTCCGCCTGACGGGAGGGCTGAGGGCGGAGGAGCTGTCGGCGCGGCTCAAGGCGCGCGGCGTTCTCGCAGGTGCCGTCGGGCCGGATGCGATGCGCCTGGTCACGCACCTCGACGTGGACCGCGCGGCCTGCATTACGGCGGCCAAGGCGCTGACCGAGGAGATTCAGAACTAAAAAAATCAGCAAAGAAGAAGCCGTCTCGTTCGACGATCTCGCCGGCTTGCAGCGCGATCGGCTCGGTAAACATAGGCCCGGCGTAGACGCAGGTGTGAAACTCGCCGCGTTCGCCGCAGGGGTCGATCTCCGGCGGCAGATCGTCGAGGAGCGCTTGATCGAAGTCGCGTCCGGCAAACGTGCCGGAGAGCTTGCGCGGATCGACGCAGACCAGCTTGGCGCGCAGGCCGGCGGCGATCATCTGGCGCGCCAGCTTGTCGGTTGGAATCTCCCACAGCGGAAAGAGCGGCTCGATGCCGGTTGGCTGCAACTGCTTCTCCCGGTAAGCGCGTATATCGGGAAGGAAGAGATCGCCGAAGGCCATTGCATCCACCTTTTCGCGGATGGCGCGCTGGCAAACCTCGCTTATCAATTGCTCGTAAATCTCATTCGAGCAGGGCCAAGGCAGCGGCACAATCCACAGCGGCAACCCCGCCGCCGCGGCTTGCGCCTCCAGCACCGAGCGCCGCGAGCTGTGCATCGCCACGCGGTCGAACTCGCTGTTCAACGTAGTCAGCAGCCCAATCACTTCAATCTCCGGCTGCTGGCGAAGAACGTGCAGAGCCCAGGCGCTATCCTTGCCGCTGCTCCAGGACAATAGAACTCGCTTCATGGGTTCATCATAACCGCCGCACGCCCGGCTATAGCGGTTCTCCAATTGCAGTACACCGAAACCACGCCGCAGAGTGGCTTTTTCCTCAACGGGGTCCCCAGCGACAGGTCTTCGTCGCTGGGGTGAAAGTAAAAGCCACCTTCGATAGAATCAGTAAGGACATATGTATTGGAGAACCGCTCTAAAACCGGCGCGTCTTCCGGATTCAGAAGCTCATTGTGCAAAAATGCACAACTTTTTCCGTAGTGTCGCGTTGATACTATTGTCAATTCGGAACGCTTCACTGGTTTCGAAGACAATCCAAGGAGGAATTGATTCATCGTGAAAAAGATTGCACTGGCACTGTTGCTCGCTCTCACTCTCTCCCCTGCGGCTTCGTTTGCGCAGGTTGCGATTCGCATCGGGCCGCCGGCGCCCATCGTTGAACGCCGTGGTCCCCCTCCCGATCGTGGTTACGTGTGGATTGACGGCTACCACCGCTACGAAGGCGGCCAATACGTCTGGACCCCTGGCCGCTGGGATCGTCCACCCCATCCCGGTCAGCGCTGGGTCGCCCACAAGAGTCAAGTCCTAAATCTTCT
>PLPA01000112.1 GCA_003159355.1 Acidobacteriaceae bacterium | reverse complement strand
GGGGATCTCCCGGTGGATTAGCTTCTAGCTTCTAGCTGCTAGCTGCTAGCTTTAGGCCTTTGGCATTTTCAGTCGTTTTGGATTCTTGGCAATCATTGTTTCAACGCGGCGCTTCGAGCTAAAAGCTAGAAGCTAGTAGCTAGAAGCTGCATTTACGAGGTTCAAAAATGTTCGTTCGCAATCTCCGTTTCGTTGTACTGCCGGTTGCGCTGCTGATGGCCGCCGCGCCTGTGATTCACGCCGAAGAAGGCATGTGGACCTTTGACAACCCGCCGCTGAAGCAGTTGGCGGCCAAGTATAACTTCCATCCTACGCAGGCCTGGCTGGACCATCTGCGCCTGGCCAGCGTGCGCCTCAACGACGGCGGGTCGGGTTCGTTTGTCAGCCCCAACGGGCTGCTGCTGACCAACCACCACGTGGCGCGCGGCCAGTTGCAGAAGAACTCGACGGCCGAGCACGACTATCTGCGCGACGGCTTTTACGCGGCCACGCCGGACGCGGAGATGAAGTCTGCGGACCTTGAAGTGAACGTGCTGGTGGGCATGGAGGACGTTACGGCGCGGGTGCAGAGCGCGGCCAAAGGCATCGGCGACCAGGCCAAGGCTCTCAAGGCCCGCGACGCCGCGATTGCAGCCATCGAAAAGGAGAGCAAAGACAAGACCGGCCTGCGCTCCGATGTGGTTTCGTTCTACCAGGGCGGCGAGTACTGGCTCTACACTTACAAGGCTTACACCGACGTGCGGCTGGTCTTCGCGCCGGAGCAGCAGGCGGCCTTTTTTGGCGGCGATCCGGATAACTTCACCTATCCGCGCTACGACCTCGATATGGCTCTCTTCCGCGTCTACGAGAACGGCAAGCCGCTGCGCACCGCCAACTTTCTCAAGTGGAGCGCGAAAGGCGCTGCGCCGGGCGAGCTGATCTTCGTCAGCGGCCATCCCGGCAGCACGGAGCGCGACGACACGGTGGCGCAGTTGCTGATGGAGCGCGACGTGCGCGGACCGGCGGTGACCGAGTACTTCCAGCGCCGCATCGCCACGGCGCAAGCCTTCGCCGCGCAGGGGCCGGAGCAGGCGCGCCTGGTGGGCAGCACCATCTTCGGGCTGCAAAACAGCCTGAAGGTCTATCTGGGCCGCGGCGAGGCGCTGGCCGACCCGGCGATTCTGGCCAAAAAGCAGGCTGACGAAGCCGACTTTCGCGCCAAAGTGAATGCCAATAAAGAGTGGAAAAAGGAATATAGCAAAGCCTGGGACGAGATTGCCCGAGCGGAAGAAAAGGTGAAGCCGGAACTCAAAGGCCAAGTCTTCCGCCGCGCCGACAGCCGGCTGTTTACGCTGTCGCTGCAGATCGTGCAATACGTGGCCGAGATCAAAAAGCCCGATGGCGAGCGGCTGCCTCAGTATCACGACGCCGGGCTGGACACTCTTCGCTTCCAGTTGCTCTCGCCGGCACCGATCTATCCCTCGACGGAGAAGCTGTTCATGGCCGCCGCGCTCAAGCTCTGCCAGGAGAAGCTGGGCAACAACGACGCCTTCGCGCAGGCCATCCTGCAAGGCGGCGAGGTGAATGCGACCGTGAACGCATTGGTGGACGGCACCAAGCTGGCCGATCCTGCGGCGCGCAAGGCGCTGCTCGATGGTGGCGAGGCAGCCGTGGCCGCCTCCACCGATCCGATGATCGTGGCCGCGCGCCGCGCCGACCCCATCCTGCGCGAGGCCCAGCGCCGCATGCACGACACGGTGACCTCTGTGCTGACTCCGGCCGGGGAAAAGCTGGGCAAGGCCCGCTTCCTGATCTACGGCAAGGACGCCTATCCCGACGCCACCTTTACGTTGCGGCTGAGCTACGGCACAGTCGAGGGCTACCCCTATAACGGCACCATCGCCCCGCCCTTCACCACCTTCTACGGGCTGTATGACCGCGCGGCCAGCTTCAGCAACAAGCCGCCCTTCGACCTGACGGCCAAAGAAGCGGCAGGCCGCCACAAGCTGGACCTTTCAACCCCGCTCGACTTCGTTTCCACGGGCGACATCATTGGCGGCAACTCCGGTTCGCCGGTGGTCAATCGCGACGGCGAACTGGTGGGCCTGATCTTCGACGGCAACATCGAGTCGCTGGCGGGCGATTTTGTCTATGACGGCGCGAAGAATCGGGCGGTTGCTGTGCACTCGTCGGGCATGATCGAGGGGCTGCGTAAGCTCTACGGCGCGAGCGCCCTGGCCGATGAACTGGAAGGCAAAAAGTAATACAGCATTACACAGCATCAGGGGGAGCCATCACGGCTCCCCTTGTTGTTGGCGCGCGGGCAGGACGCTGGGCAGTCCATCTCAGGGCGATACCTGTCGGCAAGACCCCGTTTCGACGTACAATCGAAGACAGCACCGCGGAGAGCTGGCCGAGTGGTTGATGGCTCCGGTCTTGAAAACCGGCATACCTGAAATGGTATCGGGGGTTCGAATCCCTCGCTCTCCGCCAGAAACCCTTCCAAGGACATCCAAAGACATCCAATAGAAAGACGTAAAGCATAGTAAACACTAGGCTTTGTGTTTTTCTGCGTCCAAGTGCGTCCAAGTGCAGCCACGCTTGACAGGGGGTACTTTTGGGGGTATTTTTATTTTGAGGTGGGGGTATTTTTCCAAAAAGGGGGTTCTGGACGAAATGGCGCTGACCGACATTGAAATCAAAAAAGCCAAGGCGAAGGAAAAGGCCTACAGCCTGAACGACAGCGGAGGACTGTACCTCTGGATTACGCCAGCGGGCGGAAAGCTGTGGCGTTGGGCGTACAGGTTTGACCGCAAGGAAAAGCTCATGTCGTTGGGAAAGTATCCGGACGTTTCGCTGGCGCAGGCCAGAGAACGCCACGCTGAGGCCCGCAAGCGGCTGGCGACCGGCGTTGACCCGATGGCGCAACGTAAGGCCGAGAAGACCGCAGAGAAAATCGCTGTCGAGAACTCCTTCCAGAGCATAACCACACATTGGCTGGAGCATTGGCAGGAGGGGAAGAGTCCACGCCATGTGGACTCGGTCCGGCGGCGCATGGCGTCTGATATTCTGCCCTGCCTCGGTGCGCGGCCCATTGCCGAGATCGAGGCGCCGGAACTGGTGGCGATGGTCAACGCGATTCAGGATCGCGGCGCACGTGATATTGCCAAACGCGCTCTGGAGACGGTGGGGCAGGTTTTTCGCTACGGCATCGCCCACGGATATGCCAAACGCAACCCGGCCACTGAGATTCGCCCCAGCGACATTCTGAAATCTGCCCCAAAAACCAACTATGCCCGCGTTGATGCCAAAGAGCTGCCAGCCCTGCTCAGACGCATCGAGGTTTATCAGGGAAAGCAGGTCACACGGTTGGCAATGAAACTGATGTCCATGACCTTTGTGCG
>PLPA01000160.1 GCA_003159355.1 Acidobacteriaceae bacterium | reverse complement strand
CGCACCACGCGATTCTCGTCGCGCGTCGTCAGCCGCGTCTCCCACTCGTACATCCAGTTTGCGTACTTTTGTTTGAGCATTGGTATAGGTCAATTTTACCAGCAAAATATTGGCGGCGCCGCAATGCGAGACGAGGCCTTATGCCGGAGGTACTTTGCGTGCGGGTACTCACAGTTTTCGGCTTGTTTATGTATCCGGACTACATATATTCGCGCTCCGTGCCCCATCCTTTTCGCGTTTTCTGCGGAAAGGGTGGGAATCCATGAACCTTATGGCGCGCCAGCGCCGCCGCCTGGGCGGCAAGTCCCCCCACCGCAGGTGGCCCGCTTCAGGGCGAGATACTCCGCCCCGAGCCACCCCAGGCTGAGCAGTGTGATCAGCGCGATGATAACCTGCGAGATCACGCAATAGAGGCACCAGGTCTGCAAAACAAGCTCCTCAATCGTCGTCAACCGCAGGGCAAAGCCGAGCCCCACGAGCGCAGCCAGAAAGACCGGCGCCCTTTGCCGCCAGAACGCCAGGCCGGCCAGCGCCAGGTAGCCGGCAATGCCAATCGCCGCCACGGGAAGGCCCGCGACCTCGGCAAACGGGCTGTGGTTCACGACGCCGCAGTCCCACGTCTCATTGATCGAGCAGGGCTGCGGATCGGTGCAGTAATGCACGTGCAGAGCCAGTGCGGAGACCACCGCGCCGGCCAGGGCCAGGATTGCAATCAAGTAACGCATCGTGATTTCGATGCTACCAGAGCCTCCGGCTCAAGCTACCATGAACCCATGGACCAGGGCGCAAATTCGTCACCGCAAAGCGCAGTCGCCCGCCGCGTAGCCTTTTTTGGAGGAAGTTTTGACCCGCCCCACCTGGGCCATCTGGGGGTGGCGCGGGCTGCCCAGGCGGCGCTTGGCCTCGATATTGTGCTCTTTGCCCCGGTGGGCGCACAGCCGCTCAAGCCGCGCGGAGCTAGCGCCGACTTTGAAGACCGCCTGGCGATGACCCGGCTGGCGATTGCCGGCGAGCCCGGTTTTGACCTTTCGCTGGCCGATGCGCCCAAATCCTCGGGCGCTCCGAACTACACGCTGGAGACGCTGCTCACGCTGCGCGCGGAGCTGCCGCCGGAGAGCGCGTTCTTTTGCCTGATGGGCGCAGACGCGTTTGCCGCCTTCAGTCATTGGCATCGCGCCGCCGAGATTCCCTTTGTGGCGTCGCTGATCGTCGCCTCCCGGCCGGGCCAGCGGCTCGACGACCTGATGGCCGCGCTGCCGAAAGGGCTTGCCGTTGATTCCCTGCCGCAATCTGACCAGCCTGCGGGAGAAATCGAGCTGCGCCGCTGTATTCTTCGCAATCCTGCTGGAGCGCAAGCCCTGCTCTACCTGCTTCCCGGCCTGGAAATCGAGATCAGCGCGTCAGAAATTCGAGAGCAAATGCTGATTCGGGAGCAGACGCGCGCCTCCGCTGGAGTACCGCCGCCGGAACGCACGCTGCTTCCCATTCCCGTTTCGGAGTACATTCGCGCCCACAACCTCTATCGCTGATTTGCCGCAGCCTTGCCGAGGGTCTACGATTGAGCTTGGAGAACCTCCCTACCGAATGACGACCGACACAAAGCAGCAAACCCGCATCCTCGTTCAGACCGCCGCCGCGGTCTGCATAGACAAAAAAGGCGAAGAGACCCGCATCCTCGAACTCGACCCCATCGACTCCGGCCTCTCCGACTTCTTCCTGGTCACCTCGGCCAGCAACGACCGCCAGGCCATCGCCATCGCCGACGAGATCGACCACAGGCTCAAAAAGGATTTTGGCGTCTTCCCTAATTCAGTGGAAGGCCGCCGCAAGGGCGACTGGATTCTGCTCGATTATGTGGACTTTGTCGTCCATGTCTTCCTGACCGAGCGCCGCGCCTTTTATGACATCGAACGGCTGCGCAAGTCCGCTCGCCCGCTCACCCCCGCCGAGTTCGACGCCGAGTTGAAGGCTGCGCTGGCCGAGAAGACCGTCGCCGCGCGCAAGAAGGCTACGGCAAAAGCCAAGCCGGCTGCCGCCAAGGCCAAACCAGCAGCCGCAAAGGCCGCGCCCGCGGCAAAGAAGGCTCCTGCGAAGAAAGCTGTCGCAAAAAAGGTTGTCGCGAAGAAGACTGGGGCAGATAAGCCCGCAGCAACGAAGGTAGCCAAGAAGAGCGCCTCCGCCGGCAAGACTGCGGCCGTCAAGACTTCGGCCAAAAAGCCTGTTGCCAAAAAGGCTACCGCGAAGAAGGCGGTTGTGAAGAAAACCGTGGCAAAGAAGGTGGTAGCCAAGAAAGCCGTGGCAAAGAAGGCTTCTGCCAAGAAGGCTGCGGCGAAGAAAGTCCCGGCAAAGAAAACTGCCTCGAAGAAGCGGACTGGGAAGAAGTCCTGACCATCGGTTAGTGTGCAGTCAGCTGAAAGATGAACAAGGACTTGCATGATTCTGAACTGCAAATGGCCTCTCCGGACGGAGAGGCCGTTTTCAGTTTTGGGCGGGTGTTGTGGAACTCGCCGCATTGATTTGCACAAAATATAGTGCTGAATGTTATTGTTAACCATAAATATGCTGCATAAAAGCATATTTATGCTATCTTATCCTCATGCGCACCACCATCGACATTCCGGATGAAACCTATCGGACCGCCAGAATCCTCGCGGTGCAACGGGGGGACACGCTTCGAACGTTGGTTTTGGAAGGGTTGGCTCTGGTGACAAAGGCCAGTCAAACGCCTCGGAAACGGTTTGAAGTGCCTGTGATCCGCTCCTCCCGCCCCGGTACGCTGGTGATCGACAACGAGACCATTTATGACCTCATCGATTTTCCCTGATGTGAATGTGTGGCTGGCGATCAACCACCAGATCCACGTACACCACACAGCCGCGATGCGATGGTTTGCCGCCCAGGACGAGTCCGCAACTTTTGTCTTTTGCCGCCAGACGCAGATGGGCTTCTTTCGCTTGATGACCACCGACGCCGTCCTCGGCAGCGATGTCATCACGCAACGCCAATGCTGGGCCATCTATGACCGCTGGATTGAAGATGGAAAAGCCATTCTTGTTGCTGAACCCGCTGGCCTGGAAGCTGTTCTGAGGCCGCGAACCTCCGTGGATTCCCCGTCTCCAAAGGCCTGGGCCGATGCCTATCTGGCGGCTTTCGCAGAAGCGGCTAATCTGACACTCGTCACCTTCGACCGGGCGCTGGCCGGGAAGGCGAAAGGAGCGGTGCTGCTCCGTTAGTAACAACAAACCAACCGCAGATCCTTCGACTTCATAGCGCTTCGCTCAGGATGACAGCGGCGAGGGTGGAACGCCCAGCTTGATTTTGCCCCCTGACGCGAAGAGGCCCACGAGTGACCGTGGGCCTCTTTGGTTTGAAGTGAGCAATAGCTCTACTAGTGCTTGGGCTCTTCCTTGGACGCGGGATGCGCTGCTGGCGCGGGATGCGCTGCTGGAGCCGGACGTGCCGCTGGAGCTGGACGCGCAGCTGGGGCTGGACGTGCTGCGGGGGCCGGACGTGCTGCGGGGGCCGGACGTGCCGCGGGGGCTGGACGCGCAGCTGGAGCCGGACGCGATTGGGGCTTTGCCTCAACGCGAGCTGCCGGGGCAGGACGGGACTCAGGCTTAGATTCAGCTTTCGGCTTAGACTCGGCCTTTGGTTCAGCCTTCGGCATTGCTTCAGTCTTGGGTTCTGCCTTTGGCTTGGCTTCAGTCTTGGGTTCTGCCTTTGGCTTGGCTTCGGTCTTCACCGCAGCGGGCGCGGCGCGCTTTTCCTCGGCCAGAGGCTTTTGTACAGCCAGGGTCTTGGGGTGGCCGCCATTGGCCTTGGCAAAGGAGGTCTTGTCGGCCCTGGCCGCGGTCGCGTGCTGAGTCTGGACGCTGGTGGGAGACGTATGCTGCTCGTTTTCGGCAGCCCGCTCCGCTGGACTGGCGGTGTGCTGAATGCCGCCGGGACCGCCGTTGTAGGCCATGTGGTGGGGGTTGGCGACGATGCCTCTCTCGACAACCGTCCGGTCAACGTAGGTAGTGTGGATCACGGTCTCATTCACATGGACGACCGCGGTGTTATAGGCAAAGGAGCCGCCGCGCCACTCGCCGCCGGCAAAGCCGACGCCTCCATAGCCGTAGCCGTAGTCGATGCCGCCGTAGTAGCCAACGTGGCGGCCCCAATAGCCGCGATGGAAGCCGTAGTGGCCGTCGGACCAGTCCCAGTAGTCGGGCGTCCACAGCGCGCCCTCATAGGGAGCTGGAACCCAGGCGCCGGGTACCCAGTAATAGCCGCCCTCATCCTGATCGTAGGCCCAGTAGCCGGGCGTCCACATCAGGTTGGGCTGGGGGCAGGCCGGCTGCACATAGACCGGCAACTCCGGTGGAGCGAAGCCGACACTGATGGCGATCTGAGAGTACGAAGAGGCGGGAATCAGAGAGAGCAAAAGCGTCAGCAAGAGCCAACGCGCGGTGCGGAAGATTTGCATCGAAAGAACCTCCTGGTTCTTTGGCGCTCGCTCCGCTGTAGAAATCGATTTTCCCTGTGCGGGACGAGGGCCTGGGTACTTCGCAGCAAGCGTACCTGCCAGCCCTCATCCCGAACTGTTCAATACTGCACAGTTCGGTTTGTTTGAATTCAACCGTCAATAACGGTAGCTGAGGCCCATGCCGACGACATGGCGCGCCTGCAGATTTACCGGCACATTGACAGTGGCAGGATAGGGCGCTGGCAAGCCGGTTGCGACAGGGATCGCGCCGATATTTCCCGCCACCGCTCCGACGCCAATATCGAAGCTGAAGTGCGGATGCTCCCTTTGAGTCACGCGGACAGCATAGTCCAGCGTGGTGGGCAGGTCAGCCTTGCCGGCGACCAGAGGAATGCCGTTGGGAGGGTTGGGACCCAGACCCTTGACCGACCGTGGCTCCTGAGTGAATCCCGCTGACGGCACGGCTACAACTCCGAAGGCGATGGGCAACGGAATGCCGAGGCCGCCGTAGAA
>PLPA01000091.1 GCA_003159355.1 Acidobacteriaceae bacterium | reverse complement strand
CAGAATGAGCCTCTCTTGCCGGGAATGTCCGTGGAGGTCACCGTCGTAACGAAAAATTAGGAGTTACCGCTCGCCAGAATTCCATCTGGGCATGAGCATCTGGATGAATGGTTACAAGCCGGGCTGTTCAGAGCGGCGCAATTCACTTATCGAAGAGTCGATGAGCGCAGTCCCGGCACCGCTGTCTGACCCGCGAACGGCTGCCAGCCCGCCCATGATCAGAAGATAGGGAAGAATCATTGCCCCGTTGAGAAGGTTGTCGATGGCCACCATCAGAATGAGCGCGGCCAGCGCCAGTCGGAGATTCAGCCGGTTGGGAGCGTCGCCTCCAGCGGGCTGCCAGAAGGCGCGTATGACCGGCAGAAACAAGATTGCTCCGAACGCAATGAGGCCAACCAACCCGTACATTCCAAATACGAGTAGCCACAGGCTCCATGGCCGGGAATCGCCGTTCTGCCACCAGTTCCATCGTCCGGACCCGAGCAGAGGCTGCCGGAGTGCGAGCCGGATGTGACTCTCATCGCGAGCGAACCTCCAAACGAGCGAGTGGCGGCCAATTCTGGTCAGAGCGGAAGAGACGGAACGGGCCGCCACATTCTCCTGCACCAGCGCTCGAAGGGATACAAGGTTGGTCATCCGGAACAGCGCGAATGCCAAAACGCCCAAGATCAAAACAGCGACAACTGCCCGCTGGAGAGAGCGTCGCTTCAAGAGCGCCACAGGCAGCAGAAAAAGAAGCAAAAGAATACTGCCGGCAGACTGGCAGAGCAGCGTGACGCCAGCCAACCCGGCTGCGACCCATCCCATAGGCAAGCCAAGAATACGGCCTGTCAGCCTATTGAGAGCGAGCAAGACGGCCAGCAGGGTAGCCGCCGCCATCCAGATGCCCAGCTGATTTCCGTCCTCCAGTAGGCCGATGGGACGAAAGCCGATATAGCGCTGAGCGCCCACCCAGCGGTAGGGCTGATAACCATAAAGGAACGCATAGAGTTGAGGGCCGGCGCAAATCTCAACCAGACAGATAGGCACGTAACAGATTCCCGCGATAACGTATGCTTTGGCGGCCAGCAGCAGCGAGTCGTAATTGGAAAAATAGATGCGGCCCAGGAGCCAGGGCACACCCCAGGAGATGGTCAGATAGGCTGCGCCCAGCAGGCCCTCATGCAACGTGTTCCAGTGCGCGGCCGCAGACAGCAGAGGCACGCAACACCATACAGCCATGGGAAGATCGCAGAAGCCCGGCTTGAATGTTCTCAAGTCCGCGAAATGAAAAAGAAGAAATCCGGCCAGAGCGGCCAGTCCTGTGGCCGTGGCCTTGGTGAGAAAATAGTTAGTCGGCAGACAGACGCCAAGAATCCAATAAGGAAAGTTGTCTGGAGTCGCCTGGTAGCTGGCGCCGGGAAGAATCGCCCAGCCGCCGAGAAAGTTGGCCAAGATTGCAATGCGAACCGGAAGGCGACGGAAGAGATAGGCGCCGGCGGGTATCCAACCGAGAAGGATGACAAGCGGGGAGATATGCATTAACCTCTGGAGGCGCCTCCTTGGCGGAAATTGTTGGGTCGTTTGTCGCCTTGCAGGAATCAGTCGATTTTGGAACTGGGGCTATGAAGTTGAATGGGTAGCAGTGCCGGTAATTCCGGGCGCCGATTACTCCGTTCAGCGGAACCATGGTCAGTGTGGGCGGGGCAAAACAGGCACAGCCCGCAGTGATTGTTGCAGTTGACGCTCAAGGTATCTTCCTCCCGCAAAAGGAACCGCATGAACGAGGGCCTTCCACTTCGTAAACTGCCTCCGGGCGCGGTCATCGACGTCTGGATGATCGATCTGGACAGTCCGTTGAGTCCAGGAGCGAATCTCGACGACATCTTGTCGATCGAAGAGCGGAACCGCGCGGATCGCTATCTTTTTCCGAGGGACGCATCCCGGTTCAGGCTTTGCCGGGCCATGCTCCGGCTTGGGTTGGCCGGGTACCTGGAGAAGGCTCCCGAGAAGATTGCACTGACGACCAATCGTTACGGCAAGCCATCTGTCGCCGAACGCTCCGCGCTGAATTTCAATGTATCTCATTCCGGCGGGCTGGGAGTGATCGCATTTACAACTGCGGGAGAAGTCGGCATCGATGTGGAGGCAATTCGATGCAATGTCGATGCCGTGGAAATCGCATCCGCCCATTTCACCAGGAGAGAGGCGGCCATGATTGCGGAGGCGCCTACGGCTCAGGCACAAGCCAGTGCCTTTCTGCGTCTGTGGACGCGGAAAGAGTCGGTGTTGAAGGCCGCCGGCTGTGGATTGCTGGGCGGGTTGGATGCAGTGGACGTTTCTCAAGAACCTCTGAACCCGGTAAGGCTGCGTGGTGCGACAGATGCGAGTGGCGAATCGTGCTGGCGCGTACAGGATCTGGAGCCGATCGACGGCTTTGTCGGAGCCGTTGCCGCGCCGGCAGGGAATTGGTCGGTCGTGCAGCGGACGGTTCGACATGAAGACGCAATCCGTGGCTCCATCGGAGGGATTTGCGCGGTGGCGTAAGATCCCGGCGCAGCCATTGTCTACGATTCAAGAGAAATGCATCGATGCGCAATGCGGCTGCATCTACAAACAAGAGCTTCCACACAGGTTGCCGGGGATCACAACACGGCGCCAATCATCGGCCAATTGACAATAAATTGCCAGAATATTGGGTCCACGGCAAGGCTATTGTCAACAAAGTTATAAAGTCTATATAAAAATGCACACATTCGCATTTTTTTGAAATGTGCCAAATAGGATCTGTAAGGATTTTAGAATATGCATTATACGAGCAATATGGTGGCAAGGTAACTAGAAAAAAGTTACCACGAGGCAACGTTTAGGTACTAAAATTAAGTGGCAATTTCTTTCAGTTTCACATACACTCCGTTTAGAAAGTATAGGAAAACTTTGAAACGATGTCTGTGATAGCCATCACTATACTTCATGCAAGCGCTTTGGGTAGACACCAACTCTACGGAGTGGCCCATTCAAAGCGGATTGCTCAGCCCAAGGAAGAAAAGGAGCGCGCTATCTACCCCAATCTGAAGCTGCGAATGTACACGACTGGTATGCGTCAGAATAGGCTGGCCAATCTGGTGGGCATCCATGAGGCCTACTTGAGCCGGATTATCAATGGTGTTCGTGTACCCAAGCGGCAAATGCGGCAGGAGATTGCCAGGGCATTGGGGTGCGATGCGGATTGGCTCTTTGAAACGGTTATGAAGGAAACCGGCACTATTAGGACAGACGTGGGGGCCGGCGAGATCCTTCTCCACCAATAATTGATCGATTGGCGTCACTTGCTGTTGTTGTTTTGGTGCTTGGAGCGATTCGCTCCAGCGCGTTTCTTTCTTTTCATTTCGGACAAATCTAATCCATTTAACAACACTCGAATGGGGGTGTCATGGGCGAAGCCTGCTTAAGCGTAGAAAATCGGATTGAGGAGATGCCTCATGCGGAGAATCCCACACATACCTGGTACGCGGTGCAGACCGGCTACCGCTGTGAGCAGCGCGTGGCCTCGGGTCTGACCGTGAAGGGATTCAGTACCTATCTTCCCTTGCTGCGCGAGGTCCGTCAATGGACGGATCGCCGGAAGGTCATCGAGGCGCCGGCCTTCAGCGGCTACGTGTTCCTTCACTTTGAGCCCACTTTGCGCAACCGGGTAAGGGTGCTGGAGACCAACGGCATTGTGCGCCTTTTGGGCGGAAATCATGCGCCCAGCCCGATCTCCACTGTTGAAATCGAGGCGGTTCGCAACACACTCGGCAGCAGTTTGCCTTGTGAACGCTGCGATGCACTGACGCCAGGCACACTGGTTCAGGTGATGCGGGGACCGCTGGCCGGCGTCCAGGGACGCCTGGCCCGGATCAAGAACAGCCTTCGTCTGATCGTTACAGTGTCGGTATTCTGTCAAGCGATTTCGGCCGAGCTGAACCTGAGCGACGTGGAAGCCATCCAAGATCGATCCGGAACGAGCACTGGGGGCCGCAGCAATTGATTCTGTCCCCACAAGTGCGATCGGTGGAAACCCACCCCGATCGCATGAAGCAAAGACGCGAAGAGCGTGCGGAGCCTGAAAACGTGGAAATGCCAGTCCTTCCTGACTTGGCTGATCGTTGACCTGCCGCAAAATCTCCCCGCTGTCACACTTTCCCCGGATCTTCCATCACTGCATTGCACGGCCTACTCCCGAAGCGAGCGCCTCTTGGCTGCATGTCCCCTGTCTACGCCGGTCATGAGAAGCTCGCAGCCTCGTCTCCCCCAACAGCAAGTCAGCCCGCTCCTCCCATAGGTCGGAAGGAAGGGCGGCCCGTCCCTGAACGAAGCATCGTGGAGCGATCACCATGACAAAATCAAAGAATCCTCGTGTTGCCATCCTGGGTGTGGCTCTTGACAACCTGACGATGGAAGAAGTTCTTGACGCGGTGGAGGCCAGCATTGCGGAGGGTGGCTTCCATCAGATTGCGACGGCAAACGTCGATTTCCTCATGAAA
The DNA here is from genome assembly GCA_003159355.1 of Acidobacteriaceae bacterium. GTDB lineage: Bacteria > Acidobacteriota > Terriglobia > Terriglobales > Acidobacteriaceae > Telmatobacter. The sequence continues at coordinate 44,589 of PLPA01000091.1, read as the reverse complement.
TCCATCCGCGACGAGGAACTGCACGAGACGCTCTGCCGCTGCGATCTCGTCCTGGCCGACGGAGCGCCGCTGGTGTGGGCATCCCACCTGTTGGGGGCGGGGCTGAAGGAGCGGGTGGCCGGAGCCGATCTTGTACCGCAACTGGCGAGATTGTCGGCCCGGCGCGGCTATCGAATCTTCCTGCTGGGAGCCGAAGAAGAGAGCTCCGCCGGCACGGCGGCCTGGATGGAGAAGAGCTTTCCCGGCGCTTGCATTGCCGGACGCTATTGCCCGAAGTATCAGCCATTGGAAGAGATGGATCACGAGGAGATACTGTCGAGGATTGAGGCGGCCACGCCGGACATTCTTCTGGTGGCCTTTGGAAACCCCAAGCAGGAGAAATGGCTGGCCATGCATCGGTTCCGGCTGGAGGTTCCTGTCTGCATCGGAGTAGGCGGTTCGTTCGATTTTCTGAGCGGCAGGGTTGCCCGCGCACCTTTATGGATGCAGCGCTGCGGCATGGAATGGTTCTACCGGATGATGCAAGAGCCGTCGCGACTGGCAAGCCGGTATTTCGGCAATGCGCTGGGTCTGACGCGCTATCTCCCCATGCAACTTGCAGCCATGGCTATGCAGGGGAAACGGCGCCAACAGGCTCAGATCACGAAAGAAATGGTGGGCACGGCAACCGTCATGCGTATTGATGGCGATTTTACCGGCAAACTTTTGCCGCGATTTGAATCCGATGTGCGCAACGCGGTTCTCACCGGATCTCACGTAGTGCTCGACATGAGCAATACCGCCTACATCGGGGCGGACGCTTTGGCATCGCTCATTTACGTGATGAATGTTGCCCGCTCCTGGAAGCGCGAGCTTTGGCTGGCGGGGCTGGATCGGCTTCTGGTCCACGTTGTAGGCGCTTCCCGGCTGCGGCTCTTCTTTCGCATGGCCCCAAAGGTCGCAGAGGCGCTACGCCGCATCCAGCCGGAGTCGCTGCCGGCTCCACAACTGGGGAAGGACTGGGCGTTCTGCCAGATTGGCGGCAAGCTGATTCCAATTCACGTTCAGGAAGTGCCCGACGTCTACCGTCAGGTGCAGCAACTACTCAGCCGGGAACTTACAAATGAACCGAATCCGCTCCGGTCGCCAAAGAGTCTGGAGGCGGACACGCTCATCGAGGACCTGGTCCCGGTGGACATCGGATGAATGTTTGCCAGGGGCAGGCCGCGGCGCATCGGACGGATAACAAGAAGTGCAATCGCAGCAAATGAGATGGAGTTCGAGGCGCCGGCTTCCGCGCAACGGCAGCTCATAACTCCAAGGCAATCCGGAGAACGATCTTATGCTTCTATCTCACGTGTTCGACATTCTGGGGATCGCGCTGGTGCTGGCGACGCTGCCATTGCTAGCAGAGCTTCTGGTACTGACAGCAGCCTCTCTCGTGCCAGGCGCGCGGGCAAGAAAACAAGACGGGGGAGTGGAGGGTTTTCCGCTCACTGTCGTGGTTCCGGCTCACAATGAGGAAGCTCTAGTCGGACGCTGCATTCGCAGCTTGGCGTCCTCAGCCGGCCCGGGCGCGGATCTGGTGGTGATCGCGCATAACTGCACGGATGCGACGGCGGCGGAGGCCGAGGCCGCGGGAGCAAAGGTTCTGGTGCTGAACGATGGGGATCGGAAAGGCAAGGGCAGCGCGCTGAGTTATGGTTTTTCCGCGGCTCTGGCCGGGCCTTCGCGGGCAGTGCTGGTAATCGACGCGGACTCTGTCGTCAGCCCTGGCCTGATCGCCGCGGTGCGGCAAAGGTTTCTGGCCGGGGCGCAAGCGGTGCAGTGCCGTTATGAAGTCTACAACTTCGAGGAGAACAGCCGCACAAGGCTGATGACGCTTGCCCTTCGAGGATTCAACGTGGTTCGTCCGCGCGGCCGGGAGCGTTTAGGTCTTTCGGCGGGGATTCTGGGCAATGGATTCGCGCTTCACCGGGATGTGCTGACTCGGGTTCCATACGGAGCCTATTCCGTTGTCGAGGACCTGGAGTATCATCTCGCGCTGGTTCGAGCCGGCATTCGCATGGAGTTTGTCGACACGGCCACGGTCAGCGGCGAGATGCCGCGTTCCGATCATGGCGCGCGCACACAGCGCGCGCGATGGGAGGGCGGCCGCCGGCGAATGATGAGGCGGTGGGCTCCCAGGCTGATGGGAGACTTGCTGCGCGGGCGGGCACGGGTTATCGAGCCGCTTCTCGATCTTTTATCCGCGCCAATCGCCACCGAGGCATTTCTGCTGTTGCTTGCCACCTGCCTGCCTGTCGCGTGGCTCAGGTTTTATGCGCTAGGAACGATTCTTGTGCTCGCCTTCCATGTAACAGCTGCTGCTGCATGCGGGTCCGGCTTCTGGGCAATGATAAGAGTCCTCGGGACCGCGCCAGCCTATATCTTCTGGAAAATGTGGATTCTTCCAGAGGTATGGCGAGCTTCCCGCGCGGATTCCGCATGGGTGCGGACTGCTCGCGAGACTTCGGGAGACGGGCAATGAACCGGCGAGGAGTTGGAAGCCCGCCATCGAATCGACGCCTTTCTTGACGGCGACTCTCGCCGCCCACTTATCGAACCACCACGCCGCGAACGCGCTGAAGGAGTTATCCATGAATCTGCTGAATGGACGTTATGCGCTCACTCTGAGCGGTCTTTTTGTTCTCGCTCTCGGCTTGGCCTTTCCGCGGCCCGGCGGAGCCACGCCGGCATACGACCAGCCCGCGGCCAGCGATTCGTCTCGGACCGTGCAGCCGAGTGGCAATTCCTCGCAGGAGAACCTGCCCGATCCGAAGCTGAAACTGAACCCCATCGAGGCATTGCGCAGGTTCGAGCCGGCTGCGGATGAGGAGTACACGCTGGGAGCTGGGGATGAAATCTCCATCCAGTATCCTGGACGGCCCGATTTGGCCAGCAAGGATGTGATTGGTCCGGATGGGCGCATGACGCTCCCGCTGGCCGGACCGATCAAGCTCGCCGGCCTGACCCGCGAAGCAGCGGGGCAGAAGGTTGTCGAGGCGCTGTCGCCTTACTACACAAAGGTGACAGCGACCGTTCAGGTGGAGAAATACGGCTCCAATCACGTCACACTGCTGGGGGACGTAAAGAACCCTGGGATCGTAAGCTTTGACCAGACGCCGACCCTGCTCGAAGTCCTCTCCAGAGGCGGCATCGAAACCCGCCCCGATGGCAGCATTCCAGAGCAATGCGTCATCTACCGGGGAGACCAGGTGTACTGGGTTGAACTGCAGGAACTGCTGGTGTCTGGCAGCCCGCTGGCAGACCTTCGCCTGCGCCGCAACGACGTGGTGTTTGTGCCCGCCGTGTCGACAAGAAACATAACCATCATGGGGCAGGTGCAGCATCCGGGGCTGATTGCCCTGAAGCATGACTCTACGCTGTCCTCGGTTCTGGGTGAAGCAGGCGGGCTGAATGACTCAGCCGGTGGGAACCCGGAGATTCAGATCGTCCACCGCTCCAAGAACGGCAAGATTCAGTATGTTCGCTTCAATGATCTACTGAAGCCGAATGGCGGCATGGAAGTCTCGCTCAATCCCGGCGACATCATCTACGTGCCCAAGAGCGGGATGTCCAAAATGGGCTTTGTGATGCAGCAACTGGCACCCTTCCTGACAATGGGAAGTTTTGCGGCAATGGCCGTTCGCTGACTTGGAAAGGTTTGGTCATGATCAATTCAACGCCCGACAATTCGCTTCCCGGAAACTCGAAGAGCCTGCCATCTGCGCCGCTGCGCCGGGCCGGGGGTTCTTCGGATGGGCCCCGTCCGTCTATCAATGTGGCCGGCAGTCTCCGCCGCCACTGGTATATTGCAGCGCTGGTGTTTCTCGTGGTTCTTGCCTGCGGCGCATTCGTCATCTGGAAGAGGGCCAAGCCGGACTATGAGTCCCACGGCATAGTCTATCTGTCGCCCAAGTTTCCCAAGATTCTGGCCGGCGACAGCGAGGTCGAACTTCCTTACGACTCTTATGTGCAGGATCAGATCCAGACGGTAACGCGGCACGACATTGTCGCCGATGCCATCGAGAAGCTTCCCTACGCCGTGCGGTACAGGAGGGGCTTAGCGCCGTCTTATCAGGGCCCGGCGCTGCCCTACGAGATTGAGCTCTTACAGAAGAACCTTGAAGTGAAGAGGCTCGGTTCGACATACGAGATGGCCATCGGACTGCACGGCGCCACGCCCAATGATCTTGCCCAAGTTGTGAACACGGTTACCGACATCTATATAGAGCGCATGAAGGGCGAGGAGTTTTACGGGCTGGACGAGCGCCTGAATACCCTCCGGCAGGAGAAGGTCCGGCTGCAGAAGGAGATGGACGACGAAATGGGGGAGCAGGCGCAACTGATGCAGGAGCTTGGCGTGGCCACGCTTTCATCCAAAGAGAGCGGGAACGACCTCTATGATTCTACGTTGCAGAAGCTGAACGACCAGCTGGTTACAGCGCGCATGCAGCGCCAAGCGGCGGAAGCGCAATTGGCCGCCGAAGTGAAGGGAAGCGGCGCTGGGGGATCGACCGTAAACGACGCCATTGCCGACGAAGCGATTGCTTCCGACTCCGGGCTGGCGGGCGTGAGAACGTCGCTGAACAACCGCAGAACCGTATTGATGGAAGAGATGAACGGCCTGCGCCCGGATCATCCGATCTACCAGAAAGACAAGGATGAACTGGATTCGATCGACGGGCTGATGAGCGACCTGAGACACAAGGCCGGCGAGCACCTGCAGGCAAGGCTGCGCCAGGAGGTAGCGCGTACGCGCATGATTGAGCTTAATCTGACTCAGGAACTGGCGCAAAGGACGCACACGGCCACCTCAGTCGCGCCCAAATTCCAAAGAGCCGCGGCCCTTGGGCCGGAGATCGACAGCTTGCAAAAAGCCTATAGCGCAATCGACGACCGCATCCGCGATCTGGAACTTGAAAGCAGTTCGCCGGGGTCGATCCATGTTTCCTCAAAGGCGCTCACCCCGCTGAACCCGGAGACCAGCAAACTGCGACTCTACCTGCTTGCCCTGCTCCTGCTGAGTCTTGCCTTCGCAATTGGCGCTCCGGTTGGCATCGACCTGCTGGACAACAGAATCTTCACCGCTCAGGATGTCGAGCGGGTGATGGGCTTCCATCCTTTAGGCGTGCTGCTTGACAATCGCGAGTTCCGCAGGGAGATTGCGGGCGAGTACCATTTGCGTCTGGCCGCGGGCATCGATCATGCGATCAGAAACTCAGGGGCGCGAATCTTTTTATTTACATCTCCGGCGCATGACAGCGGAACGAGCACTGTTGTGCGAGAGCTGAGCGATAAGCTGCGCACTTTTGATCTGAGGACACAAACGATCGTGGCATCGGCATCCGAGGGGCTGGAGATTACCCCCGATGACGTTTCCTGGCGGTTCCAACCGCTTCTGCCGAGGCGGAACAAGACCGACGAGATACGGCGCGCCACCCTGGCGCCGATCGCAGCTGTCCACGACCGCACAGAATACCGCATGGGACAAGATGCGCCCGCTTTCAACCCCGTGGCTCGGGGGTTGCTCAGCGGCAGCGAACAGTACGATGCAATTCTGATCGATGCCAGTCCACTGCCGATCTCCGCGTATACCGAATACCTGGCGCGGGTGTCCGATGTAACGGTTCTTGTAGTCAGATCCAGCGCGACGACCAAGCAGGAACTGGATCGCGCCGCCCACCTCCTCGAGCGTCTGGACGTCGCCGGCGTGGCGGTGGTGTTGAACAAAATCAGTCTGGATCGAGCGGATCGCGCCATGAGAAATGAGCTTCACCGGTACGAGCAATCCTATCGGCAGCGCCGTTCAACGTCCGCAAAGGACTCTGCGCGGCGGGAAAGGGCGCGCGCCTGACGGCGGGAACGCGAGCCAACCCGGCTCACTTCGTGTGAATTGGAAGGCAATCCCGCGGCAATGAGCCCGTGAATGGTCTATGCGCCCACTTGAAATGCTCCTCGTATTCCTGATCGCCGCCGCGGCTGTATTTCTGCTAACGGGCCGCTGGCCGCGAACCAGCGGTCTGCTTGCGGCAGTCGCCCTGCTGGCAGCCGTGGCGCACGCTGTTTTTGAGGGCGCGCACTGGCAGATGATTCCCGCTTACGCAGCCACCGCGATCCTCTGCCTCGCGGCCTGGAAGCCAGGCGGAGGCCGCATTCGACCACGGAGATACACATCCTGTTCGGCACTGCTGCTCACATTCGTGAGCGTCTTATGCTCGCTTCTGCTGCCGATGTTCAGCCTGCCCACGCCCACAGGATCCTATCCGGTCGGCACATCGATCCTGTACTTCAAAGACGCGGCGCGCATTGAGGATGCAGCGCAGGCCGGCGTTTCCCAGCGAGAACTGATGGTCCAGCTTTGGTATCCCGCTCAACCATCGCATAACCGCCTCGCCCGTTACCGTGAACCGCGAGAGACCAACTTACTCAGCTCCTACCAGAGCGTGCTTCGAACCAATTCGCGGCTGGATGCCCCAGTGGCACATGCGGGCGCACCGTTTCCCGTTATCCTCTTCAACCATGCCTGGCGAGGCAGGCGGACCAACGACACCTTCCTGACCGAGGAACTGGCAAGTCAGGGCTATGTCGTCGCCAGCATCGATCACACCTACAACGCGAGCCTGGTTGCATTTCCGGACGGTCGGGTCGTGCATGGGATCGCCACCAACGACATAGACGCTCCGGAAAGCAGCACGCCGGAGCGTGTGAGAGCAATTTGGAATCGGGAGTTGGCTAAGTGGGTAGCGGACCAGCGATTCGTTCTCGATCGCCTGGAGGCCATGAACCGTGCCGCTGGCTCACCCTGGTTCGGACTCCTGGACACCGAAAGGGCGGGAGCAATAGGGCATTCGTTTGGCGGAGCGGCGGCCACCGCGGTTTGTGCCGAAGATCGAAGGGTTCGTGCGGCGGTGAACATGGACGGATGGTTTTTCGACGCAATTCGTGAGCGAGGTCCGAACCAGCCGTTGCTGGTCATCGATGCCTACACCGCGCAAGCAGGCGAAACTCCCACTTCAAGCGCGACAGTGGAAGCCGTTCTCGATGCCGTGGACTCAGCCGATACGGAGGCTTCGCTGCGCAGATTCGGCGGGTACCTGCTATCGGTGAAGGGAGCTGCCCACGAGGACTTTACGGATCAGCCTCTGATTTCACCGCTGCGCTCGCTGTCGCATCGCGGCACGCTTCCCGCCCGGGAGATTCATAGCATTGTGCGCGGCTATGTGGTTGCTTTCTTCGACAAGACGCTTCGCGGCAAAGATTCCGGGGTTCTTGACGCGCACTCCAACCCATATTCCGAGGCTTGGCTGGAAGCATGGCCGGCAAGCAGAGGGGCATCGATCGGCTCTGACGGCCAATGAAATGTCTAATCGCTTCGTTCGATAACTCCGAAATTGTTCCGCCGAATCCTTCATTTGAATCGCGTGACCACGGCAGGTTGAACTTATCAGCGGCGAGTCCAGCGGCGAAATGAAAGTCAATCCTCTCAAACTCCCAGCCAATTCTCCAGACTCTCATGGCGGAGGTCCATATGTCCGTAGCCTCTGATTGCATCATCCAGTGCGAACCCGGCGTCTTCACACAGAATCTGAACCGGCTGCCTTACGAATTTTCTCATGCTCTTGCCGGAAATCCTCTCTTTGAGCTTTCCCGGCTTGTGGATTTGGCGGAGAAGGTGGCGACGCGCATTACTCCCCATCTGGCCGGCGGTGACGTGTATTTCAACGACGGCCTGATTGAGCCGGGACAGAAGCCGGTGCGTCCCGATCTGGCGCGAACGGCTGCCGTGGATCTGATTCGCAAGATCGATTCCGCGCAGGCTTGGATCATTTTGAAGCACGTGGAGCGCGAGCCGGGCTATCGCGAGGTGCTGGAGAACTGCATTCGAGACATCCTCCAGCTCTCCGGGCCGCAACTGCTGCGCAAGATCAAATGGTTCGAGGCGATTCTCTTCATTACGTCGCCGAATCGCGTGACGGAATATCACCTGGACCGCGAGGTTTCCTGGATTCTTCAGCTTCAGGGCGACAAGGAGATTCACCTCTTCGACCGCGCCGACAAGGAGATCGTTCCTGACCAGGAGCTAGAGACCTATTGGACCGCCGACAATCGGGCGGCGCGTTACAAGCCGGAGTACGAAGCCAGGGCTATTGTCTATCACATGCGCCCCGGAACCGGCGTGCATATTCCCATCAATTCCCCGCACTGGCTGCGGAACAAGAACAACATCTCCGTAACTCTGAATGTCAATTTCCAGTTTCACGACCAGCACTGGGCCAACCTGTACAGGGCGAACTACTATCTTCGCCGCGCGGGCATCATGCCGCATCCGCCCGGCGCGCATCCCGTATCCGACCGCCTGAAGAGCACGGCCTACACCGCAATGCAGATGGCCAAGCAAGCCGTGAAGGGGCGGCCGCTTATCCCGGCGGAAGCGCGTGAGCAAAACAGAAGGATCGCCCAACTGGCGGGGCTGCGCTGAGCACCGCAGCTCTTGCCTCTATGCCATTTTAAGTTCGCCAATGCCGAGTTGCCAGGTCTGCGGCCAGGGCACACATTCGCACTCGCTCGCAATCGCGGCAAAGTCATTGGAGAACCATGCATGACTCAATGGAATCACGACCGAACCCACCTTGCGCTTAGCTGGGTGCTGGTAAGTCTCTTAGGGGCGGTGGAAGGCGTCTACGGACGGACCGAATACCTGGGCGACTGGATTTCTTACCTGAATGTCAGCAGAGCCGTTTCCAGCCACGACTGGAGGGGCATCTTCGACCCCATGTGGAATGCAGGCTATCCAGCGCTCGTTGCCCTGGCGCGCAGCCTGGCTCCCGGAACCGCAGAAGGCGAGTGGTACGCCATTGCCGTACTGAACTGGATCGTCTTCCTGGCCACCTATGCCGCTGTGCGGCGCCTGATCCGGCAGGCAGCGGAATTCCATGATCCGGCAGCGGCCAGCGAGGTCAGCCGGCCGGTCGTGACATGGACGGTTTGCAGCGTCTTCCTCAGTTATGAACTCTGCTTCGACAAAGTGTCGCGTGTCGCACCCGACCTGCTGGTTTCCCTGTTGCTTATTCTCGGTGCGGCGCAGCTTCTCCGCGCCATCCGCCTCCGTTCCGCCATGCCTGCCGCAATTCTGGGTTTGATTCTGGGCATAGGATGCTGGGTAAAGGGCGTTTTCTTCTGCGACGCCGCGATCTTTCTGCTGATTCTCCTGCTGGCGCGATTCGCGGGGATGGTTCCGTGGCGCACCTTGGTCATCGGCGCGTCGGTTTTTCTCGCTCTCTTCATTCCATATGTCTCCGGCATCTCCTGGTCTTACGGCCAGTTCACGCTGGGTTCCTCCGGAGAGTTGAATTACGCCTTCCATGTGAATCACCTGCCGCACTGGGGGAATTGGCAGGGAGGGCCGGCCCAGTTTGGCAGCCCGATTCATCCCACCTTGAAATTGCTGCCCGATCTGCCGGTCTTTGCGTTTCAGGGACCGTTTGAGAGTACGTATCCGCCTTATAACAACTTGGCCTACTGGTATCGGGGCTTCCACCACTTCTTCGGCATCTCGAATCAGATAGCGGCGGCCGCCAAGGGGTGTTACTTCCTGGCAAAGATCGCAAAAGCTCATCCAATCCTGTGGGCTTTTCTCGCGGTGCTGCTCACCATAACATGGAAGCGCGATTGGCGAAAGGCCGCCTGGCAAAGTTCGAGAGCTTGCTGGCCCATGCTCATCCTTCCCGTGCTGGCCGCGATTCCGTATCTGCTGGTGCATGTGGAAGAGCGCAATCTAGCCGGGATATTGCTCTTGCTCACCATGCTTCCTCTTGTGCTTTTACTCGACCGGAGGCTTGTCGCGCGGCGTTCCTTCCTCGTGCTCGTGCTTGCGACGTACGCCATTGGCGCTTGCGCGGAGCTGGCCAGGTATGACTTCTGGACCATTCAGGCCGCGCTTCACCGCCAAGATTTCCATCGCGATCCGCAATGGAGGCTCGCAACCGCTCTGACGGCGTATGGACTGCGGCCGGGAGATACCGTAGCCCTGATTGGCCGCAGGGATGCCAACTTCCGTTGCAGCTGGGCTTACGTAGAGCGCATTCGGCTGGTCGCGGAGTTCGGCTCGCTCCCCTGGCGCATCGAACCATGGGACCGCACGCAGCTCGACGGCCAAGAATCCGAAGAGGCCGACAAGGACTGGGGCATTGTCTTCTGGCAACTGCCGCCGCAACAACGCAAACGAGTGATGCGGGCTTTTCAAGAGACTGGAGTCCGGGCCGTCGTCTCCCTCGCTCAGCCCAGCGCCGATTCAAGCGGGTGGGTTCCCGTTGCCGACACCGGTGCGTGGATCTACAGCTTCGATCCGCAACTGACTGCATCCCTTCACGCCGTGCAACAGACCGCCGGGCGCAATCGCGCCGTTCAGCCAGAGGGATCGTGGGCAACGGGTATGTAATGTCTCATAGCATCCGAGCGCTGCGATCCCGACACGGCATCCTGGCTGTCATCCGCGCTGAGAACACAGCTCGGCCAGGGTTGCCGAGATGGTTTGCAGAAGTGGGCGCTGGGGAAAGAAGTGGCCTCCGGGGAGAACCTGCATTGTGAAGCGCCTGCTGGTATGACGCTTCCATTCTAGTAACTCATCCCAGCTTACGCTGACATCGTTCACTCCGGAGAAGACAGTGATCGGGCAGTCCAGCGGTTCATCATCCCGGAAGCGATAACTCTCGACCAACGCGATATCAGCACGCAGGATCGGCAGGAAAACCTCCTTGAGCGCCGCATTTTCAAGGAACTCCAGCGGGATTCCATCGTAGAGGCGAGTTAGCTCAGCGACAAACTCGTGGTCAGGCAGTTGATGGAGAAGCCTGTCATCGCCCGGCGCATCCGGCGCTCGGCGGCCGGAGAGAAAGAGCCATGCAGGCATGGGATACCCGTCGCGCCTCAGCCTGCGCACCCACTCGAAGGCCAGCAATGCTCCCATGCTGTGTCCGAAGATCGCATAAGGTATCTCCAGCCAAGGACGTAATTCCCGATCCATGGCGTCCACGAGCGGATCAATCTGGGTATAAAAAAGCTCGGAGAGTCGGGTCTCCCGGCCGGGCAGCAGAACCGGGCATATCTGCACAAAGGCCGGCAATTCGGCGGTCCAGGAACGATAAGCGGTGGCGCCGCCACCCGCATGGGGCAGGCAGAACAGGCGCACTCGCGGAGTCTCACTCGCGGGGCGGGTTGCAAGCCAGCGTGTGCTCCTGTTCAAGGTCGCCTTCCTCCGGGTTCGATTCTATCCGATTCGGGGAAGGCGCTTGAGGAGGTGAAAAAGTTATGAGAGATTGCTCCCCTTGGGATAACTGAAGGCACTGCCGCACAGGGGTCGTTTCAATTGACGCCGGCGCGCGGGTAACCACTAGAGGCAATTCCCCTGTCTCTGTCCCGGACGCCATTTTCGGAAACCAGTTTCCAGGTTATCTCCTGAATCTTTGAATATGGAGGTCTTCGGAAAGAATATGGCAACAACAGGACTTTGGCAAAGCATCACCGCAAACGTGGCTTCCTCCCAGGAATGGGTGGAAAGGCCGGTGGCAGGCTCATCGCGCGTCTCGCGAGGCATGGTCTTGCTGGGGATGGTCCTGGATGGGATTACGATCCTGGCGTCCGCGGTGTTAGTCACGCTCTACGAGCGGCATATGGGGCCTATGGCTGGCGCGAAGAGCCTTTGGCGCGGCACTCTCCTTCAAAGCGGTACGATAAGAATCCTGCTGGCGGCCCTGTGCGGGTTTGCCGCGACGCTCATGATCACCAGCCGGCGGTTGCATTTGTATACGCCCGCGCGCATAAGCAGCTTTCTGGATGAACAAAGGCTAAGTGTGGAGGCCTGCTTCACCTCCGGGCTTCTGCTAACCGGCACGCTCTTCCTGGTTCGAGCTCAGGACATTCCCCGCGGCATCGTCCTCATCACCATTGGACTGGTCACCATCGGACTCAGCCTGCGCCGGTTCGTTTATCGCTTGCTGCTCTACCACCGCTTCGAGCGCGGCATAGGCAGCCGCAACGTGTTCATCGTCGGCACCGGACCGGAGGCGCATGCGCTTCGCAATCATCTGGACAGAATCCGGCATCTTGGCTACAACTTCAAGGGCTTCATCGCGTTTCCCGGCGGCTGCCCCCACTTTGGCAGCCCCTCCAGCGACGTGGTGGGCACGCTCGACACGCTCTTCCAGCACACTCGCAAGCATTTTGTGGATGAAGTATTTTTCACTGCGCCCTGCGAGCAGCGCGGCATCGTCAAGGATATACTGGAGCAAGCCCGTGCCCAGGGCGTCGATATGCGCGTGGTTCCTGACATGTACGATGGGCTGGTCTGGGACAAGCCCATCGAGTACATCGGGCAGTTCCCGACCATTCCACTCCACCATGGTCAGGTGCCCGAGATCGCATTATTGCTCAAGCGCATGGTCGATATTGTTTTTTCCACCCTGATCTTGATTTGCATTTTGCCCGTGCTCTTGGCCATCGCCATCGCCATCAAGCTGGATTCGAAGGGTCCGGTCTTCTATCACGCGCAACGCCTCGGGAAGAAGGGCCGTGTCTTCCGCTGCCTCAAGTTTCGGACCATGGTGCGCGACGCGGACAAGCGCCTGTCCGACGTGATGCACATGAACGAGCGCGACGGCGTGCTGTTCAAGATCTCGAACGATCCCCGCATCACCAAACCGGGCCGGTTCCTGCGCAAGTATTCCCTGGACGAACTGCCCCAGTTCTTCAATGTGCTGCATGGTGACATGAGCATTGTCGGTCCGCGCCCGCCGCTAGCCAGCGAAGTGCAGGCGTACCAGCTCAGCCACCTGCGCCGTCTCGACGTAACTCCCGGGATCACCGGCCTGTGGCAGGTGCAGTCGCGCCAGGATCCATCCTTCGACAGCTACATCTCGCTGGACGTGACCTACATTGAGAATTGGAGCGTCTGGCTGGACATCAAGATCATTTTGCGCACGATCGGGGTGGTTGTTGCCGGAACCGGCTCCTAAGTCCACTTCCGGTTTCTACCACTTATCAGTTATGCAAGTTCCGCGATGGCCCATTGGGAAACGGTTATTCAGGGGCGACCGAACCGGCCCGATACAGGAGTGACAATTATTTGCAACGGATTCTCGCTTCTCACATCAAATCTAGTAATCAATCAGTTTCTTCCGCGCTGAAATGGCGGGAGTGACAAAGGCGAAGCCTGCCCACGGCGCTAACCGGCGGGTAAGTGCCCGAATCCGTGCACAGCCGTCCGCTGTTCCCTTCATCACAAGACCATCTTCCTCAATATCTGTCCGATCCGGCTGCAAGATACCGCGGCTATCTCAGTTTTCTGCAATCCCAACCGGCACTCCCTGAGTGCGCGAACCCAGAAGGTTCCATGGCTACAGCAATCCATTCTGCGGCGGCGCCGGTCGTCTTCCCCCGCGATACCGAAACGGGCCAGCTATTTGCCGCCAACTTCGACCACCGGCCATTTGAGTTCCGGCACGCTCTTAATACTATGGATCTTTTTCAGATGCCTGCGCTGCTGAAACTGGCTGAGCGCTGCATGAAAAAGCGTCAGCATAAGAGCCACTACGAAAGCGGCGAGCCGGTAGTGAACGGCTACTTCGGCAGCAAGCCAGCGGATATGACTCTGGTTCAGGCGCTGGAGCGGATAGGGGAAAGCCGAAACTGGATCATTCTCAAGCGCATTCACGAGGAGCCGGAGTACCGCGCGGCGCTGGAGTTATTCATCTCGGAGTTGTCGGAACTTACTGGCGCGGATTTGCGCCGCCGGTATTGCGATCCGATTCTGACCATCTTCATCACTTCGCCCAACCGCATTACGCCCTATCATCTGGATGGCGAGGCCAATTTTCTGGCTCAGGTGCAGGGCACGAAGTCGGTGTTCCTCTACAACGCGCACGATCCGAAGATCTTGACTCAAGAGGAGATGGAGCGCTACTGGACTGGAAATCTGCTGGCGCCCAGATGGCACGACGAGTTATTGGAGGGACATTGGCGCTACGAGTTATCCCCAGGTGTTGGCGTCTTCAATCCAGCCACCTTCCCGCATTGGGTGAAGAACAACGACAATGTTTCCGTTTCCGTCAGCATCAATTTCAAGCGGGTCCGCAATGACGCAATCGGAGCGTACCGCGCGAATTACTTTGCACGAAAGATTGGCTTGCATCCGACCGTGCCAGGGCAAAGGCCCGGCGCGGATCGGCTGAAGAATCTGACCTTCGGCAAGCTGTACGAAGGAGCGTACGCGGCGCGAACCGCGCTCCGGTCACGCTTCGGAATCTAGTAAGGTGACAGTTGAATTGCGAATCAATCATCAAGGAGCAAGTGAATGAGTGAAATAGTGAATCAGTGAAAGGCCCGCGCTATTCTTACTTCACTCTTTCACTTCTTCACTCTTTCACTATCAAACTGTCACGATACTAGCGCGTCGAAATCACTGAAACATATCCCCCAGACCTTGATAGCGGTTCACTTCGAGAAGCCCGGCGCTGCCCGGAATAGCTACCCAGCCATGAGGTGCGGAAATGTCAACCACAAACAACGGGAGCCGCCACGCCGATAATAGCTTCGACACGCTGCGCCTGTTTTTTGCAGTGCTGGTAATCTTCTCTCATAGCTTTGCGCTGGGCCGGGGATCCGACGATACCGAACCTCTGTTTGTGCTGACTCACGGGCAGATTACTTCTGGAAACGTGAGCGTGTGGGCCTTTTTTGTGATCAGCGGATTTCTTATTGCGCAGAGCTGGACGCGCTCTCCGAATCCGCTTAAGTTCCTCAAGCGGCGCATCGCTCGCATTTACCCAGGGTTCATCGTTGCGGCTTTGCTTTCGGCACTGATTGTGGTTCCCTTTGCGGCCGAGACGGCAACTCGCCGTCCAGTGGCGCTAGGGAGCTTCCTGTTGCAAACGCTGCGGCTGCAGGCCTTCGATGTTCCGCCGGTCTTTGTCCACAACGCCTGGCCCAATGCGCTGAACGGATCTCTTTGGTCGGTGCCCTTTGAATTCTGGTGCTACATCGGAATCCTGCTGCTGGGAGTAACCGGAGCGCTCCGGCGCCGCTGGCTGGTGGCGGCGTTCTTCGCGACGGCAATTGCATGGCGCCTTTATCTGTCCATTACGGGATGGGTTCCCGGCGGCAAGATTCTGGGCGCGATCTTTGGCTTTCCGCTGTTCTGGGCGATGGTTCTCCCTTTCTTCCTTGCGGGATCCCTGTTTCATCTATTTGGCGGCTCAGCGCTGCTACGCAAGCCTCTCATGATTGCCTCTCTCGCGATTCTCATCGCATCGAACTTTGTTCCCAACGGGCTTCTGGTTACGCTTCCAATCTGCGGCGCATATCTTCTCCTGGGCCTTGCGTATCTGCCGTTGCTGCGTCCGCTGAATCTGGGGCGGTTCGGGGATTTTTCCTACGGCACCTATCTGTATGCCTTTCCGATTCAACAATTGATTGTGAAGTACGGAGGGGGAACGATGGCGCCGGTGAAGCTCTTTCTGCTGGCTGCTCCACTCTCAGTGGGGGTAGGCGCTCTTTCCTGGTTTCTTGTTGAGCGGCATTTCATGGCCCGCGAACCGGTTCTTAAGCAAGTTGCTTCTCTCGCTCATGGCGCAGCCATGAGCTTGGCCTCGATAGGGAGAGTGGCAAGGAACCTGTTCGGCGCCGGGCCGGGGATTTCCACGGTCCGGGCGGGTAGACAAGAGATACTGCCCGATGCGGCCTCCCAAAACGCTGAGTGATCGGCCGATGCCGGCGCTGAACCGGGACTTGCGATTCACATGCGTTTTTCCAATGCATCCCTGCGGCATCGATCCGATCTGAAGAAACGAATAATATCCCAATACTACGAGAGTGACTTGCCAGCCGACGCGACCTTATCTGCGCCTATGCTCACCGAACCGGAAACGGTGATGGACGACCGCGCCACTGCGGATGCGCTGGCCCGGAAGGTTCTGGAATCGAAGGCCATGCGGGCCACGTTCTGGACGGTGCTGGACTACGCGTGTTCGATGGGGCTGCGCGTCGTGAACAGCCTCATTCTTACCCGTCTGCTGATGCCGGAATACTTCGGCCTGATGACGCTGGTCACGACGCTCGTCGTCGGAATCAGCCTGGTCTCCGATATCGGCCTGGGGCCCAACGTGATTCAGAGCCCCCGTGGGGACGAACCCGCGCTCCTGAATACCGTCTGGACCTTGCAGGTGCTTCGTGGCTTGGGCATCTTCGCCGTCTCCCTTATGCTGGCGTGGCCGATGTCGCTGGTCTACCATGAACCGCGGCTCAAGGCGCTGTTGCCGGCGCTGGGCATCAATGTCGTCATCAGCTCCTTTAACAGCACCAATCTGCTTTCGATGTCGCGGCACATGGGCGTGCGCAGAGTCTTCCTGCTCGACATCACCACGCAACTCTTCACGCTGCTGGTCACGGCCGGATGCGCATTTGTCTACCGGTCGGTGTGGGCGCTGGTCATAGGTGCGATTCTGAGCACGGCCTACCGGCTCACGTTCAGCTTTTACCGCCGGCTGATCCCGGGCATCAGGAATCACTTCTGCTGGGACCGTGAGAGCCTCCATGGCCTGGTTCACTTCGGCAAATGGATTCTGCTGTCCACTGCCTTCTATTTCTTCGCATCGCAGGCGGACCGGCTGATCTTGGGAAGACTGATCAGCTTCAGCCTGCTGGGGGTGTACGGCATCGCGTATTCGGTCTCGGACATTCCGCGGGCGATCATCAACGCTTTCGCCCAAAGAGTCGGCTATCCGTTCATCGCCAGAATGGTCCACCTGCCGAAGACCGAATTCCGTAGAGTGTTCCTGCGGTATCGTCTTCGCGCGCTGCTGGCAGGCGCGGTCATGCTTTGCCTCATGGTGCATCTCGGCGGCTTTCTGGTTACGAGAATGTACGATCGCCGGTATCACGCCGCGTCGTGGATGGTGCCGGTTCTGGCCCTTGGCCTGTGGCACACGCTGATGTATGCGACGACCATGCCGGCGTTGTTCTCTCTCGGCAAGTCGCAGTACTCGGCGATCGGCAACGCGCTCTACTGCGTGGCCGTGTTAACTGCTATTCCCCTGGCCTTCCATTTCTTTGGTCTCTTCGGCGCGGTGGTTGCCGTGGCCGCGGGCGATCTGCCGCTGTATTTCGTGACCGTCACGGGAGCCAGCCGCGAGGGCGTTTCGACATGGAGGCAGGATCTGAAGGCAACGGTCTTCTTCCTGGTCCTTCTGAGCCTGGGCCTGGCCCTGAGAATGTCCATCACCGGCTAGCACGGACAGCATCGCTTCATCAACAGTGAGCCTCACATCCATCTGGACCACTTTCAGTTTCGGCGACTTACTATGACCATGATTGAAACAGCGAGAAGCGCATGGGAGATTGCCCCGGAGGCAACAGAGCGGCCGGTCGAGCGCGGGGCTCTCCGCGCTCTGAAGCCTTTGTGGCAGATTTTCGATGAAGTCGCGGCGCAGCACGCCGGCCGCACGGCGGTGACCTTCGGCGACCGGCAGCTTTCTTACTGCGAGCTTCAGGCGCAGGCCAACCAGTTCGCGCATCGCCTGCGCAGTCTGGGTGTGGGCCCGGATTCGCTGGTGGGCGTATTTCTGGAGCGCTCCGACCAGGCTATCGTCGCCCTGCTGGCGGTTCTAAAAGCTGGCGGAGCGTATCTGCCCCTCGATCCGGCTTATCCGGGCGAACGGGTCGCCGCCATTCTCGACGACGCCCGGCCAACCGTGCTGTTGACCGAGCAACATCTTCTCGACCGGCTGCCGGCCCATGGCGCTCATACCATTTGCCTGGATCGCGAAACCTCGGCGGATTTCACTCCGCGGCACGCCCCATTCGAGCCGGGTGCAACTCTGGATAACCTGGCCTATGTCATTTACACCTCAGGATCGACAGGGAAGCCCAAAGGTGTGATGGTGACGCACGGCAATGTTGCGCGCCTGCTGAGCGCGACGGAGGAGTGGTTTCGCTTCAACGAGAACGATGTTTGGACGCTCTTCCATTCTCTGGCCTTCGACTTCTCGGTTTGGGAGATATGGGGCTGCCTGCTCAACGGCGGAAGGCTCGTGGTAGTTCCTTTCTCCGTCTCGCGCGCGCCGGAGGAGTTTCATGAGTTATTGGCGCGGGAGCAGGTTACGGTTCTGAATCAGACTCCGTCGGCGTTCTATCAACTCATCACCGTCGACCAGGCGCGGCCGTCGCCGGAATTGGCCCTGCGGACAATCATCTTCGGCGGCGAGGCGTTGAACTTCAAGACGCTGCGGCCATGGTTCGCGAAGCATGGCGACAGGCAGCCGCGGTTGATCAATATGTATGGCATCACCGAGACCACCGTGCATGTAACGTACCGGAAAGTAACTGCGGCCGATGCCGCCGACGGCGCGCGCAGCCTGATTGGCGTTCCGATTCCGGATATGCGGCTCTACCTGCTCGGCGACGACAGGCAGCCGGTGCCGGCAGGAGAAGTGGGCGAGATCTGTGTGGGCGGCGCAGGCGTGGCGCGCGGGTATCTGAACCGTCCCCAGCTCAATGGCGAGCGTTTTGTACCCGATCCCTTTTCCGGCACTCCAGGCGCGCGGATGTACAGATCCGGCGACCTGGCCCGTCGGCTGCCGGACGGTGAAGTCGAGTATCTGGGCCGCGGCGACGCGCAGGTGAAGATTCAAGGCTTTCGCATCGAACTCGGCGATATCGAAGCCGCCATCGCGGGGCATGAGCGGATTCGGGAGGCGCGAGTGGTTGCCCATACGGATGATGCAGGGACGAAGCGGCTGGCGGCCTACTACGTGGCGGATGGGAACGCGGCGCTCCCGGCCCGCGAACTGAGCGAGTATCTGAGCAGAAGGCTTCCACCCTGGATGATGCCCTCAGTGTATCTGCCCATCGAGGCCTTTCCGCTGACTCCCCACGGCAAGGTGGATTTCGCCCGGCTGCCAGCGCCCCTGGCGGGATCGGCGCGCAACGGTGCGGAAACCGCGGGCACGGATCTACAACAGGAAGTTGCCGGCGCGTGGCGGAAGGTGCTGGGCGCGGATCACGTCGGCCTGGACGATAACTTCTTCGACATCGGCGGAAGCTCGCTGCTGTTGGTGTCAGTTCACGCCAAGCTGCAAACGATGCTCAACAAGAAGATTCCCGTCGCGGAGCTCTTTGCGCATACCACGGTGCGCGCGCTTTCGGAACGGCTGGGAGGTTCGGATCTGGATCCAGGATCGCGGGATGCGGCGCGGGAGCGGACCAGGAATCTGGCTCAGAAGCAGCGGGCGGCGTTTGCGCGCGCGCGGGCGGAGAGGAAGGCGGCTTTATGAGCAGTTTAGAAAACGAGAATCGTCTGGAAGGCATAGCGATCATCGGTATGTCGGGCAAGTTCCCCGGCGCGCCGGACCTGGATACGTTCTGGGCAAATGTAGCAGCGGGCAAGGACACGATCACCCGCTTTTCGCGTGCCGAACTGGAAGCCAGAGACCGCGCGTCTTTGGAGTTCGGTCCCGACTATGTGGCGGCCCACGGCGTTCTGGAAGGCGTCGAGTTGTTCGATGCCGGCTTCTTCGGCATTCCGCCCCGCGAGGCCGACTCTCTTGACCCGCAGCACCGGCTGTTTCTGGAGTCCTGCCGCAATGCGCTCGAGGACGGCGGATACGATCCGGCTCAGTTCTCCGGGCAGATCGGCGTCTTTGGCGGATGCAGCCTTAACACCTATTTGCTGGCCAACCTGAGCGCAAACCGGGAGTTCCTGGACGAGCTCACGGGCAACTATCAGGTGGGCGAGTTCCAGGCCGCGCTGGGCAACGACAAGGATTTTCTTTGCACGCGGGTGGCCTACAAGCTGAACCTGCGCGGACCGTGCCTTACGGTGCAGGCCGCGTGCGCCACGTCGCTGGTGGCGGTTTGCCAGGCGAGCCAGAGCCTGCTCACCTATCAGTGCGATATGGCGCTGGCTGGAGGCGTCTCGGTCACCTTCCCGCAGTATCGCGGATACGTCAATCAGGAAGGCAGCATGGGGTCGCAAGATGGGCGTTGCCGGCCATTCGACGCCGATGCGACGGGCACAGTCTTCGGACACGGCGTGGGTGTGGTGCTGCTCAAGCGGCTCGAAGATGCGGTTGCCGACGGCGACCGGATCGACGCCGTGATTCGCGGTTTTGCGGTGAACAACGACGGCGCGGCAAAGGTCAGCTACATGGCTCCCGGCGTGGATGGGCAGGCGGCGGCAATCGCGGCCGCCCAGGCCATGGCGGGAGTTAGCGCGGACGCCATCACTTATGTGGAAGCGCACGGCACCGCAACGCCGCTCGGCGATCCAGTCGAGGTTGCCGCGCTCACCCGCGCCTTCCGCCAGAGCACCGGCCGAAGCGGCTTTTGCGCCCTGGGCAGCACCAAGGCGAACATCGGCCATTTGGACGCGGCGGCGGGAATCAGCGGGCTGATCAAGACCGTGCTTGCCATGCGCCACAGAACAATTCCGCCGGTGGCCAACTTCCGCCAGCCGAATCCCCGCATCGATTTCGCGAGCACGCCATTTTATGTGAACAGCGAAGCCGCGCCCTGGCAGCCCGCCGGTTCGCGCATAGCCGGCGTGAGCGCGTTTGGCGTCGGCGGCGTGAATGCGCATGTGGTGCTGGAAGAGGCGCCGGAAACCTCGCCGGAACCCTCCGCCCGCCCCGTCCAGTTGCTCTGTGTCTCCGCGCGTTCCGAGTCTGCGCTCGATGCGGCGCTCTTGAATCTCGGGCGGCATCTGCGCGAGCATCCCGAGCTGAACCTGGCGGATGTCTCTTCTACGCTCCAGACCGGGCGGCACAGCTTCGATCGTCGCGCCACGGCCGTGTGCTCCAGCGTGGATGAGGCCGCGCAGATGCTTGCCGAGCCCGCGAGCCGGCAGATTCACAAATCCGCGGGCATCCTCAGCCGGCCCCAGCCGGTCTTCCTCTTCACCGGCCAGGGCGCGCAGTTTCCAGGCATGGGCCGCGCGCTCTACCAGGCGGAACCCGCATATCGGAAGCAGATCGACGAATGCGCCGAGATTCTGCAGCCGATGCTGGATCTCGACCTGCGCACGGTGCTCTTTCCAGCCGGTGCCGATAGCGAAGCAAGCGCCGAATTGCTCATGGAAACGCGGCTGGCGCAGCCGGCGCTGTTTATCACCGAACTGGCCATGGCCAGCCTGTGGATGGAATGGGGAATCGAACCCAAGGCCATGGCGGGTCACAGCCTGGGGGAGTTCGTTGCCGCCGTTGTGGCCGGCGTGATGAGCCGCGAAGATGGGCTCAGACTGGTGGCTGCCCGCGGCCAGATGATGCAGCAGATGGAGCGGGGAGCGATGCTCTCGGTGCGACTCGGCGAGGAGCGGATCGCGCCCTTGCTCGACGAGCGGCTTTCGATAGCCGCGCTGAACAGCCCGTCTCTGTGCGTTGTATCCGGGCCGGTCGATGCCATCGAGGAGCTGGAGAAGCGGCTGGAGCGGGAGTCCGCCGGATGCAAGCGCCTGCGGACCTCCCACGCCTTCCACTCCGCCATGATGGATCCAATGCTGGACGCTTTCGAGGATGAGGTCCGCCGGGCGACCCTTCATGCGCCGTCGATTCCCTATGTGTCGGGAGTGACCGGCGCGTGGATTCTGCCCCAAGAAGCGACAACCCCTCGCTACTGGAGGGACCATTGCCGCCAGCCCGTGCGCTTCGCTCAATGTGCGGCGCTCCTGCTCGATCTGCCAGGAGCGGTGCTGCTTGAGGTGGGGCCGGGGCAAACGCTGACCACTCTTGCCCACCAGCAGCGCGGCAATTGCGCCACGCCGATCATGGCGTCGATGCCCGAGCGCGCCGCCGACGCTCTTGGCTCGGAGACCATGCTGGAGGCCCTGGGCCGGCTGTGGGCGGCCGGCGTTCAGCCGGATTGGAAGCGCTTCTGGAGCCATGAGCGCAGACAGCGCGTCTCGCTGCCCACCTATCCCTTTGAGCGCAAGAAGCACTGGGTGGACCCGCCGCAGCGCACGGCCTCGGTCCATTTGCTTCAGCAAGCCCCGCCCGCGCTTCAAGAGATTGAACCACCCGTTAAGAGGGAAACCGCCATGCCGATCGACACAAATGGAACCGCTCCCGAGCGCCGGCTCCGACTCCAACCTATTGTGGCAAGCCTCTTTGAAGAGCTGAGCGGGGTCGCCACCGGCCCTGAATCCGTCGATACGTCTTTTCTGGAACTGGGATTCGACTCTCTCTTTCTGACCCAGGCGACGCAGGCCGTGCAGCGGCGCTTCGGCGTGAAGGTGACCTTCCGGCAGATGGTTGAACAGTATTCGAGCATTCGCGCGCTTGCCGACCGTCTGGATTCAATTCTTTCCTCGGATGCCTTTCCAGCGGAGCAGCCTAAGCATCAGTCCCAGTCAGTGGCGCAGCCGCAGGCGATCGCTGTTGCGGCTGGGCCTGTCGCACCAGCGCTGTCCGCCGCTCCAGGTTCGCCGCTCGAAGAACTGTTCAAGGCGCAGATGCAGGCCATGTCGCAGCTCTTCGCGCAGCAACTCGCAGCCATAGGCGGCGCGGCGTCCGCCCCCGGACCTCAGCAGGCTTCTGCGCAGTCGGCGCCGAGCCCATTGTCTGTCCCAGCCAAGCAAGCCGCGCCAGCTGAAGCCGCGCCCGCCGCCGGATTCAAAACCCACGGGCCCTTCAAGCCGGTGCAGGCGGGCACGAAAGACGGCCTGACGGAGGCGCAGCGCGAGTACATCCAAGCACTCGTCACTCGATACACGCGGCGCACGGGAAAGTCGAAGGAGTATACGCAGAAGCACAGGCCGCATCTTGCCGATCCTCGCGCCGTGGCCGGCTTCCGGTCGCTGTGGAAAGAGATGGTCTATCCCTTGGTGACGAGCCGCTCCAAGGGCTCCCGCATCTGGGATCTCGATGACCACGAGTACATCGATATAGTCAACGGATTCGGCGCCATCATGTTCGGGCACGGACCGGAGTTTGTGACCGAAGCGGTGCGCAGGCAAATCGATCTGGGGGTGGAGATCGGCCCGCAGAGTTATTTGGCCGGCGAAGTTGCGGCTTTGATCTGCGAAATGACGGGCATGGAGCGCGCCGCGTTCTGTAACACCGGTTCTGAAGCGGTGATGGCGGCGCTGCGCGTGGCCCGCACGGTGACCGCGCGCGACAAGATTGTGTACTTTACCGGCGATTACCACGGCACCTTCGACGAGGCTCTGCTGCGCGCCACTCCGCACGGGGCCGCGCCCATTGCCCCCGGCATCATGGCGGGAGGCGCCAACAACGTGATGGTGCTGGAATACGGTTCAGAGAAGTCTCTGGAGATTATCCGCGCGCACGCGAGCGAGATCGCCGCGGTTCTGGTCGAGCCTGTGCAGAGCCGGCATCCGGAGGTGCAGCCGCTGGCCTTCTTGCGCGAGCTGCGCGACATTACGGCCCAGGCGGGAACGGCGCTGATCTTCGACGAGGTGGTGACAGGTTTCCGCGTTGCCCAAGGCGGAGCGCAGGAGTACTACGGGATTCGCGCCGATCTGGCCACCTATGGGAAGGTTATCGGCGGCGGCTATCCGATCGGCGTAGTGGCGGGAAAGGCGGAGTATCTCGACACGCTCGATGGCGGCGCCTGGCAATACGGCGACGATTCGGCTCCTGAGGTCGGAATGACCTTCTTTGCGGGAACGTTTGTGCGTCACCCTCTCGCACTGGCGGCGGCCAAGGCTGTCTTGCACCACCTGAAGGAAGCAGGACCTGCCTTGCAGAAAACGCTGAGCCAAAAGGTGGCTTCGGCCGCGCAAGCCGTGGAAGCAAGTTTCCGCGGCGCCGGACTGGAGACAAGCGTCCATCCGTGCGGCGCGTGGTTCACCTTCAGCCTGCCCGCCGAGGCCCGCTTCGGCAGCCTGCTGTATTACCACCTGCGCGAGAAGGGCATTCATATCCTTGAGGGTTACCCTTGCTTCTTTACCACCGCGCACTCCGACGAGGATTTCTCGAGCGTGGTCGAAGGCTTTCGCGAATCGATCCAGGAGATGCGCCGGGGTGGAATGTGGCCCGGTTCAGCAGCGCAGGACGTTTCCCAGCCGGCCGTCTCCGAGCTGCTCGCGCCAGCGGCCGCTACGCTGGAATTGCATCCAGAAGCGCGCGGCAAATCTTCCGGCTATGAAGCGCCAACCGAGGCGCCGCTCACCGAGGCGCAACGTGAGATCTGGCTTGCCGCGGCGCGCGGAAACGACGTCAACTGCGCCTTCAACGAATCGCTGACGCTTCGCCTGCGGGGCACGGCCAGCGAGGATGAGGTGCGAAATGCGCTGGAAGCCGCGATAGCCCGGCACGACGCCCTGCGTTCGACAGTCGACCCCAACAAGGAATGCATGAGGATCGCGCCCGCCCTCGCCAGCCAGATTCCCTTTGTCGACCTGAGCGCACTCTCCGCTCAGGAACACGGGGCATTCCTTGACGCGAGAATCGCGGAAGAAGGCCGCACGCCCTTCGACCTCAACAATGGTCCGCTGGTGCGCGCAACGCTCTTCCGCACTGCGCCCGATGAAGTGGCGCTTCTGCTGACCGGCCACCATATGGTGCTCGACGGCTGGTCGGCGAATCAGCTTCTGGAAGATATGGGCAGAATCTTCAGCGCGGCAAAGACCAGGTCGAAGCTGGCTCTGGCTCCGCTGATGCCCTTCAGCAGCTATGCGCTGAAGGAGCAGGAGGAAGCGCGCGCGGGCGCGTATGTCGAGAACGAACGCTACTGGGTGGATCTCTTCGAGGGGCGCGCGCCGGTGCTCGACCTGCCCGTGGATCGGTCGCGTCCGGCGGTGAAGACCTACAACGGCGCCACGCTGCACACCTCGCTGGGCGCGGAGTTGGCCGCGGAACTGAGGAAGGCCAGCTCCCGTCTGGGTTGCACGCTGTATGTGTCGCTGCTTTCAGCGTTTCAAATCCTGCTCCACCGGCTGACGCGGCAGTCAGAGGTGGTGGTCGGCATCTCGGCCGCGGGCCAGGCCCTCTTCGACGACGCCAGCTTGGTCGGCCATTGCGTGCACTTCCTGCCTATGCTCAGCGTCCTGCAGCCGGCCTGCCCGGTCAAGGAACACCTGGCCGCCACCCGCAGCCAGCTCCTGGATGCATACGATCATCAGGAATTCACCTACGGCACGCTGCTGCGCAAGCTGCCGATTCAGCGCGATTCCAGCCGCTTGCCACTGATTGAAGTCCAGTTCAATCTGGAAAAGCTGGGAACAAATCTCCACTTCGAGGGACTGCACGTCGAAGTCAAGGCAAATCCGAAAGAGTTCGTGAACACGGATCTGTTCCTGAACATCGTCGAAACCGGCGACGATCTTCTGCTGAACTGCGATTACAACACAAACCTGATCGACCGGAGCACCCTCGAACGCTGGCTGGTCTCGTATGCGGCGATCCTGCGCGGAATTACCGCGGATGCAAGCCGGGAGGTCGAGGATCTCGACCTGCTGGAGGAGACCGAGCGAAGCCTCGTTCTGGACGAGTGGAATCGCACCGCCGTGGACTTCGGCCCGTTCGAGCCGGTTTATCGGACCATCGAGCGGCAGGCCGCTCATACTCCCAATCGTGTAGCGGCGATCTGCGACGGAGTGGAATGGACCTACCGCCAGTTGAACGAGTACAGCAACCGGCTGGCGCGGCACTTGCGCCGTCAGGGAATCCGGGAAGGCTCTCTTGTGGGCGTCAGCCTGGAGCGCTCGCATCAGATGCTGGGCGCGGTGTTGGGCGTGCTCAAGGCGGGCGCGGCATATCTGCCCCTCGACCCCAGCCACCCGGTCAGCCGTTTGGAACTGGTGCTCGCGGACGCACAGGCATCGCTGCTGCTGACCCAGGAGCACTTGGCTTCGCGGCTGCACACCAGCGCGCGGGTGGTCTGTCTTGACAGCGAGCAGACACTGTGGGCGCGGGAGAGCGATTCCAACCTGGATGCAACCGCCAAAGCCGATTCCCTGGCCTACGTGATCTATACCTCGGGTTCCACGGGAAGGCCCAAAGGGGTGGCCATCGAACACAGCGCGCTCACCAACCTGCTGCGCAGCATGGAGCGGGAACCGGGCCTGAGCGCCAGCGACACGCTGGTAGCGGTTACCACTTTGTCTTTCGATATTGCGGCGCTGGAACTGTTTCTTCCACTGATGACCGGAGCCCGGCTGGTGATTGCCAGCAAGGAGCAGGTCTTCGATGGCTTCCAGTTGTTGAGCCTGCTGGAGCAGTCGCAGGCCACCGTGATGCAGGCTACTCCGGCAGGTTGGAGGATTCTGCTGGAGGCGGGGTGGAAAGGCCAGCCGCGCCTGAAAGTGCTTTGCGGCGGCGAGGCCCTGGCTCGCGATCTGGCCGATTCGCTGCTGGATTTGAGTGGCAATGTCTGGAACGTTTACGGGCCGACGGAGACAACCATCTGGTCTTCGGCCACCCGGCTTACAAAGAAGGATGGTCCGGTGCCGATTGGGCCTCCCATCGCCAATACCCAGTTCTATGTGCTCGACGACCGTCTGCATCCGGTGCCGGTGGGAGTGACCGGAGAGCTGTATATCGGGGGCTCGGGATTGGCGCGCGGTTACTGGAACAGGCCCGAATTGACCGCCGAGAAGTTCTTGTCCAACCCATTTGGCAGCGGGCGAATCTATCGCGCCGGCGATCTGGCGCGCTGGCTTCCCGACGGTCACATCGAATTGCTGGGCCGCTCCGACTTCCAGGTGAAGGTGCGCGGCTTCCGGATTGAGCTTGGTGAAATCGAGGCTGTCCTGGCCAGCCATCCGGCTGTGCGCGATGCGGTGGTTACTGCCGTCGAAGCCGGGCCCGGAGACAAGCGGCTGGTAGCCTGGGTCGTTTCGGCGCTGGCCCCGCCGCCGGCAGATCTGGACGGGCAATTGCACACCCTGCTGACCGCAAAACTACCCGAGTATATGCACCCGGCCGTCATTACCGTGCTGCCCGCGCTACCCCGGACCGCCAACGGCAAAATCGACCGCAAGTCTCTGCCCGACCCGGCCTTTGCCGGCAAGACAAAGATGCGGCCGTTTACCCCCGCTGTAACTCCCCAGCAAGAGAAGCTGGCGGCAATTTGGGCCGATGTTTTGAAGCTGGAGCGCGTCAGCATCACTGACAGCATCTTTGAACTGGGCGCCGATTCACTCCTGATCTTTCGCATCTCCGCGCGTGCCGGCCGGGAAGGCCTGCCCATCCAACCCGCGCAGATATTCCAGCACCGCACCATTGCCAATCTGTCCAGCGCCCTTGGAGAAGCCAAGGGTCTGGGCCTGGAAAAAGCTCCCGCCGGCCCCGCCATTGCTCCTGTTTCCAGGGAGAGATTTCGGAGAACGAAAGTCTGATGAAAAGCTCACCCGAGAAGACGAATTCCTCGCCACAGGGTGGGGCATGGACGCCCGGAACGGAACCGGATGTCTTCGTGATGCCGGCCACTCCGAGCCAGATGCGCTTCTGGTTGCTGCACCGGATGTATCCCGGCAATCACGCTCTGAATATGCCCATCGCATGGACCTGCCGGGGTACGCTCGCTCTCGACGTGGCGGCGGCGGCGCTGGCGGAGCTGGTGCGCCGCCATGAGTCCTTGCGCACCACCTTCGAGGTGATCGACGGCCAGCTATCCCAGGTGATTCATCCGCCCATCGAAGTGCAACTGCCGGTCGAGGACTTGCGGCATCTGCAGAGGGATGCGCGCCAGCGGCAGGCCGATGTAATCGTCCAGCGGCAAGCCCGTATCCAGATGGATATGGAAAAGGGTCCGCTGTTTTTTGCCCGCGCAATCCAGATGGCCGCCGACGAGCATATTCTCCTGGTCACCATCCACCACAGCATCTGCGATGGATGGTCGAACGGGGTGGTGCTGCGTGACTTTGCCGCAATCTACGACGGCTTGATGCGCAACCTTCCCCCTGCGCTGCCGGAATTGCCCATTCAGTTCGGCGATTTCGCAGTCTGGCTGGAGCAGTGGAGAAAAGGAAAGGAGTCGGCGGAGTCTCTCGAATACTGGCGTCAAACCCTGGCAGGGGATTTCGCCCCGCTTCAAATCCGGCGCGACTTTCCCGGCGGCGGAGGCGAAGAGCGCGGCGACATCGAGACGCTTCTGCTGCCTCCGGATCTGGCGCGCCAAGCGCGGGATTTCTGTGCGCTCCGGGGAGTGACGCTTTATATGCTGCTGCTGTCGGTTTACGCTGCAATGCTCCACCGGCTGACCGGTCAGGGAGACATCCTTATCGGCACGCCCTGCGCCAACCGCCGCCAGGAGACAGAAGACCTGATCGGCCCCTTTTCCAATCCGCAGGTCGTCCGCATCAAGATCGAAAAGGGGGATAGCCTTGGCTCGATCCTCGAAAGCGTTCGAATCTGGACCTTGGGCGCCCTGGCTCATCAGGATCTGCCGTTCGAGGATCTGAACGAAGACGAGTTTTTCTGCCGCGACAAAAATCAGATATCTCTCCAGGTGTATTTCATCTATCAAAGGGCTTTCATGCAGGTCCAGAAGACGCCGTCTCTGGAGATCGTTCCCCTGCGCTCGGTCAGTCCAGGGACAATGTTCGATCTGATGATGAGTATTGTCGAACGCGCGGAAGGTCCGCGCCTGCAGTTGGAGTACAGTCCCGGCTTCTTCCGCGTCTCAACAATCCAGCGAATCCTCAAGCTCTACGTGCGGATTCTCGAAACTGTTCTAACTGGCGTGGAAACTCCCGCGGCGGAAGCGGCAAAGGACGAAGGCGGGCAGCAGTTCATCGCGGCCGGAAACGGAGCGGTTGCGCGCGCAACCGCCGAAGAGGCCGTCGTTCGGAACGGAAATATCGATGCCGGTTCAGGCCGGGAAGAGGCCACAGACGGCAAGCAGAGCGGAGAATATCTGGCGCCCCGCGATGCGCTCGAGGCGCAGATAGCCCACATATGGGAGACGGCGATAGGGGTTAAGAATCTGGGCATCCGCGACAGCTTCTTCGACCTCGGCGGGCGGTCGCTGGCCGCCATGCAAATTATCTCCCGGATCAATAAAATCTATTCGCTCGATTTTGGGCTGGCAGCGCTTTTCTCCGGGCACACGGTCGAGCGGATTTCGGAACTGGTCCGCAAGCGCCTTTCCGCCAACGGCAGTTCCTCGATTGTTCCCATGCAGCCGGAGGGAACGGAAACTCCTCTGTTCATCATTCACGGCGCGGGAGGGAATGTTATCCGCTTCTACCAGCTTGCCAAGCTGGTTGGGACAGACCATCCAATCTATGGCGTGCAAGCGCAGTCGCTGCTGGCCGGCCAGCCGGCGCTCCTTCGCCTGGAAGATCAGGCGGCATTCTATCTGGCCGAGATTCAGCGGATTCAGCCACAAGGACCATACAACTTTCTGGGATATTCCTTTGGAGGAATGGTGGCTCTTGAAATCGCGCATCGGTTGCGCGCCTTGGGAGAGAAGGTGGAGCTGCTGGGCCTGCTCGATAGCCGCCAGCGCGATTACCTGGCTGTGATGCAACATCAAGATTCCGTGCGGGTGAAGGTCGATCGCCGAATCGCACGGTTCCTGGTGAATCTTTCTTCGCTCTCGCTCTCGGAAAAAGTCGATTACATATGGAAGAAGCTTTTTACGCGATTGCTGCGCCGGACTTACATGCTGGCAATCTTGCTGGGCTTTCGCACCGTGCCGTCGTTCATGAAGAGCACCGACGATGTCTCCTGGGTTGCGGCCATGAACTACCAACCGCGGCCCTGGCCGGGGCCAATCACGCTCTTCCGCGCCTCCGTCCAACCCGATCCCCGGCTGCCGCTGGATTTGGGATGGACCCCATTCGCCGAGGGCGGCGTCGAGGTGCTTGAACTGCCCGGCGACCACGACCTGGTATTCCAGGAACCGAACATCCAGGTCTTAGCGGCGCAATTGCGGGCCCGCCTGGAGCATTCCGATGCTGCCGAGACTCGGGTGAGCGAGCCGGCGGCCTGCGCGGGATAATGAGGATGCCACCAATGACTATTCGCCATTTGTATATGGTGCTCTCGCCACGCTCCCTGAGTTATGCCGGGGATGCGCTCGAGAGTCTGTTTGCCAATTCGGTCGAATATCTTCACTTGCGCCTGATTACCGACTCCGCGCGGGATAAGGAAGAGTTGACCGATAGGATGGCTGCGCTCGATGCCAAATCGCATCGATGGTCTGTGTATTCGGAGCAGGATGTGGCCGTTCGGGAGGAAGCGATCTTCGCCGGGCACGATCACTTGCGCGCCTTCCGCCGCGGTCATCCCTGCTGGCGCAAGATTACCGATCCGCTGCTGCTGAGCGATCCCGGCGAAGAGCTTGTTCTCCTCGACCCGGACCTTTACTTTCCCAATCGCTTTCAGTTTGAGCAAACTCCCCAGAACGGTTTGCTGCTGATGTGGCAGCAGCCGAACTGCCTCTTTCCGCCCGAGGTGGTCAAGACAGCGATAGACGATGGTATCCGGCTCGCGCACCACGTGGACATCGGAGTGGCGCACTGGCGCGCCGCGGCCGATCTGGATTGGCTGGACTGGCTTGTAGGCAGGCTGGGCCACGCCGGGCTGCCGCGCATCATGCATATTGAGGCGATTGTGTGGGCGGCTCTGGCCATGCGGGTGGGCGGAGGGCACCTCGACCCCGCGCACTGGAAATGCTGGCGCCGGTCGCCTGCAAAACGAGTGATGACCAAGCTGGGAGTGAGCGGCCAGAGCATTCTGAAATCGGAATCCTGGGCCAGCATGAAATGTTTTCACGCCGGCGGCGAGGCAAAATGGTGGCTGCACAAGGCTCGCGAGTCGGGCTTGCTGGACGGCCGGGCCTCACTCCTCCAGCCAGGCCGCGTGCTTCCGTTCGAGGAACTTACACCGGCACAGTATGCGCGGGAACGCGCCTTCAAGCGCATGCTGCAAACGATGGGATACTACCAAATATTCCGCACTGCGTGAGGGTCCATGCGAGTTTGCATTGTTGCCGAAAACGCCTCGGAACGCTTCGGCGGAGAGGCCATCCTTCCCGTTCACTACTTTCGCCAGCTGCGATCTCGCGGCGTCGAATGCTGGATGGTCGTACACTCGCGCACGCGAAGCGAAGTTACGGCGCTGTTTCCCAATGAGACCGGCCGCTTCCGGTTTGTTCCAGACCTATGGATTCATAAGCTCCTGTTCTATCTGAGCCGCTATCTGCCCATGCGGCTGTCTGAAGCCACGCTGGGCCTTCTCATCCAGCTCATTACGCAATTTCGCCAGCGAGCTATCGTGCGCCGGCTGATCCGCGACCAGCGCATCGACGTGATTCACCAGCCCATTCCGGTAGCTCCGCGCTTCCCTTCTCTGCTCTTCGGGCTGGGCGTTCCAGTGGTGATCGGTCCGCTGAATGGCGGAATGGATTACCCGCCGGCCTTTCGCCGCTCCGAATCGTGGATGAGCCGCGCGGCGATTGCCTTTGCCCGCCTGTTTGCAAATGCCGGCAACGCGCTGCTGCCCGGCAAGCGGCGCGCCAGCGTGGTGCTGGTTGCCAATGAACGCACGCGCCGCTCGCTGCCTTCGGGAATTCGCGGCAAAGTGATCGAGTTAGTCGAGAACGGAATCGACTTCGGCGTCTGGCAAGGAGCGAGCACCAGCGCGGAGAGCGCGGTTCCGCGCTTTGTCTTCGTCGGACGCCTGGTGGATTGGAAGGCTGTGGATGTAGCGATCCGGGCGCTCAAAGAGGTTCCAATTGCCGAACTCGACATCGTTGGCGACGGCCCCATGCTGAATGCGTGGCGATCCCTGGTTGCGGAACTGGGGTTGAAGGATCGTGTCCATTTCGCAGGTTGGCTGACGCAGCA
Source organism: Acidobacteriaceae bacterium (assembly GCA_003159355.1). Taxonomy (GTDB): domain Bacteria; phylum Acidobacteriota; class Terriglobia; order Terriglobales; family Acidobacteriaceae; genus Telmatobacter. The sequence continues at coordinate 12,764 of PLPA01000091.1, read as the reverse complement.
GCAGTGCGCCGGTCTTCTGCTGAATTCCGTCGCGCTGGTTCTGCCCAGTCTGTATGAATGCGGCGGCGCCGTGGTGCTTGAAGCCATGGCGATGGGCAAGCCGGTGATCGCCACGAACTGGGGCGGTCCGGCAGACTACCTTGACGCCTCCTCTGGGGTGCTTGTGGAGCCGGAGAGTTATGCGGGCATGGTGGCCGGATTTGCCCAGGCGATGCGCAGGATGATCGATATTCCCGGCCTTGCCAAGTCCATGGGCGAGGCGGCACGCGAGCGCGCTCTTCGCGATTTCGACTGGCAGCGAAAGATCGACTTGGTGATTGGCATTTATCGTTCCGTCACGGAGAACCTGGACGTACGCCAGGAGTTGAAAGTACCCGCGGTCTCTCCCGCCACGGCCCCGGAACCCAACTGAAGCCAGCTCCAATTGCATGGGAGCGTGAATTCCAAAACCGCGAGTCGCCAGACAGGGGTTGAACAATGACTTCAAATGTTGAATCACAGACAGACGTCGCGCTTGCTGCGGAGGTATTGACGGTCAAGGCGCCGGCTGCGGAGCCGCGGCCGCTTCTCTATCTCTTGAGCCGCTATCCGGCTATCTCGCACACTTTTTTTCTGAACGAAATACGGGAACTGAGAAAGCATGGTTTCGCGGTCGAAGTCGCATCGATCAACCAGTCGGACCGTCCACTCTCGTCGATGCCCGCGGTCGAGATTGAAGAGGCGGAGAAGACGTTTTACATCAAGTCCACTGGGGCCGGGCGGGCAGCGGCGGTTGCGGCAAAGACGCTTCTGTTGAGGCCAATGGTTTTCGCCCGCGGGTTGAAGGCTGCTCTGTGCTTGGGGCGATGGGACGCAAGCGCCACGCTCTATGCGCTCTTCTATTTTGCGGAGGCGCTTATTCTGGGCGACTGGATGCGTTCTCGCGGTCATCGCCATTTGCACATTCACTTCTGCGGGCCGGTGGCGACGGTCGGCATGTTGGCATCCAAGGCGTGGGGATTCTCTTACTCCCTGACCGTGCATGGCCCGGACGAATTCTACGATGTGGAGAAGTTCTATCTTCGCCAGAAGGTCGAACGCGCAAAGTTCATCCTGTGCATCAGCGACTATTGCCGCAGCCAACTCATGCGCATCGCGGCGCCGGAGCACTGGGACAAGATGCGCGTGGTGCGCCTGGGTGTAGATCCGGATGTATTCCTTCCGATGCTGCCGCGGCCTGTGGCGGAGCACCCGCTTGAGATTCTCTGCGTGGGCCGCCTGGTTCCGTCGAAGGGCCAACTTATTTTGTTGCGCGCCTGCGCCACCCTGCACTCCAAGGGGTATTCGCTCTGCGTGCGACTGGTGGGCGCGGGGCCGGACCGAGAACATTTGCAGGCGTGCGCACTGCAGATGGGCATTCAGGCGGTCTTCGAGGGAGCAAAGAGTCACGACGAGATATACCGGTTGCTGGGGCGTGCGGATATCTTCGCGCTGGCCAGTTTTGCCGAGGGCGTGCCCGTGGCATTGATGGAGGCGATGGCCATGGAGGTGCCGTGCGTCAGCACCAGCATCGCCGGAATTCCAGAACTGATTCGCGATGGGCTCGATGGCCTGCTTGTTCCCGCGTCCTCGGCCGACGCGCTGGCCGCGGCGCTCAAACGCCTCGCCGATGAGCCGCTCTTGCGGCGCAGCCTGGGGATTGAAGGCCGCAAGCGCGTTCACGATCTTTACAACCTGACGGAGAACGTAAGCTTGCTCGCATCTGTATTGAGTGAGAACACACTCAATAACAACTGAAAGGAGTATTTATACTTTGACTTCCGGGTCGCTACAGTTCGACGTCACTATCGTGATTGTGTCCTTCAACACGCGCGATGTGCTGCGGGAATGCCTGCAATCGGTCTATCGCGAGGCGGGTTCGCTGCGCGTTCAGGTCATTGTGGTCGATAACGCTTCGACGGACGGTACTGCCGCCATGATCGAACGCGAGTTCTCCGGCGTGCTGTTGATTCGGAGTGAAGTAAACCTGGGGTTCGGCCCGGCAAACAATCTCGGCTTTCAGGCGGCGGGTGGGCGCTATATTGTGCTCCTTAACTCCGATGCATTCTTGAGCGAAGGATCGCTCCAGCTCTCTGTGGCCCACATGGACGCTACCACCCGCGCGGGACTTGGCGGCGGGCGGCTGATCGGGCGCGATGGCTCGTGGCAGCCTTCCGCACGCATGTTTCCCACGGTCTTCAACGACTTGCTTGTTCTTTCCGGGCTTGCGGCTCGCTTTCCGCACTCAGGCTTCTTCGGGCGCGCCGACCGCACCTGGGCAAGCCCAATGGAAGCTGCCGAGGTCGATTGGGTTCCCGGCGCCTACTCGATCGTCCGTGCTGAGGTGCTGCGGTCCGTTGGTTCCTTCGATCCGCGATTCTTCCTCTATTACGAGGAAGTCGATCTGTGCAAGCGCATCAAGAACGCAGGGCACTCGATTTGGTATTGGCCGGATATCGCCATTGTCCATATCGGCGGCGAGTCGTCGCGACAGGTCCGGTCGCTCCAGCTCTCGCGAACCGGAGCGCAGCTGACTCTGTGGCGGATGCGAAGTATGCTGCTTTACTATCGGAAGCATCATGGATTGTCGGCATGGCTGGCCGTGGGGCTGGAGGCTCTATGGTACTGGCTGCGGTCGCAGCGCAGACGGTGGAGCAAGGACGCGGATCGCCGCGCCAGCGCTAGCGACGATCTGCACCTGATATCGATCTTGAGCCAGGCCTGGCGCGACACCGCTGGAGGACGCTTTTCTCCGGCGCAGCCATGGTGAACCGTTTACTCCGGGAGGACGAACATCGATCATTCAGCTAACAGGATGCGCCGCATGGTCAAGTCGTCGCTTGCCTCGCTCCTATCGTCGTTTTACCGGACAACGTCCGGTCTACGCCGGGAACTGGGGCGCATCCGCAGCCACGCGTTGCTTTCGTCCGCCCTGGCGGCGCCGCTCGATGCGTCGGTTGTGGTGCTGGGACCATCCGAGGTGCATGGCACGGGCATGATCCGCTTTGGACGGGACGTGCTTTTGTACCCAGGGCTGTATCTGGAAACTGAGGAGAGCGGTTCGATCGAGATCGGCGACGGAGTGGTGATTTCGCGCGGGGTTCATATTGTCTCGCGGGACGGGATCAGGATCGGCAATGGCACGATGATTGGCGAGTACTCAAGCATACGCGACGCAAATCACGCCCGCGTGCCGGGTTTGACGATCCGGGATTCAGACCACATTGCGCAACCCATCGCCATCGGCAACGAGGTGTGGATCGGCCGCGGGGTGACCGTGCTGGGCGGCGTGACCATCGGGGACGGCGCCACTGTGGGAGCCAATGCCGTAGTCACCCGCGATGTGCCTCCGGGAGTGACGGTGGTCGGTGTGCCCGCGCGGGCAGTCGGTGAGGTTGCCGGGGCGCGCGGCCGATCTTGACCGAATAATAGCGGTTCTCCAATTGCTGTTCACCGAAACCACGCCGCTGAGTGGCTTTTTCCTCAAGAAAAAGCCACCTTCGATAGAATCAGTAAGGACTTATGTATTGGAGAACCGCTCTAGCGCACTTTGGCTGACTGCTCATAGCGCTGCAATGGATAGATGCCCGATGAGAGTCTGTGGTCGAAAAGCCATTCGCGGTCCTCTGGCGAGTCGGCTATCCATCGCTCCAGCCCGTCGGCCCACTTCACGGGAAGCTGTAGCCGGGTCCAGGTTTGCGCTGAAGCCTCCGACAGCCTTCGATACAGAGCGGAGTCCGACAGCAGTTTCCCGATCGCTGCGCCAAGGGCAGTTGCATTGCCGGCTGGAAAGATCAGCGCGTCCGCGTCGTGAGTCAAATTGGCCCTGAACATCGGGTGGTCCGATGCCACCAGAGGCGTGCGTGAGCAAAGAGTCTCATAGATGGTCATGGGGAAGCCCTCAGAGTAATCGTGCCTGCTGGGCACAACCACAATGTCGGCCTGGCGCATCTCCTCAAGCACTCTTTCGTGCGCCAGGAGGCCCTCGAAACTGACGCTATCCTCGATCTGCAGCTTTCTAGCCAGTGCCGTGAAGGCTTGGATTTCACCGCTTCCCACAACCTTGAGTGTTACAGGCGTTTGTGAGACCTTCAACCGGGCGACCGCGCGCAGCACGTCGCCTATACCTTTGGCTTCGGTAACCAGGCCGGCATAAAGCAACCCGTGCGAAGCATCGCTACGCAGACTCTTGACTTTAGCGGCCGGAGTGACTAGCGCGGGCCAGTCCCATGGAATTGTTTTGTCGGCGCTCACGCCGATCTTTCTCAACGAAATGCAGGAATTGAGGCCGTGATTGAATATCCATTCGATTCGCTTGTCGTTCAGCAGCTTTGCCCACCGTCGGCTGTGAATGTAGCCGCGAATCCCTTTAGACGAGAACGAGTCTGCGAGTACAGCAATCGTCCGAAATGGTTGCGAAATCGCCCACTTCAGCAAATGCATCGCAGGCATGCGGACAATCAGCCGGTCCGGTTTTTCTCGAGCCACCATGTCGATTAGCGCGCGCTCGTCGAATGGAGCGGAAAAACCGGCGCCAATCGCGTGAACGCTGTTATCGAGCACTTCATCATATGCGGTTTCCGTCAGGCAGCAGATTACAGTCACTTCGCAGCCATGCGCAAGCTGAGCAACGGCATCGACGGAATACCTCTGCGCATAGTAGGTTTCCTGTCCTGTAGCGGCTATGCGGCGTGCCGCCTCCCGATAGTCGCCCGCGTATTGCACAATCGTAACTCGCATAGCTTCATATTATTGCAGATAGCCGCGCGGCGCTGCCGGCAAAACGAATTGACCGCAACTGCGGCAAGGGAAAGTATCATGCTCGACTGTGAGGACAGAATTGGAATCCCGGCTAACCCGATGAATGGCCCGCAGTTGGCGGATCACCGCACGGCTGCGCGCTTTGTCATCTTTCTTGGAGCGTTCGCGGCAATCTATCTCCTTTCCTGGCCGATTGTATTCTCGCTGGACCTATGGATACTAAAGGATCGCGGCAGCTTTCTGAATCTGGATTACCTTTTGGATCGGCATCTCCGGCTGGGAGTCGACACTTACTACTCTTACGGCTTGCTTCCGGTTTCCATCCAGCACTGGCTCTTTGTCCTTTTCGGCAGGGGCTATTGGCCTTTGATCGGATGCGCAGCGGCTACCATGGTCACGATGGCCCTGTTCTGCGCTCACTTTCTGCGCTATTTGCCCAGGGAATGGGTGTGGCTTGCGGCGATGCTTGCCATGAGCCGAATACTTAACCCGGTCAATCCCAATCTCCCCTATTCTCTCGTCCAGATATCTCTGCTGTTTGCGCTGCTTCTTGTGCTCATGGGACGGCTGGACCTCAGCCTGGCCATTTCCGCAATCGGTTGCTGGAGCGTGCCGTCGCTGCCGCTGGTGATGGCGGCGTTGCTGGCGGCATTTATCTTCCTCGATTGGCTCACCAAGCCTCCCCGCTCCGTTTTCAGCCTGCTTCGCTCGCTTGCGCCGGGAGTCTTGACGTATATAGCGCTCGCCATCCTGCTGGCCTGCGAATTCGGGTGGAGTTCTGTCTTCGCAACGGCCACGCCGCTGGCGGGGATGGGCTTCTACAGGCAGATCGGCTTTGGGTCCGGACAGGCGCTGATGCAGTTTCTCCACCCCTCGGGATATAACCTGGGGTACTATCTAACTTACTCGTTGCTCACCCCCGTGTGCTGGTGGGTAATGAGTACGCTTAGCCTCACCGTCTTCGGCCTACTGGCGGCGCGAAGAATGCTGATCCGGCGAGCGCTGGACGGCAGAGACACCGCAATCGTTCTCTGTGCGCTGATCCAGGCGGTCTTCGTCTGCGTCGCCTACGGATCGCCGCACCAGCACTACATCTTCGATCCAATCCTGGTGGTGGGAATGCTGCTGGGGTTGTCGGCACTGGGGAATGGAATTGCACGCAATCTGCTCCTGACGCTGTTTCTCGTGCTTGGAATCGCGGGCCAGACGACCCTGGCGCACGCCGTCTTACACGGCTGGAAGCAAATCAAGTCTCCCACCGTGACCGCGAATCTGTATGCCGATGCGGGTTGGGTCTCCGAATGGAGTAAGTTACTGGATCTATCGACCCATCGGAACCTGATGCTTTTCTCTTATAGCACCGGCGCCCATCATTATTTTCCAACTGTCCATTCGCCGGAGGTTTGGACGCTCCAACTGGGGCAGCTTCTTCCCGCGGACAAGGCGCGCGTGATGGAACAGCTCGACAATGTAGATGTAGTGGTGCTTGACCTGACCAGTCCGACGAGCCTTGTAGATACGGATGCGGACTTCCAGCGGCGCCTGCAGTCGCTCTGCCTGACTGAGTCCACGACTTATTTTCAGGTTTGGCAGAGGCGTTCAGCGGACTCTGAAAACCTGCCGTGCATTGCGAATCCGCGGAAATGACAACCACGGCTGCGCGGGTGCAAATCGGAATCAGTGAATCACCGAGAAATGGTAGCATCAATTCCACGCGATCAGCACGCCGGTCTTGCGCAACTGAGGTAACATCGCGAAGAATCCCATCGTTCTATCGGAAGAGGCTTGATTTGTTCGAGAATATTCGCGAGGACTGGCAGACGCATGGCCGTCAACTCTCCCGTCAGGGTTTGTGGGCGATGGCTGTGTACCGCTATGGACGCTGGCGCTATACCATTCGCTGGAGCTGGCTGCGCATGCCTTTCTCCTTTGTCTATAAGGTGCTGAAACCTGTTTCCGAGGTGCTGACTGGCATCGAGCTTCCCTGCGAGGCAACGCTGGGGCGGCGATTTCGGATCGATCATTTCGGGGGAATTGTCATCAGCGGCGACGCGGTCTTTGGGGATGACTGCGTAATTCGCAACGGAGTCACCGTTGGACTGAAGCATACCGGTCAGCGCGGAGCGCCGGTCCTGGGCGACCGCGTGGATGTAGGCGCAGGCGCGAAGATTTTGGGTGCGATTCAAATAGGGGACGATGTGCTGATCGGAGCCAACGCCGTGGTGCTCACCGATGTTCCGTCCAACTGCATTGCGGTTGGAGTTCCAGCGCGGGTGCTTCCGCGAAAAACCGCTGCGCCAGCGACGATTGAGGAATTAGTGTATGCCGGAGCGGCGCCAGAGTGAGGTGCGTATGATGGACGGATCTGAAAGCATCTCGGACTCTCGCGCGGATGCTCCCCTGCCCGCGCTTTCGATTGTTGTGATCGGACGAAATGAGGGGCAGCGGCTGGCCTTGTGCCTGCAATCGATCCAGCAGGTGCGAGGCGTTGCCGTGGATGAGGTGATCTATGTTGATTCCGACTCCACCGACGGTAGTCCGGAACTGGCGGCCCGTCATGGTGCAATCGTAATCGTGGTTCGCCCCGAGCGGCCAACCGCGGCGATCGGGCGCAACGCCGGCTGGCGGCGCGCGGCCTCCGATCTGATCCTCTTTCTCGACGGAGATACTGTCCTGCATCCGGACTTTGCCCGCGCGGGGTGCGAGGCATTGGCGCGAGATGCTTCGCGCGCGGCCGCATGGGGGCACCGCCGCGAGATACATCCAGAAGCATCGGTATATAACCGAATCCTCGACCTCGACTGGGTCTATCCCCCAGGGCTTACGGAATTCTGCGGCGGCGATGTGCTGATGCGCCGCAAGGTTCTCGTTGAGACGGGAGGCTTCGATGAGAGGTTGATCGCGGGAGAAGAGCCCGAACTTTGCCGGAGAATCAGGGCGCGAGGATACGGGATACTCCACATCGACTGCCCAATGACGGGACACGATCTGCAGATCATGCGCCCGGGCCAGTACTGGAAGCGGGCCACGCGCGCCGGCCATGCCTATGCCGAAGTATCCGAGCGCTTCCGCAACAGCGACGATCCCTTCTGGACCTCCGACCGCAGGCGAAATCTGATGCGCGGAAGCTGCTGGATCGTCTCGCTGGTCGCTGCCATCGCCGCCAGCGTGTTCTTCGGAGTACTTCCCATCGTGCTCTGGTTTGGCATGCTGTTGGTGTTGTCGGTGCGTTCGGCGTGGAAGGCTCGGTGGAAGCGGGCCGTTCCCGGTGTCCTGCTGCTTTATGGGCTTCACTCTCATCTTCAGCAAGTCCCAATCTTCGTGGGACAACTGCAATACGAGCTGAGCAAGAGGCGGAAGCGAGCGCAAAAGCTGATCGAATACAAGGAAGATCGCGCCGGCTGAAGCAGGCCCAGAGGCGTGGCGTTGGATGCCTGCTCAACCTTCAGACTGGCAGCTTGGCCAGGGTTCCTTTGATTGAGTCGTCGGATACAAGGCGGCGGAAGACCTGCACCTCCTGAAAGCGGCGGCCATGCGGTGGCATCTACAAAAACTGTTGGGTGGCGCGCTGGCGCTGGCTGCGCCGGCATTGCACCTTGGCGCCCAGTCGGCTCTCACCCTGACCGTAGAAGATAGCCGAGGCGCAGCCATGGCCGGCGCGACGGTCAAGGATGATGCCGGCCGCCAACTGGGGCGTACCGGCGAGACGGGCCATTTGACCGTCCCATGTTTCGCTCCCTGCAGCTTGCGCGTAGTCGCCCCCGGGTTTCGCGAGTCGCACTTGCAGCTCAGCGCCGATGCAACCGTTCGCCTGGAACCCGCTTCGACCACCGAGCAGGTTACGGTTACAGCCTATCGCGCTCCGCTGGGCGCGCTGGAGAGCCCAACGGATTCACGGCTGCTTTCGCGGACGGCCCTCGATAGCACACCGGCGGTGACCCTCGATGGCCGAATACGCCAACTGCCTGGCGTTGAACTGTTCCGCCGCTCCAGTTCGCTGGTGGCGAATCCCTCCTCCCAGGGAGTCAGCCTGCGCGGCCTGGGTTCCACTTCAGCCAGCCGCACGCTGGTTACCGAGGACGATGTTCCCCTCAACGACGCCTTCGGCGGATGGATCCACTGGGAGGAGCAGCCGGAGCTATCGGTTGAGAGCATTGAGCTGGTGCGCGGCGGTGCCAGCGACCTCTATGGATCGAGCGCTATGGGCGGCGTAATTGCTCTGGCGGCTGAGCGGCCTGCATCTGATCTAGCCGAACTGAGGAGCAGCTACGGCGCGGAGGGCACATTCGATGACAGTATGCTTCTCCAGACCAAGCACGGCCCCTGGGGTTTGTTGGTGAGCGGCGGCGTCCTCGGCACCGACGGCTATATCCAGGAGGCTCCGTGGCAGCGCGGCCCGGTAGACATCGCCTCCAGCATACATAGCCAGAATGGCCTGTTTCTGGCCGAGCATGACGGCGGCTCGCTGCGCATCTTCGTGCGCGGCAGCGGTTTCAACGAGGTGCGCGCCAATGGAACTCCCTACCAAACCAACGGAACCCGCCTTTGGCGCTACGCAACCGGCGGCGACTGGCGCGGTCCACACAGCAGTTCCCTGACCACGCGGCTCTTCGGCTCGTCGGAACATTACCGCCAAACCTTTTCGAGTATCTCCAATCTGGGCATCTTTGGCGACCCCAACTGCTCCTATCGTTGCGGAGAGATTCCAACGCGGTTCTCGCTCACACCGGACAACGAACTGGGCGCAGCGGTTCATTGGAACCAGCCGCTTGGCGCGGGGTTGCTCATAGTGGCAGGGGCCGATGCTCGCGACGTTCGCGTTTGGGACCGCGAGATGACCTTCGGAAGTTCTGCCGCTCTGACCAATCTGCACGACCATCAGAGGGACTCCGCGGGCTATGCCGAACTGATGTGGGTCAGGCGCACCTGGACGGTGATCGCTTCAGGCCGCATGGATTGGTTTCAGAACTATGACGGTCAGCAGTTGATTTGGAACGGATCGAGTTGGACGCCAGAGCAAACCCAGCCCGTGCGGACCGGCCAGCGGGTCTTCGATCCCCGCTTGGGTCTGGCGCGCAAGTTCTCAGATCACTGGGCCCTCTCTGCCTCCGGCTTCCGCGCCTTTCGCGCGCCTACGCCCAACGAACTCTATCGCTCCACCCAGGTTGGCAACCAGCTCACCAGCCCCAACGGCGCATTGCTCAGCGAGCGCGCCACCGGCTGGGAGACCGGCCTGGCCACCGAGTGGCGCTGGGGCACCGTTCGCTCCAGCTACTTCCTCACCCAGGTCAATCGCCCCATCACCGCGGTGACCATCGACGCGGAGTCTTCTCCAGTCCTGCTCAAACGCGAGAATCTTGGCCAGATCGAGAGCCGCGGCGTTTCCGTGGACTTTACGCTTGCGCCCCGCCGCTGGCTGGCCCTCGACGGCGGCTACCAGTATGCCAATGCGGCCGTTACCCAAGGCAACGAGTACCTGGGCAACTGGATTCCCGAGGTTGCCCGCAATATGGCCACGCTGAATGTGCGCGCCTACCGGGGGCGCATTGGAACCCTCAACCTGCAAAGCCGCCTGAGCGGCCGGCAGTTTGACGATGCGGCGAACACTGCCCTGCTGCACGGGTATTTCCGCCTCGACGCCTACGCCTCGCGCGACTTCGGCAAACGCTACCAGGTCTTCGCGGCCGGCGAAAACCTGCTCGACCGCCAGATCGAGGTTGCCAAGACTCCCACGACCACGCTCGCCATGCCCCGCGTGGCGCGGATAGGCTTCCAGGTGCGGCTGGGCGGCGAGGCCAGATGAGTCGCAGCCGCGCATCGCGATGGCGGGCGCCCATCCAAGGGATGGCCGCCCGCCCGCAGAATCGATGTGAACTTTAAACCTGTTATGGAACCAAATAAGTCCAGCTTGTAATCTGCTGCACTGCGGTGAAAGCTCCCGTGCTTCCCGTGAAACCTACGTAAGCGGTGTTGCCGCCGACGATGCTGGGAATGTTCACGGTAAACTGGTTTGTAACGCTGGCTCCTGTCTTTGTGTCTGTCAGCGTCACGGTCAGTGTTGTTCCGCTATAAACCAGATGCGCGTGCATCAGGTCGCCACTTAACAACGTAACTCCGCTGGAACTCAAATCCGTTGCCGGCATGGTCGGCGCAGCGCCGTCGGTGTACACACCGATGGAATCCGTGCCTTCACCCGCATCGTTGTAGATGTCGAACTTCAAGGCCACGCTGTTCTGAATGCCCTGATAGCCAAGCCCGCTTCCGCCATTCCCGAGAGCCCACATTCCCTTGGGGTCGTTCTGGATTGTGAAAGTCATTCCATCGGCAACTGCTTTGAGCATCTGGAATGTGAAATCGGTGGTGAAACCGCTCACGGGAACCTTCGTTGTTGACCAGGCGCTGCGCATTTCCGCGGTCCCACCGTCAGTCAGTTGCAGTATTCCGCCGGTAACAGTCGGGCCATTGTTCAGCGACAGGCTATTGGCCGTGAATCCGTCACTGGAATAGCTGATGTAACTGGTCTCCGGGACGATGACGTAGGCAGCCGAGGCAACCGCGCAGTTGGTGTAGCCCGTCTTAACCGCGATGGCCTCCAATGTCTCCGTCGCGCTCACCGTGATCGCACCGCTGTAAACGCTGGAAGAAGTCGTCGGCATGGTCCCGTTGGTGGTGTAGTAGATGGTTGTGCCTGCGGTTGCGTCGCCGATAGTCACTGTCTGCGATGTGGTGTAAGTGCCCGGCGCAAGCGAGAAAGTGGGCACGGGCAGCACTGGAGCAATGGCGTACGCTGCCGAGGCAACGGCGCTGTTGGTGTAGGCTGTCTTAACCGCGATGGCCTCCAGCGTCTCTGTCGCGCTCACCGTGATCGNNAGCGAGAAGGTGGGCGTAGGCAGCACTGGTGCAATGGTGTACGCTGCCGAAGCAGTTGCGCTGTTGGTGTAGCCCGCCTTAACCGCGATGGCCTCCAATGTCTCCGTCGCGCTCACCGTGATCGCACCGCTGTAAACGCTGGACGAAGTAGTGGGCATGGTCCCGTTGGTGGTGTAGTAGATGGTTGTGCCTGCGGTTGCGTCGCCGATGGTCACTGTCTGCGATGTGGTGTAAGTGCCCGGCGCGAGCGAGAAAGTGGGCACGGGCAGCGCCGGGGCGATGATGGTGTAAGCCGCCGTCGCCGCCGGACTGCTACAGTAACCGCTTTCGACTGCGATGGCCTCCAGCGTCTCCGTCGCGCTCACCGTGATCGTGCCCGTGTACTTCGTGGACGAAGTAGTTGGCGTGGTGCCGTTGGTGGAGTAATAGATGGTTGTGCCCGCTGTTGCGTCGCCGATGGTGACCGACTGCGAGGTGGAGTAAGTGCCTGGCGCAAGCGAGAACGTGGGTGCCGGAAGCATCGGAGCGATGGAGTACAACATCGAGCTCATGGAGCTGTTGGTATAACCCGTCTCAACCGCAATGGCCTCGATCGTCTCCGTCGCGCTCACCGTGATCGCGCCCGTGTACTTCGTGGACGAAGTAGTTGGCGTGGTCCCGTTGGTGGTGTAGTAGAAGGTTGTTCCCGCTTGAGAGTCGCTGATGGTCACCGATGGCGGCGAGTTAAAGAGGGCCCAGGAGGCGCCACCACCCGTGGGGCTGAACGTGGGCGCGGGCAGCACCGGGGCGATGGTATAAGCCGCCGTCGTTACTGCACTGTTGGCATAGCCGCTTTCGACCGCGATGGCTTTCAGCGTTTGCGTGGAACTCTGCCAGATCGCGCCCGTGTATGCGGTTGAGGAAGTAGTTGGCGTGGTGCCGTTGGTGGTGTAATAGATCGTCGCACCGGCCGTCGCGTCGCTGATGGTTACCGATTGCGGCGAGGTGTAGGTGCCGGGCGCGGGCGAGAACGTGGGCGCGGTTAGCCCGGCGGCGATGGTGTAGGGCGCCGTAGCCGCCGGACTGCTACAGTAACCGCTCTCGACTGAGATAGCTTCCAGCGTCTCCGTCGCGCT
>PLPA01000182.1 GCA_003159355.1 Acidobacteriaceae bacterium | reverse complement strand
GTGCCGGAGAAGGACGGCGTGCTGGCCGGCCTGCTGGTGGCCGAGATGGTGGCCAATCGCGGCAAGAGCCTGGGCGCGCAATTGAAGGAGCTGTTTGCCAAGGTTGGTTCCTTCTATCCGATTCGCGCGAACTTCCGCTTGACCCCGACGGGGATGGCAGCGTTCACTGAGAAGTTGAAGGCCGATCCTGCCGAGCTGAGCGGGCGCAAGGTCGTGCAGGTGGTCAGGACCGACGGGCTGAAGCTGATCCTCGCCGACGGCTCCTGGGTCTGCTATCGCCTCTCCGGAACCGAACCGGTGGTGCGGGCCTATACGGAAGCGCGCAGTGAACTGGACTCGGAGGCGCTGAGCACGGCGGCCAAGGAGTTTGTGCTCCAGTAAGAGCGGATTGGATTCCATGCGGGACAAGAACGTGCAAGCCGGGAAGAATGTGATGGCGAACGGGGAGGTGGCCGTTTCCGCGTCCATCTCGCAGCGGGCGCTGAACTGGATGCGGCGGGCGTGGCGTCCGGCAGCGTCGGTGGTGGCCGTCTCGCTGGCGCTGCTGATCCTCTGGCACGGATTCAACGGCAAGAACGGCTTGCTGGTTTGGCAGCAAAAGCGCACGGAAGACCGGCAGTTGCGCAAGGAGATCGACGATTTGCAACAGGAGAATGCCCGCCTGCGCCAGCAAAACGAGCGGCTCAACTCCAGCCCGGACGCCATCGGCCAGGTGGCGCGCGAGCAGTTGCACTACGCTAAGCCGAATGAAGTGATTGTTCAACTGCCGCCGGAGAAGAAGACGCCAGCGCAGCCCACCGGGGCGGGCAAGTAATCAGACTCCTGACCTTAAAAATCTATATGCGCCCGCACCGAACCCACCCACGCCGGCCCGCGGTCGCGGTTGTAGCCGGGATTGTTGATGTGCTGCACATCGACGGCATAAAACAGTCCGCGCCAGGCGTGCCAGTTGTAGTAGCTCTCGACGATGTTTTCGCGGCCGTAGTTGAGGTTTCCATCGCCCAGAATGAAACCTAAGCCGCCCAGTTTCAGATAGTTCTGGTGGTCGGCCTTGATGGCGTTCGAGACCACGGCCACGCCGATCTTGTCCGCCGGGCGATGCCAGCGCGCTCCGGCGTAGTCGGTGCCGGCTTCGACTGTTTGATCTACCTCGGTGTAGGCAAAAGACTCGGTCTTGCCATCGTTCCAGCCAAAGCGGCCAAAGACGCGCAGATTCTCCGTCAACTCCTGCTCGGCGTTGTAGCCGAAGCCGTACTTGAGCGCGCTAAAGTGCTCATGAAGCAGGATGTTAGGAGTCGTATCGGTCCCGGCGAGGAAGGCGTCGACCGCCTCGCGATAGGAGCCCATGTGGGCACGGTTGGCATAGAAGAGGACGCGCGTCACACCTTTGCGCTTGGGAATGAAGCTGTGGCGCAACTCGAACTCGCCATTGTGGCTGTGGGAGCGGCGCCAATTCCAGTCCAGGTCCATTCCATTGGCCGCGGTGGGCATGGCGAATAGGCCATAACGCAGGCTCCAAATCCGGTCGTCGTACTCGGCCATGCCGCCCACCGTGTAGCCGCGGGTGTTGGCGGCGTAATCCCATGCGCCATTGTTGTCCACTGTCCAGTTCATGAACTGCAAGTGGCTGTCGGATCCTATGTTATTGAAATCAAAGAAGTCTGGCAGCGTCATCTTGCCGAAGCGCACTTCGACGCGGCGTACAGGCACGCTGGGGGCCAGGGCGAAGAAGCCGGGCTCCTGGGAGGCGGTTTCCTGGGTCAGTCCGATGACCTGATGTATTTGATAGCGAGCCAGATAGGGCGCGGTGCCCAAGGTGGGATTGCGCACCACATCAAGGTTGGTGAATCCGGCCAAGCCGAGCGCCTGACTCAAGCCGCGGCCACCGGAACTCTCCAGGTCGAGAATGAAGTCAGTGTTGTATCTAATTGAACTGGTGGGTCTTAGTTCGGTATAGAAGGTGCCGAGCAGAGAGGTTTTGTACTCGGAGGCGCCGCGAAAACTATTTGTTCCCACGTACGGAGAATGGAAGGGCAGGTTGCCCTGGAAGATAATGTTGGCCTGGCCGGAGAGCCAATAGCGATCATTGCCGTGGTGCGTGGCCATGGTGACAATAGGCGCATTTTCGGGCGCGGCCGGAGGGATGGACTGCGGGGCAAGTTGTTGCTGAGGTTGGGGTTGCGGAGCAGAGGGAAGGGAAGAGGTCGCCTGGGCAGCGGCCAGCGCCGGAGCAAGAATCAGGCCGGCGAGCGCACGGAGGAGTTCGCGAGTGAGTATGGTGTGGACGTGCAACAGTATCCCCTTCATGAGCATACCGGATAAAAGCAGCGAAGATGAATACGGGGTAAACGGGAAACGAAAGTGGTGAGCTGGAAGTGATCGGTTTTTCAAAACTGTGAAGCTAAATGCAGCCGGTTTACCCCCAAAATGAGCAGCTACAAATAACGATTTCAGAGAAAGTAGTGCTCGGTAGCTGCTCGGTTTTGCATGAATTGGTGAGCTGAGCCGCTACGGTTTTCTATGAATCGGCTGCAAATACGTCATCAAATAATTTGAGATAGTCGTGGATGGCGGGACTCTGGCGGGTTTGAAGGCGAAGATTTGGCGTCTTTTTCTGACTAATGTTGGTTAGGGAGTAGGGAATAGATCACCGAGTCGGCGAGTCAGCGAGGTTGCCAAGGCGGGTTCTACTGGCAAGACCGATGGTTGGGATGGCGGGCTGGGGTTTAGAGTGGTTGTGACACCATGAGCAACTTCAGACTGAAAGCAACGCACGCGCCGGTCAAGGCCTACTACGAGACGCTAGAGCGCTTCGGGCGGGGCAAGTTCGACAATGAGGGGAACGTCCGGCGGGCCTTCGAGGCACTGCTGGAGAAGTGCGCGCGGGCGTATGAGTGGATGGTGGTGCCCGAGTACCAGATTGCGCGGACGGGCAAAAATCCTCTGCGCGTGGAAGCGGCAGTGCTGGACGCCTTCAACCTGCCGCGTGGCTATTGGGATTTATAGGGGCCAAGGAACCTTTCCCCGTTGAAATGGATCAGGTGCGAAGGAGCATCAGCAACCCACACTTCTGTTTCCCATGCGATCTCTCCAAGGTAGCGGCTCATGATGGAACGATTTGGAAACGCAGTTACGTAAACCAGTCCCGCCTTCGACCCGGCAAAGAGCTTTGCCAGTTCCGCATGTCGCTTTCCGTTAACCGGGCCGTGGCTGGTAACAGACTCTACCAAGAGCAGCCAATGACGATCAGGATAATGCAACACCACATCAGGCATCTTCCCGTGGGCTTCGATTTCTACGCCGAGTTTGGAGAGTAGCGGCTCCTCGAAGTAGCCCCACTTTTCGCCGGTATCTCCGGCATAAATCAGAACGGCTCCGGGTACAAAACGCGCCGCGAAGCTCTCAATGATCTCTCGAATCAACTCACTGTGTTCACCTGGACTGAGTTTGATGACCTTACCGGGAGCTATCTGCACAGGGACAAGGTTCTGCACGCGCTGATTAGCATAGCGCGCAGCCAATGTCTGTCGCGTCTCAAGATACATATTCAAATTGTTGTTCCATGCGGCTGTGCCAAAGCTACGCAATAACTCGAGTGCAAAGGGCTCGATCTGATAAACAGCAGCGGGACTGTTCACGGCTCGTGTCGGATTGTCGGGGTTGTAGATGGCAAGGCCAGCATCAACGAACTGGTGCATTGTTTGGCGCCGAATCGTCTCTCGTGTATTGGGCGCGTAGGCTTTGTCGTAATGGTCACGGATCCAATCCATGATCGGAGTAATTCCCATTAGCGGACTTTCGGCTTGCGACCAATTCCTTCTTGGTTGCAGGTTCAACAAGGCCAGCAGGGAAAGCGCAGAGCGATCATTCTGCTGAGCCTTCGGAAAACCGAGAGCGGCCAAAACTTGTAGAGCTGAGCTAAGCAAAGCTTTCTTGTTCATCCTGTGAGCCCCTGAGCAATTGCGTCCATCTTTGCTTGAGATAACGTTCCCTGGCTGCGCGCGCACTCTCCGATTGCAGTCAAGGTGCGACGATCTGGGTACTTCATCATCCGCAGGTCGGTGGCGTTAACCTGTGTGTGTCCGTTAAAACGGCGGAAATTCTCGTCGACAGCGGTAGTGTTGAGAAAAATTGCCAGACCGTAGGCGAGAGCTTCAGGCAAGCCGTGCTTGTCTTCATGAAAGACATTCAGATGGTTCTCAAATCCGAGAAAATCGACAGCGGGAAATTTGTCAGGTCTCACAACGCTAGCCATAATGCGACGCTGTTCCTCCTTCGATGAAAACCGTCGGACCACTGTGTAAAAGCCGTTCGGGTATAGCCACCTTCTCGTTTCCTCGTTGAGCTGAATGGCGTTTCCACGCTTGATTCCTTCTTTTGGCCAGTGGGTGACCTGATCGCTGAAATGACCGGGATAAAGCAGTGGCACGGTACTCTTATCCGGCTTCTCTCGGATATATTCGATTAATCTAAAGTCGACAACAGGGCCTGTAGAGACTCCAATTCCGAGTTCATCCGGAGTGAACCTGACGCCCTTGGACAGTTCGATGGCGTTGTATCCAAGTGATGTCGGGACGTGGATAAACTTGTCCGGGTCATCCGGTAGGACAATCCGGTCGAAGGGATGCTCATGAGTCACGAGGTCGCTAAAGCTGTCATCGGTAGAGTTAGAAACCGTGACGTTACTCTGGACCCCAGCGCACTCCAGCCGCATGATGACGTTCTCCTGAAGCACGTCGTCGTCCTTGAACGCAGTAGTTCGTGATGCGAATAGGTGTATGTGGCGCAATGCCGCGCGATTGAGAATGTATTCGCGAAATGGGCGATAGTAGGGGCCATTGCAAAAGCTGCGTGGGATGATGGCGACTACCTGACCGCCCGGCTTCATCAGAGACACGGCTAAGGCGACGAATGCCGAATAGAGATTCACTGTCTCGATGCCTACCTGCCGTAAGATCATCCGGTGACTCGATAGGCTATTGATCTTCTTGTATGGCGGATTCAAGATCGCGTGTGTATATCGCCTAGGAGCCAAACTTTGCATTGCGGCAGCCTCGATGAAGTCATCTGGAATCACACGATAGCTTACGGTGAGCCGCGATAGGTAGCGCGCCAGCATCCGATCCAGGTGGGCGCGCAGTGCTGGATCAATCTCGTAGGCGTCTATCTGCGCATTGCGAAAGGAGAATCCGTCGGAGGCGGCCCAACGGTCAAGGAAGGCGCAGGTGAGTGCGCCGACGCCCGCCCCTGCATCGAGCAATGTGCAAGTAGTAATTGCGCTTGGCGGAAAGAGCGAGGCCATAAATCGCGCTACTGGTGCAGGTGTCATGAATTGGCCTAGCGCGGACTTTCGCTTTAGGGCGATCCCCGGCGTGATTGCCCGTCGTACGCTATCCGCATAGTCAAGTAGCTGAATCGGCATTATTTACGCGCCTCGGGGAACTCCCGTGAAGTCCAGGACATTTATCTGATTCTCCCGATTTAGGAGACGATTTAATCATACGACGATGACGGCACGAATCGTCGTCAGAATATCACCGGCTGGGCGCTTGCGGCGTATCGGCGGTTTGCGGAGATTGGCGCGGCGCTGATGAAGCTGCATATCGAGTATGAGCAGCAGTCGGAGTATCCGCTGGAGCGGAGG
>PLPA01000139.1 GCA_003159355.1 Acidobacteriaceae bacterium | reverse complement strand
AGCGGAGTCGAAGAACCTGCGTTGAGTTTTTTCTGGCGAAATGGTGAAACTCGCCCCGCCCCGATGCTGTTGGAGGTTTCATGCAACCGATGCACAACATTCCCGCTCGTGGCGCGTTGAACTTTGACGAAACCCCCTTTCTCGCCATCTGGGAGGTCACGCAATCCTGCGACCTGGCCTGCAAGCACTGCCGCGCCGCCGCCCAGCCCATCGCTCATCCCGACGAGCTGACCAACGCAGAGGGCAAGGGGCTGATCGACCAGATCGCGGCGATGGGGGTGCCGATTTTCGTCTTCACGGGCGGCGACCCCCTCAAGCGCGCCGACGTCTTCGAGCTGATCCGCTACGCCGCCGACAAAGGCGTCCAGGTTGCGCTCACTCCCTCTGCCACGCCGCTGCTGACCCGCGAGGCGATTTTTAAACTCAAGGAGGCGGGCCTGGTGCGCCTCGGCATCTCGCTGGACGGCTCAACCCCGGAGATTCACGACACTTTCCGCGGACTTCCCGGCGCTTATGCGCGCACCATCCAGGCCATCGAGTGGGCCAACGAGGCGGGCATTCCCATCCAGGTCCACACCACCATCAGCCGCCATAACGCCCATGACCTCGACAGCCTCTGCGCTCTCTTCGAGAAGCTGGCCATCGTCATGTGGAATGTTTTCTTCCTGGTTCCCGTAGGCCGGGGCCAACTCGACGACCTGCTGAGCGGCGAGGATTTCGAGCGGGTCTTCGGCAAGATTTACGAGCTTTCGCACCGCGTCAACTTCCAGATCAAGACCACCGAGGCGATGCACTATCGCCGCTACCTCTTGCAGCACAATCTGGAAGAGCGCAAAATCGGCCACGGCCACCCGGGCAGCGCCAAGCCAGCCACCGAATATGAGCCGGGAGCGCCCACCGCCGACGCGCATACCCGCACCGCCAGTTGGGCCACCCGCCGTGTCAACGACGGCAAGGGCTTCCTTTTCGTCTCCCATGTCGGCAACGTCTACCCCAGCGGCTTTCTGCCCATCCACGCCGGCAACATCCGCGAGACCCCGCTCAGCGAGATCTACCGCAACGCGCCTATTTTCAAATCTTTGCGCGACACCAGCAAGCTGGAAGGCAAGTGCGGCGCCTGTGAGTACAAGGAGATCTGCGGCGGCTCCCGCGCCCGCGCCTACGCCATCACCGGCGACCCGCTGGCCCAGGAACCCTGCTGCATCTACCAGCCCAAGCACTGGGACCCGGAGCTGGAGAACGAGGCAGCGGCCTTCGCGAAGAGCTAGCTGCCAAGGCGCAATTTGAGTACCAAACGCGCAAAAATCCCTCTGCATCGAAGCAGAGGTATATTTGCATATTTTTGGCCAAACATAGGCCATTTTCGCCAATTTTTGCTGAGAAACCGGGCATTTTTTGCGTGAATTGAGAGCGGGCGGGAGAAGATGGTCGTTCCCAGGTCCCAAAGGCGGGACCTGGAGCACCCGCCCGCTCATCGCGATAAAACCGCGATGAACGGGGCACAGCTTCTCATGGCTCACGGTGTCTCTACGGGGCTGATGAGCGGGCCACCTGCCATCCTGAGCGCATGGCGGGAGGGCGAAGTTGACCTGGTCCTGTCGCGGTACATTCTGGATGAGATGGTTCGCGTGCTGCCGCGACTGCCGCGCATCACACTCACTGCGGCTGAAATCCGCGATCTCGCGGACAGCTTCCTCTTCATGGCGGAGATTGTCGATCCCAGCACTGAACCGGATGAAGCCTTGCGCGACCAAGCCGATCAACCGGTCCTGGGAACCCTGCGCACGGCACAAGCCGACTACCTTGTCTCCGGGGATAAGGATTTGCTCGCGCTCGGCGAGCGATACCCCATTGTCACTCCGACTATCTTCTGGGAACGGCATGGGCATTAGGGTTTTTGCCTGAATCCCAGGTCCCAAAGACGGGACCTGGGGCACCCATATCAGATTTATTTACCTCAATGAGAACCTGCGCCCCCGCCATTGCGGAGCGTTGGCTGAAAACGTCGAATGAGTATCTCAGCCCACATTCACCGGCACCAGCGTCATCGTGTCATTGCCGAAAATATCGACGACCTTGACGGCACCTCCCACCAATACATGAAACTCAATCAACTCAAATCAATCGTTACTGTCGCGCTCCTGGTGAGAGTCTCCGCACGCATTTGCTTCTCTCTTATCCTCACCGGCAGGGGTCTGCGCTTCCCCACGCATCCAGGTCGGCCAAGCCGCAACCTCCCTTGAATTGCATTCGAGGTAGGCCCAAAAATCACTGTTGTTCTCCGTCAAACGTGAGTCGTTGGATGCCACGTTGTTTCTCCTCCATTTTCTCCACTGTTGTCAAAAACTTAGCTGCTACTACCCGTTCCCGTTGTGTATACGAGGTAGGCAACATCTGTACTCGTGGGCTGCTCTTATCTCGTCTCCAACTGATTAACCCCCCATCGTCGTTCTTACGTTTGATGGGATACCCACTGCTAAGTTTCATTGAAAATAAATCGAAGAATCGTCTCGGGCCGATGCCAACGAATGGCTCGAACGGTACCTTCGACGGATTCTCATCCTCGTAAAGAGGATGGATTACCGTCATTTCTATCGAATCCTTATGCAGCTTGGAAGCCATGCTCTTGGGGTACGGCTCGATGTAAACGACCTTTTCAATTCCCGCCGCAACAATGTGGCGCGTACAGATATGACAAGGAAACGTAGTCGTGAACAGAGTCGAGCCAACCGAGCTAATACCGTTGCGTGCACATGTAAGGAGCGCATCCATTTCTGCATGTACAGCCCTCCCATACTCAGTAATATCCATGAGGCGGCTCTTCTGAAGCTTTACCACCACTTCGCTCAAATTCATCTCTAAGCCAAGACGACTGATCAGATCTTTGACGATTTCCGTTTGTTCCAAGTCATTTGAATCATAACCCTTGATGTGGTCTCGCTGGTCATTTTGCTTTCTCGGTCGCCAGTCGCTTGGCCAGGACTTATTAGGCCAGTAGAGCCCCCCGCCTGGAGCCGGAACATCGTTGCAGCCAACGGCCACAATATCACCGAACCGCGTCCGAATCGCTGCGCCCACCTGCCTAGCAAGCTGCGACGACCGCAGCGATGCGGTGTAGGCCATGAACATCGCATACTCGTCCGGATATGGTGTGTTGTAGGGAGCACCAAAGACCAAATCAAGAAACCGTTCAAGCTGTCTCTTGTATTCATCGCTTCTGAGATGTACGAAAACGTCAGCCATCTCGAAAGTCTTGCGACTTTTCTGCCCTAGAGGTTCATCCTCCTCTTCGTCCCTTTTCATCAGCCGCCGCGCTTCCTTCATCGGAATATTTTTATCCCGAGTCAAGTATCGGAGACGGTCGTTTTCAGAGATAAACACCCCAATGAGATAAAAGCCATCACCATAAATTGCTTTAAGGAGATTGACTTCCTCGGGCCGTTTGAGCGAGAGAATAATGTGGGCAGTCTTTGGGAGCGGCCCCTGGAGGCTCAAAGTCTCTGAATTATTGCGCTGGCGATTAATGTTTGCAATTGCAGCAGAGACAATAAAAGCCTCATCCTCCGCTGCTTGACATAGCCGGTTTCCAGCGGTCATACGCGTATTGATCCGCGCCGCCTCATTCTTGTCGCTAAGGGGGGCGTCAATGTTTACACGCTGAAGCACTTTGTCGATAGATTCGCTCAACCTTATCGGGTTCGGCTTATACCCGAATCGGCGGATATAATTTTCAAGCGTAAGCTGCACGCCTGAAATGTCTGTCCCGACCGGGTAAACAAATCCGAATACCAGTTCAGACTCCGAGTAGGCTAGTTTAATCTGGAGGCGATTCTGATCAGCATCCGGCATTTGGCGATCTCGCATAGTCGCAGGTACCTAGTGGAACTTAAAGGAGTGGCCGATTTTCATACACCGAATTGTACGGGAGAAGAATCCGCTGGAACAAGTCTACGCTGGGATTCTACTCCAGGTGGTTCTTTTTTTACTTTCCGTACCGAGTTTTGCACACCCCTGATCCAGATCCTCATTCCCGTGCCTACACCACGTTCACCGGCACCAGCGTCATGGTGTCGTTTCCGAAAATGTCGATGACCTTGACGGCTACGATGTAGCGGCCTGGGCAGTCGTAGGTGTGGACGGCGGTGATAAGCTCCAGGTTGCAGTTCTGGCGGGTGCGGAAGCTCTGCCATTCGTTCTTAAAGATGTAGGCGGGGGACGCGGGTCCGTGGGTAAGGAAACTGGGTGCCCCAGGTCCCGCTTTTGGAACCTGGGAGTGCGCTTAGTATGTGTCCTCGCGGCGCAGTCCACAATAGAGCAGCACGACCTCGCGGTCGGCAATGTCATAGCGAAAACGGAATCTCCCCGAACGCAGCCGGTACTGGCCTTCGCCCTTCCGAACCCCTTGCAACTTCTTGATCTGATATTTCTGGCTCTTGTTGTGCGGGTCAAGTGAGAGGATTGTAATCGCCTCTTCAAACCGCTCCACAAGCTCAGGATGCCTGGCGGCGAGTTTCTTCAGCAGCCGGTCGAAGTGCGCGGTGGTGAGTACGGAGTACGCGGGCGCGTTCATAGGCAGTCGGGAACTACGCCGTCTTTCTGACGGCGCTGCGTTTCAATTCAGCGAGTAGATTTGCGGCGGGGCGGCTTCTGCCCGCGGCGTGGTCCTTGCGGCTTGCGGCAATGGAGGCCTTGACCCTGGGGTTGCGCTGCTCCAGATAATCCTCCAGTTCATCGGCCGCCATGATGCCGATGACGGGAATGCCGTCTTTTTCCAGGATGAAATACTCTTTGCCATTGTGCGCCCGTCGGGCGATCTGGCCGAGATTGATGCGCGCCTTGGTGATGGGAAGCCGATTGATGGTAGCCATTGATGGGTATTGATTAACCTCAATCAAAGCGTAGCACGAGATTACCGATTGTCAAGCAGTCCGGCTGACCCGGCGGAATGTGGAATGATGTTATTTATGCGGACGGCGATCATTGGCGGCGGGATAGCGGGGCTGGCGGCGGCTTATGAGCTGGAGCAGACGCGGCAGAAGGGCGCACAGGTTGAGTACACGCTCTTTGAGGCGCGGGCGCGGCTGGGCGGCTGCCTGGCTTCGGAGATTGTGAATGGTGCGGTGCTGGAGCGCGGGCCGGATTCCTTTTTGAGCGAGAAGCCGGCGGCGGCCGAGCTTTGCCGCGAGCTGGGCCTGGGCGGCGAGCTGACGCCCTCGAACGACGCCGAGCGCAAGACGTACATTGTGGTGCGCAACCGGCTGGTGGCGCTGCCCGACGGGCTGATGTTCCTGGTGCCCACCAAACTGATTCCCACCGCGCTGACTCGGCTGTTCAGTTGGAAGACGAAGGTGCGGATGGGATTGGAACTGCTGCATCCGCCGCGGCCATCGGATCACGATGAGTCGGTGGCCGCGCTGGTGGAGCGCCACTTTGGCCGCGAGACCGTGGACCGGCTGGCCGATCCGCTGCTGTCGGGGATCTTCGGCGGCGACTCCGCGCAACTGAGCGCGCGCACCGTGCTGCCGCGGCTAGTGGAGATGGAGAGCGAATACGGCTCGCTGACGCGCGGAATGCTGGCCGCGCACCGCAAGATGCGCTTGAGAGCCAAGGAAGCCGCTGCCGGGAATGGGAAAAAGCCGGGAAGCGCGCCTGCGCCGCGATCGATCTTTACTGCGATGCGCGGGGGAATGCAGCAGTTGGTGGACGCTGTGAGTGCGCGGATCGATCCGGCCTCGGTGCGCCTGTCCACTGCGGTTACTGGCATTGAGAAGGCCGGCGGCGGATGGAAGATTGAGGCCGGTGGCGCGGCGGAGTTTTACGATGCGGTCATTGTGGCCTCGCCCGCCTGGGCCGCCGGAGCGCTGCTGGGAGGGGTGGACGCGGCGCTGGGCGAGGAGCTGAGCGGGATTCCTTACTCCTCGTCGATTACCGTCAATCTGATCTACGATGAGGCGCAACTGGGTCGGCTGCCGGATGGATTCGGCTTTCTGGTTCCGGCCGTGGAAGGCCGAGCGATGCTGGCCTGCACCTTTATGCATAGGAAGTTTCTGGGCCGCACGCCGCGAGGCAAGGCGGTGCTGCGCGCATTTTTGGGCGGGATGAAGAACGAGGCTCTGGTGGCTGTCTCTGATGCTGAATTAGTGGCAATCGTGCGCCGTGAACTGAGCGAGATTCTTGGCGAGGGTGTGGTTGGGCTCACGGTTGAGCCGGAGCATGCGCAGGTCTCGCGCTGGAGCCGCGCAATGGCGCAGTACGCCGTCGGCCACCAGGAGCGCAGGCAGCGCATCGCTGAGCGCGTGGCCGCGCTGCCCGGTTTGCGGCTGGCCGGGAATGCGTATGACGGCATCGGCATTCCTGACTGCATCCGGCTGGGACGGCAGGCGGCGAAAGAGCTGATCGCTCTGAGCAAGTCAGCGAGTCAGCAGGTCAGCGAGTTAGCGAGTTAGTAGCTTTTACGTTTCCCAGGCTTTCTGCGGGAGAACGATTGCCTACATCCCTCCCTTGCCGAGGAGGATGCCGATGCCGTAGGTAACTGCGCCTTCGAGAGCGCCAACGAGGGTCATCTCTAAACCGGAGGACCACCAACTGCGGACGGTGATGAGCGACTTGGCCGCGCCGACGGCGAAGTGGGCGGCGAGCGAGATAACGGCGGCGGCGATGACCGCTTCGATTCCCGTCAGGAAGAAGAAGGGAATGATGGGGATGGCCGCGCCGACGGCCGTGGAGAGCGCGCCCGAGCCGGCGGAGACCAGGGGGTTGGCGAGCGCCTCCTCGCTGGTGCCCAGGCGTTCGCCGGCCAGCGCGCGGAGCAACTGCTCGGGATCGTTGGCAATGTGGTTGACCATGTTTTGGGCGTCCTCTTCGGGCAGGCCCTTGACCTGGTAGTAGAGCGAAAGCAGCTCGCGGGCCTCGGGGCCGTTCATCTTGATGGCTTCGCGCTCGCGGGCGACTTCGGCCAGGTAGATTTCGCGCTCGCTCTTGGCGGCCAGATACGCGCCGGAGCCCATTGAGAGGGCTGAGGCGATGAGGCCGGAGATACCGGCCAGCAGCACCCAGTGGCTAGTCTGGGCCGGGTTACCCATGGTGGCGCCGCTGACGCCGCTGACGATGCCGAAGATGGCGCCGAGGCCGTCGTTGACGCCGTAGATGGCATCGCCGATCCAACTGCCCGGCTGCTTGCGGCCCTGGGCGCGCTTGGCCAGCATCTCATCGAGAACCGCTTGGGCGCTGATCTTGTGCACGCCGGAGGGCGCTGGGTAGTGGCCGCGCAGCAGCGAGCCCAGCTCCTTGTAGTGCTCCTTCTCGTCCTCGATGACGTGTTCGAGGATGGCGATGGATTCCGGGTCGCCCAGGCCTTTGAGTTGCTCGCCATAACTAGCTATTGCCCGGCTTTCCTCGATCTCCAGGCGCCTGAGGGCCATGCGGATGCCGCCGGCGCGGCTGGCCAGCGAATCGGCCTCGCCGCCGGGCTTGCCGTGGTAGACCGGCTCGGCTCCGCCCAGCTCCACAATGCGTCCGTGCCACAATTCGGCGTGCTCCCACTCGGCGCCGGCCAGATGGCGCAGCACCTGGGAGCGCACCGGGTCGGTATCCCGCTCGGCCATGGCCAGATAGGTGTGGTAGCCCTCCATCTCGGCCTTCCAATTGCCTTCCAGCGCTGTCAGAACCTTCTTCAGCTTGGCGCTGCTCAATGTTTCCCTGGCCATTCGTTTCTCCTCGCTTTTCATTGAGGATACGGCATTTGGAGCGCATCCGACAGCCACTTTCGGCTCTGTTTTCCAGATTTCCGCAGGTATTTTGCCTTCGTTACATACGGCCTTCATGCCAAAATTAAAGTGAGTTCGCAGACCTGCAAATTTTCGGGTAATCAGCGGACCAAACGAAGGCGCCAAGGATGTGCAAATCCCTGGCGCCCAATGGTGACCCCGTAGCTCAATTGGATAGAGCACCTGCCCGCTAAGCTGGAGATGAAGGTTCTAATCCTTTCGGGGCCACCAACTATTCTGGATGCTAATCACTAGTAGCCTGTACGAGCAAGTGCAAAAGTATCTAGATGTGTGGACATTACAGTGATTTGAATTGGCATGTGTAAGGGGTTCTGATGTATTAATCACAGATCAAGTAGCCTCTTGCAAAATTCCAG
>PLPA01000104.1 GCA_003159355.1 Acidobacteriaceae bacterium | reverse complement strand
TCTATCTTGATACTGCTCTAACAGTGCGACCATCGACTCGAATCCCCGGTCCATCTCGTCAGTCAGGTGCTTCTTGTATCCAGCCTCAGGTTCGCGCCACCAGGTTTCGGGAATTCCGATCTTGACGGTGAGCCAGTCGCGATTCCTTCTAGCTGGCTGCGCCCCTACAAATCCCATTTGCTGGGTATATTGGACCACTGAGCCGTCGACAAACTGCGGAAACGCGAAGTGCGTGACGTCATTCGTGTAACCGCCGCGCCAATTGTGCAAAATCATGTTGAGCTGAATGTGAATTCGTTCCACCTCAATTGGGAGATCGGGGCCTCCGGAGGCTCCTCCCGTACCGAAGGAATTCCGTTTCGCAGGATCGACGGGCGCGGGCGCTTTAGTCGACTTTCGCTGAGCACCGGCACGCTCCAGAATCGCCACCATCCGGTCGTTTCGGGGCAGAGATGCGACGTCAAGCGGCGACCAGTTGTGAAGGTCGATCGCGGCGAGATCGGCGCTCTGCGAAATGAGATATTCGACGAATGCGTGTCTCTTGTAGGCGATGGCGTGGAAGATAGCCGTGCGGCCGCGCCGGTCTTTTCCTTCGAGGTCAGCGCCGGCTGCAAGGAGCACCTTCGCCACTTCGATTTGGCCTTTTCTCCCCGCCCAGATCAACCCGGTGAGTCCGTACTTGTCTCGCGTATCCGGGGGCTGCCCGGCACCAACAAGTTCGCGAACAACGTCAGGTTTGCCAGTGCTGCAGGCACGAATGAAGAGGTTCTCGGGTTTCATCGCCATAACGAAAGCATAGCGCGACGCCCTGGCGGAGGCCGCATTCCGCCGCATTATTACAAGGGATCGGCGGGCCGCCGGGTGCCCCAGGTGCGGATTTTCGGACCTGGGATACCTCCGGGTTAGTCGAGAAACGCGATCTGCGGCGCGTGCCGCGCATAGCATTCCCGGTTCTTGGTTACACGATGCCAGCCAGCGAAATAGCTCGTTTTATATTCCCGATGGCGGACTTCGCCGCGCACAAAAACTTCAGCTTCACGCGTAATCCGGAGCCATAGGCCGCCCTTCGGTTCACGCCTGCAAACTGGCAAGCACGGGCTGGGTAAACGACCAATGCGTATGAACGATGCGCCAGCCGTCGCCGCCGTGCCGGTAGACTTCGGTTGTATTCCAGCGCATCTCGTCGCCGCCGCCGCGGGAAACAAAGCAGTAAGTCAGGATCGCGATCTCTCCCCGCACCTTCACCTCGGGATCGACGATCTCGTAACTGTCAATGAAGATCTGACCGCGCAACTCCGCGTAGTACTTCCGCAATGCGCTCAGGCCATCAATCCGCTCGGGCAGAAATGGATCGAAGTAGGCAACATCCGGCGCGGAGATTTCCAGAAACCCGTCCGGATCGCCGCGGCCCCAACGATCGAGCGCGGCTCGCTCCATGTTGATAATTTGCAGAGAGACTTCATCGACCGGCATTTCGAATCACTCCGGAAACTTCACAAAGAACTATAAACCTATCGCTTGGCACCTTGCAGCCGGATGGAGACGTGCACCAGGCTCAGCGCGGCCGGGGTCACGCCGGGAAGGCGGCTGGCCTGGCCGATGGTCGCCGGGCGCACCCGCTCCAGCGTCTCGCGCATCTCCCGCGAAAGCCCGCTGATGGCGCCATAATCGAGCCACTCGGGAATCGCAACCCCCTCGGCCGCCTTCAGCTTGACGATGGATTTCTTCTGCTGCTCCAGGTAGCCGGCAAACTTGATCTCGGTTTCCACGGCGCGGGCCTCGTTGCGCAGCGCCGCTCGCGCTTCGGGAGTCAGGCTGGGCCGATCCATCCACTCCGCCAGCAGCGGATCGGCCACAAGCTCATCCCGCACCGCGCCCAGCACTGCCTCGATGCTCACCTCGGGCCGCTTCAGCAGTTGCGCCCAGGTCAATCCAGCCGTCGCCGTCAGTTCGCCCAGACCTGCGGCCCGCAGCCCTTCCGGGGTCACTTTGCCTGTCACAAGCAACCGCTCCAGCGCGTTCATGCGCGCTTGCTTTCGCTCATACTCCGCCCAGGCTTCATCGCCGATCAGCCCCAGCCGCCGCCCATGCGGAGTCAGCCGCCGGTCGGCGTTGTCGATGCGCAGNNATGTAGCCCTCGCTCCGGTCCATCGTGAACGGCGGCTCGCCCTTCAGCCACAACGCCGCGTTGATGCCGGCCATGATGCCCTGGCCGGCCGCCTCTTCGTAGCCGCTGGTACCGTTGATCTGTCCCGCAAGATAAAGGCCCGTGAAGCTCTTCACGCGCAAGCCGCGGTCGAGCTCAGTGGCGTCCACGCTGTCGTATTCAATGGCATAGCCGGGGCGCAGCATCTCCGCCTGCTCAAGGCCGGGAATCGAATGCACAATCTCCCACTGCACCTCCATCGGCAGCGAGGTAGACATTCCGTTGATGTAGACCTCGTGCGTGTGCAGCCCCTCCGGCTCCAAAAAGAACTGGTGCTGCGTCTTGTCGGGAAACTTGACGATCTTGTCCTCGATGGACGGGCAATAGCGCGGCCCGATCCCCGCGATCTGCCCCGAGTACATCGCCGAGCGATGCACATTCGCGCGAATGATTCTGAGCGTCTCCGGCGTGGTGAAGGCGATGTGGCAACTGATCTGCGGCTGCACTATCTTCTTCGTCCGGAAGCTGAAGGGCGTGGGCTCCGCGTCGCCGGATTGCTCCTCGAAGGCCTCCCAGCGGATGGTGCGGCCATCCAGCCGCGGCGGCGTCCCTGTCTTCAAACGGCAGGTCCGCAGCCCCAGCGCGCGCAGCGCCTCGCCCAGCAGAACGCTGGCCGGCTCGCCGCTGCGGCCGGCTGGATATTTTTCCTCACCGCAATGAATCAGCCCATTCAGGAATGTGCCGGTCGTAATAATCGTCGCTCCGGCCAGCATCTGCCGCCCATCCCGCAGCTTCAGCCCCAGAATTTTTCTAAGTCCCTTAGTCCCTAGTCCCTCAGTCCCTAGTCCCTGTTCCCTGTTTCCTGTTCCCTCCTCGACAATCAGCCCCACCACCTCAGCCTGCCGGATATGCAGCCCCGGCTGCCCTTCCAGCACCTCGCGCATCCTCACCCGGTAGAGCTGCTTGTCGCACTGCGCCCGAGGACTCCACACCGCCGGCCCGCGCGAGCTATTCAGCAGCCTGAACTGAATGCCCACCGCGTCGGCCACCTCGCCCATCACGCCGCCCAGCGCATCCACCTCGCGCACCAGGTGCCCTTTGGCCACGCCGCCGATCGCCGGATTGCAGCTCATCTGCGCGATCAGGTCCAGGTTCATCGTGATTAGCGCGACTTTGAGCCCCATGCGCGCCGCCGCCATCGCCGCCTCGCATCCAGCGTGCCCTGCGCCCACCACCACCACATCGTATTGTTCAGTAAAAGCCATCTGAAGCTATTCTACGGATTCCTCTCAGCGCCCGTGGAAGGTGCGCTCTGCCGAAGCGCAACAAGCTCCTCTATAATTGTCCCGTCTCCCAAAACAGAGAGAAGGTCGAGGGCTAACGGATTGAAGAACATCTGCATTTGCGGCCAACTGACGGAGGAAGGGACGACGCTGTGCCCGCGCTGTGAGGCTCTGCACATTCTCGGCCTGGGAATGGAAGGGCTGGAATATGACATCCGAAGCGCCTATCGCCTGCTGGTCAAGGTCTGGCATCCGGATCACTTCCAGGACGACCCGAAGTTGAAGGAGGCCGCGGAGACCAAGCTGAAGGACATCCATGCCGCCTTCGATTATCTGACCATGACCTCGACGGACCGAGGCCATGCGCAGCGGCCGGTCTATCTCTCCACCAAATTGGCCCCTGCACCGCCGCCGAACGTGGAGCCCGATACGCCGGCCTTCTCGGCCAGAAAAGCGCGGATTGCGTTTGCCCTGATTCCCGATGCGGCTCCTCCTCAGGGAATCTGGCAAAAGATCAAGGCGCGCCCTCAGAAGGTCATGCTGGTCCTTAAAGAAATCTACAAGGTTCAGGGAAAGGTCAAATTAATCTTGACAATCGCCGCTGTTCTCGTGGTGCTGCTCACCGGCGGATTGATCTGGAGAAGCTCCCGGATGCACTATTCCGCAAGCCGGCAGAGCGGGCAGAATCTCAGCTTTCAGGAGAAGATCAAGCAAGAGATGCGGAGTATGG
>PLPA01000165.1 GCA_003159355.1 Acidobacteriaceae bacterium | reverse complement strand
GACAGCAGAACGGCCAGCCGCCCAACAACGGCCCTGGGTTCGCCAAACCCATTGCCAAACCCAATCCCTATGCCAAGCCCAATGCAGGAGGCCCGCGATGAGCAGCAGCCAAACCCCGTCCCTCCTGCGCGAACGCCTCACCTCCCCGCTCACCTGGCACTTCGTTGCCTTTGCCGTGCTGCTGGTCGCGGTCACCGGCCTCTCCATTCGCTTCGGCCTGGACTGGAAAGCCACCAACGGCAGCTCCAGCGACGCGCTGCTAGCCAGGCAATTTGAGTTGAAGGCTCTCGACCTGCAAACCGCCCCCCTGCGCGGCCTGGACAACCGCGTCGCGGACTCCCGCGCCCAGATGAATGCCTTCAATGACAAACGCATCCCGCCCAACTACTCCTCCATCGACCGCCGCATCGGCGAGTTGGGGGTCAGTTCTGGCGTGCGGCTCACCAGGGTGCAGTACACGCAAGGCAAGCCCGGCTCCGATCTCACAGAGATTTCCATGGACGCCAGCATCACCGGCAACTATCCGCAGATCATGCGCTTTGTGAACAGCCTGGAGCGCAACCAGACCTTTTTCGTTATCCGCGGCTTGACGCTGACCAGCCAGCAAGGCGGGCTGGTGAATCTGCGGCTGCAGGTCTCCACCTGGCTCAGGCCGGCCGATGCGGCAGCCAGCGGTTTGCCGCCCACTCCGCAACCCGGCGATACGCAAGCCGCGCCCTCCGCGCCTGCCAAGCCGCAGGGAAAGGAGGGTGAATAGCCATGGCCCTCCAAAAAGGAACGGAAAACAAGAACCAGGTCCGCATTCTGATCGTCCTCGGCGTGATCCTGGTTTGCGTTGCTGTCTACGTGATCAAGGATAACTTCTTTGCCAGCGCCCCAGCACCCGCGCCGCAGGCCGCCCGGCCCGTTGCCTCTCAGCCTGGCAAAGCTCCGGCCAACGCTCAGAAGACCGCGGCGACCCCCTCCTCCTCCGCCGCACAGGAAGCGCAGAAGCTCTCCAACGCCGGCATCGACCCCGCGCTGCATCTCGACATACTGGCGCAGACCGAATCGGTCGAGTACCTGGGCACGGGCAGAAACATCTTCTCCGCCGAGTCGGCGCCCCCGCCCATCGAAAAACTGGCAGCCAGCCCTCGGCCCGGCCAGCCTGGCCAACCCGGCGTAAACGCTGCCCCGGCCGCGCCCATAAAACCCGCTCCGCCGGCGATCGATCTGAAGTACTTTGGCTACTCCCAGGCCAAGGACAAATCGTTGCAGGCCTTTTTCGTCCATGGGGAGGACATTTTTGTCGCCCGCAGCGGCGAGGTTGTGAACCACCGCTATAAGGTGGGTGTCATACTGCCGGGCAGCGTCGAGGTGACCGACATGGGCTATAACAACACCCAAAAGCTGCCGTTGCAGACGAACTAGCTTTTAGCTTCTAGCTTCTAGCTTTTGACTTCCAACTGTTCATGTTTTTTACGATTTTCCCAAATGCCACAGAAGCTGACCACTGCAAAGATCAGCTAATAACTAGGAGTTAGAAGCTAGGAGCTAGGAGCTAGAAGCTAGAGGCTAGGAGCTAGGAGCTAGAAGCTAGAGGCTAGAGGCTAGGAGCTAGAAGCTAGAGGCTAGGTGCTAAAAGATGAAACCCGCCCCAATCCGCCGTCCCCAGCCCTCCGAGGAGGGCTATATGCTGGTTGCGGTCATCTTCCTGGTGGCTCTGCTGACGATCTCGCTGGCCGTCGCCCTGCCCAGGATTTCCAAAGAGATTCAGCGCGACCGCGAAGTCGAGACGATGCATCGCGGCAAGCAGTACATCCGCGGGATCAGGATGTACTACAAGAAATTCGGGGCCTATCCGCCCAACGTCGATGCGCTGCTCAAGGGCACCAACAACATTCGCTTCCTGCGCAAGAAGTATACGGACCCGACGACCGGCAAAGAGGATTGGAAGCCAATACACTTTGGCCAGAACAAGGCTCCTACAGCGATGGGCTTCTTCGGGGTGCCGCTGGGCGGCTCGACGATTGCAGGCACCGGACCCGGCGCGACGAGCCCTGGCTTCAATCCATCGGCAACCACACCGCCGGTCGATCCCAACGCGCCGCCGGTGGACCCCAACAATCCCAACGCCGCAACTCCGGCCGCCGGTCAGCCCGTCTCGCCCGGCCAGACCTTTGGCGGAGTGGGCATTATTGGCTTCTCTCCCAACAGCCCCAGGAAATCCATCCTGATCTACAAGACGAAGGACCACTACAACGAGTGGGAGTTTGTCTACGATCCGATCGTCGAGCAAATGATGATGCAGGGCGGCAACACGGGCCTTGGAAGCAACAATAGCCTGGGAGGCAATACCGGCATCAGTGGCAGCAACGCCATCGGAGGCAGCAACGGCATCGGAGGCAATACCGGCATCGGCGGTAATTCCGGAGGAAACACAACCCCTCCGCCAGCTTCGCAATAGGCCAGGCTACCATCCAAACGCGGCAAGGCCCGCCCCCGCGAACGGGGCGGGCCTTGCCGCATAAGCGAACCAAACTGAAAAGCCGGCCGGAGCTAAGTGCTGAAAGACGAGCCGCAGCCGCAGGTGCTCTTCACCTGGGGGTTGTCGAACTTGAAGCCGGCGGCTTCCAGGCTCTCGACGTAATCCACGGTGCAGCCGTTCAGGTACATCAGCGAGGTGGCATCGACGAATACCTTCAGGTCCTCGAAGCTGAAGACCTTGTCCATCATGCCGGCCTGGTTCTCAAAGGCCATCGAGTACTGAAAGCCGGAGCAGCCGCCGCCGACCACGCCGATGCGCAGCCCCGCGGGCAGTGGATCCTGGGTGGCCATGATCTCCCGAACCTTGGCAATGGCCGGGGGGGTCAGGGTAAGAGGCGCTTTCTTGACGGTTTCCTGTGCGGGGGTAACGGTTGCTGTGGCCATGAATTCTCCCATAAAAGTGAAATACTTGCCGGAAACTTAACTCTACCGCTCCGCGAGCCGGGATTCAAGGCCCCGCAAGCGGCTTCGTCTCATTGGATGCGACGGAAGAGGGGAAAGTCGCAGAAGAGGCGGCCCTTGTAGCTGAGATCGACTTCCCTGTTCGGGACAGAACTGGCGAGGAGCGGGAAAGCGAGTGCTCGGCTCAATGGCCTCCGAAAATATTGTCTCTCAGCGGCACGCATTGGGGGTATGATGGTCAACCAGATGGCTTCTTCGCTGAACGGAGTCGTGTAATTTTTTGGATTCCGCCCGTGACTGAAGCTGAGAAGTCTTAGGGAGGTGGGTTCATGACGTTCTATCCGGTGATGTTGTCAATTTGGGGAGTGCTGGCGGTGGTTGTGGCCGCTCTCTTTCTCTATCGCACCAGTTTGACTCGCGACGAAGACGACCAGATCTACCTGGACGATGCCTTCCAGCACGAGAAGGCCGCGCAGGAGGCCATTATTGCCAAGGTCAACAAGATCGAGCCCGCGCTGCGCATCTCCCTCTGGGCGGCGGGGACAGTGACGGTGCTCCTGGTCGTGGTTTATTTCTGGAGCTTGATCGCCGAGTTCGTGAAATAATCGCTGATTTTTCTGCAATATGCGTGGCCAGCGGCGTCCTGAGCGCATCCGCTGGCTGGCGTGTCACACCGTTTGCGCTAGAGTACTGCCCGGCCCCGTCTATTCCACTTCCTGCCTGCGCGGTAGCCTTCGCGGGCGGCGCTTCGATCGGTTAGACGCAAAACAGGCCGCAAGGATGGCCGGGGGCGCCACCTCAGCCCGCTCAGAACCCGCTGGCCACCAGCCAGGCCTCGGTCAGCTCCAGCTCGGGCTTTTTCTCGGCCAGCATTTGGGCGTGGGCCAGCTTCACCAGCACATCCGCCTCCACATTCACCGGAGCGCCGACGTTGAGCGTGTGCAGATTCGTCCGCCAATAGGTCAGCGGCAGAATCGCAATGGTGATCGCCTCGCCGTCAAACTCCGCAATCGTCAGGCTGATGCCCTCGACGGCCACTGAGCCTTTATGGACCATCCAGGGACGCACCTTTTCGGGGACGCGCACCTTCAGCGTCCAGTCGGTGGTCTGCTTGTCAAAGTTGGGGCTGGATTCCGGGATGACCGGGTCGAGCGCGGTCATCGTACCGCAGCCGTCCACGTGGCCTTGCACAATGTGGCCGCCCAGCGGACTGCCGGCGGCCGTAGGCAATTCCAGGTTGACCTTCGCCCCAGCGGTCAGCGCGCCCAGCGAGGTGCAGTCCAGCGTCTCCTGCGCCAGATCGGCGTGAAAGAGCGTAGGGCCAACGTCAAGCGCCGTAAGACAGACCCCGGAGACGCCCAGCGAGTCGCCCTCCCGCAGCCGCCCGGCGATGCCCGGAGCCTCGACGG
Source organism: Acidobacteriaceae bacterium (assembly GCA_003159355.1). Lineage (GTDB taxonomy): Bacteria > Acidobacteriota > Terriglobia > Terriglobales > Acidobacteriaceae > Telmatobacter. The sequence continues at coordinate 3,509 of PLPA01000165.1, read as the reverse complement.
TAATGCGCCGCACCCCGCCCCGGCTCTCCAACCCAATCAGCGTACCCGTCACTTCGATGATGCCGGTGAACATGGTTCTATTTTACAGAGATCAGGGATCAGAGGTCAGAGATCAGTTTTGCGCATGAACGATAGAAGACTGCTCTATCGCTCACGATTGCCCGGTTTTATGATCGATACAAATGATTTCTATCGATCATGTAGAGGATTCCGGCCACGGATCCTTGAGCAGCGAACATAGCCCCAGATCGTTGCCGTAACGCTCGACCTCGACCTCGGCCATGCGGATAAAGCTGGCCATGCCTTTGAAGGCGGGCACGGCGTCGGAACCCATGATCTGCGGGGAGATGAAGAAATGGACGCGGTCAACCAAACCAGCGGCCAGCAGAGCGGTGTTCAGCCGCGTGCCGGTCTCGACGAGCAGCGTGAGAATACCCTCTTCGCCCAGCTTGTCCAGCACCTTGCCGAGCGGGACGCGGCCAGCTTCGGCGGGCAACACCTCGACGCGGACGCCGCGCTGGCGGAGTTCATTGGCGCGAGACTCGTCGCTGGAGACTGTAAAAACGACCAGATCGTTCTGCGCCGTGGCCACCATCCCCGAAGCAACCATTTTCGAGTCGAGCGGCATACGCAGCGCCGAGTCTAAGACAATTCTCAGCAGCGGGCGGCGGCGGCGCAATCCGCTGCGATCCGTCAGCAGCGGGTCATCGGCCAGAACCGTGTCCACGCCGGTCAGCGCGGCGTCGGCCTGATGGCGCAAGGGCTGCACGGCGGCGCGGGCGGCTTCATTGGTAATCCAGTAGGGCGCGTGCAGTTGGTGCTCTCCGGGCGGCGGCGCGATGCGGCCGTCCAGCGTCATCGCCACCTTCATCAGGACCAATGGTTGATGGTGCTGGCTCCAGCGGGCAAAGCCCTCGTTGAGGCGGCGGGCTTCGGTCTGGCAGACTCCAAGAGCGACTTCGATTCCTGCGGCGCGCAGGCGGTCCAGCCCGTGGCCGGCGACGGCGGGATTGGGGTCGATGGTAGCGGCGACAACGCGCTTGAGTCCGGCAGCGATCAGCGCCTCGGTGCAGGGTCCTGTGCGGCCGGTGTGGTTGCAGGGCTCCAGCGTCACATAGGCCGTGCCGCCGTGCGCGCGTTCACCGGCGGCCTTGAGTGCAACTACTTCGGCGTGGTCGAGAAGGTCGTATTCATGCCAGCCCTCGCCGGCTAACTGGCCCGCACTGTCCAGAATCACGCAGCCGACAGCAGGATTGGGCGAGCTGACGCCGATGCCGCGCCGCGCCAGCTCCAGCGCCCGCTGCATCCAGGATCGGTCTTGTTCTGAAGTATTCATTTTATTCCAGTAGCGAATCCACAAACTCCTCCGGCGAAAACTCCAGCAGATCGGTCATCTGCTCTCCAACCCCGGCGAAGAGGACGGGCAAATTGAGTTCCTGGGCGATGGCGACGGCGATGCCGCCCTTGGCCGTGCCGTCGAGCTTGGTAAGGATGATGCCGGTAACTCCCGCCGACTCCGTGAACTGCCGCGCCTGGTTGAGGCCGTTCTGACCGGTCGTCGCGTCCATCACCAGCAGCACCTCATGGGGCGCGCCGGGGATCAGCTTGGCCGCCGTGCGGCGCATCTTCTCCAGCTCGTCCATCAAGCCGGTCTTGGTGTGCAGGCGGCCGGCAGTGTCCACAATCAACTCATTGATATTGCGGGCCTTGGCGGCGGTAATTGCGTCGTAGAGCACGGCCGACGGGTCGCCTCCGTGGCGGGTCTTGATCATCTCAACGCCGGAGCGCGCGGCCCAGATTTCCAACTGCTCGATGGCCGCCGCGCGAAACGTATCCGCGGCGCAGAGCAGTACGGATTTCCCCTGCGCGCGGTACCAGGCGGCGAGCTTGCCCGCAGAGGTGGTTTTACCGGTGCCATTGACGCCGACCAAGAAGATGACGTTGGGACTGTCGGCTGACGGCAAAACGTTGGATTTGTTGGCGATCGGCGCTTCGAGGATGGCGCGGATCTGGGCCTTGAGCAGGTCGCGCAACTCTTCGCCGCCCTCGATGGCCTGACGGCGGGCGCGGTCGCGCAGAGCTTCCAGGATGGCATTAGTAGTTTGCACGCCCAGGTCGCTGGTCAGCAGCGCCGATTCAAGGCTTTCCAGAGTGGATTCATCGACCGTGCGGGTCAGCGCGACGAGCGTCTCGATCTGCGTGGAGAGCGACTCGCGAGTGCGCGCGACGGCCTGCTTCATGCGGCTGAAGAGGCTGGATTTGGGAGCCTCCTCCGAGCCAGAATCGGGCGCGCCTTGAGTAGAGTTCGCGGGGATGTCTTTTCTGCCGCCGAAAAACTTCATCATCGATGGGTTCCAGATTTGAGTTTAGAGCATCGGGGCGGCGGAGTTCGTGGTTACGAGGCGGGGATCAGGAGCACCGCTGGCAAAGAGGCCTCGGTCGAGGTTCGTGGTATCCCACACTTGCAACAGAAATGCGAAACGCAGATCCTTCGACTGCGCTGCGTTCCGGGTGATATGCAGTTTTTTAGCACTACCTTCAGGATGACAGCCAAGGCGTGGCGGCCGGCTATTGAACTCTGTTCAATATCATGTCGGTGGACCCTGCGCCAAAGTCTCGTCGGGGGTCCCCTTTGAATCGAGAACATTGGCCAGCGACCAGGGAGTGCCGGTCAGATCATAGTGGAACTCTCCTTGCTTATCGATCACGAGCTTACTAGCCGGATACAGAAATCCTGTGCTCTTGGTATTGTCGGTGTCATTCAGGTCGAATTGGCCAACCGCCAAGTCGAAGGACTGAGACGATGTATCCGATTTGACTTCTCCCATTTGAGGCGGGCGGTTGGTGATAAAGGTGATCTTCCGCCCGGTTGGCGTTACAACCATCTGGATGAAGGCGATGTCATAGCTGAGAGCCCCGTTAATCGAGCAATGCCCGACCGCTTTCGTTTTGGAAAGCGCGATGACCAATGCACGATCCTGGCCATCTGCAAATGCCTGTGAAAGAGTCTGCACGTCCGATGGAGCGGAGTAGTCGTCAATGGTCAGCGTTACGCTGATCATGTTATCGGCTTGGGCGTATGTGGCCTGAATCGTCTCAGAATTCGGGCTGGCGGAGAATCCCTGAGTGGTTCCCAGCGTGAAAGTACCCACCAGCAACAGACTGGAGAATCCCAACTTGCGTGCGCATCGAATTACGCTCGTGCGTGGTCCCATGTTGTGATTCTCCAGGGCACCCGGTTTAGTCAGACCCCTTCGCGCCGCAATACTCAAAGTTATGCGGCGACTTTGCGTTCGCTGGGCTCTTGCTCCTGGAGTAGCTCATCGAAGATGGCGCGGTANNCGGACCGCGACGGCGTGCGCCAGACGGTAGTTTTCCACGACGTGAGGGTAGGCGACGGAGAGGTCGTCTGCGCGCTGCTCGAAGCCGGAGCCGGTATAGCCGCGCGCTTCAAGGAGTGCGTTGATCATGTCGTCAGCTTCTGTAACGGCGGCCTTGGGATGATCGAC
>PLPA01000241.1 GCA_003159355.1 Acidobacteriaceae bacterium | reverse complement strand
GACTGGGAGGCTGCGTTCTTTGCCGCCGAAACGCCGCGCACGCGCAAGGCAGCTCTGCGCAGCGCCGTCGTCCTCAGCCCCACGGCCGGCAGCGCCTTTGGCGTGCTGTCGAATCTTGTCCGGCTCAGCCTGGGAGGCCGTCAGGGCAACGGACGCCAGTTCGTCTCCTGGATTCATGAGGCCGACTATGCGCGCGCGGTTGAATTCATCATCAGCCATGAGGAGTTGCAGGGGCCTGTCAACATCGCCGCGCCCAACCCGCTGCCCAATCGAGAGTTCATGGCGGCTCTGCGCTGGGCCTGGGATGTGCCCAACGGGGTGCCCGCGCCGTCGCTGGCCATCAAGCTCGGCGCAATTTTTCTGCGCACCGAGCCGGAACTGGTGCTGCAAAGCTGCCGCGCCGTCCCCGGACGCCTGCTCGACGCCGGCTTCGAGTTCCAGTTTCCCGCCTGGCCCGAAGCCGCCGAAGACCTCGTGCGGCAGTGGAAGAACAGGGAGTAAGTATCCTCCGGCAAAGGCAGGTGGCCCGCACATCAGCCCCGAAGAATCACCATGAACCATGAGAAGCTGTGCCCCGTTCATCGCGGCCTTATCGCGATGAGCGGGCGGGAGGCCCAGGTCCAGGAGATAAGAATCAGTCGTGTTCCGCATCAGCGCGCCGCCCGGCGGAGTCAGCCGATTCGGGAATCACGCGCAGGATCAACGGAAAGACGAGGGCCACAATGAAGTAGCCTCCCGTGGCGGCGAGCGCCAGCCACGGCAGGCCTGCCCCGCTGGCCATGCCGATGCCTGTCACCAGCCAGACAGTAGCAGCGGTGGTGAGTCCTCTGACCCGGTCCTGGCCCACAAAAATAAGACCAGCGCCGATGAACCCGATGCCGGAGACGATTTGCGCCGCCACGCGCGAGGGATCGAGAACAATGCGGTCCGCGATGAGAACGTCGGTGAAACCGTACTTTGAAATCAGCACAAAGAGCGCCGCCGCGGTGCCAACCACGGTATAGGTGCGCAGCCCCGCGCTCTTGTGGCGAATCTCGCGCTCCAGGCCAATCAATGCCGAGAGAAAAAATGCCAGGCCAAGCTCGATGAATTGCCTGGCATCTTGTCCGCTGATTTCAGAGATAGGCATAGTGGCCTCTCACTGTTTCGCCGGCGTAATGTCGGTGACGGGCAGGTCAATGTGGCCGAGCAGAATCTCAAACCGCCTCTGCTCTTCCCGCTTATACGTTTCCTGGTCGGGCCAAAGCTCCTTGATGAAGGCCTCTTCGTCGGGATTGGCGGTCGTGGCTACGGTCGAGTTCTTGTAGCGGATAGTCACGCGAAAGTCCCAGCGCAGCTCCTCTGAAGTGTGGTAGGCCGGCGATTCGATCTTCACGGAGAGAATGCGCCCGGTGCTTTCGATCTTCTTGAGCAGGGGGTAGTGGTTCTTCAGGAAGAGTTGCAGGAACTCGGCCTGATGGCCCCATTGGCACTTGTAGTAGTACTCGACGGTATAGGGCTGGTCGGCGCTGACCTGCGGCGGCGCGCCCTGCGCTGCCAGCGGAGCGGACAGCGAAGCGGCAAAGACGGCGGCGGCGACAACAAGAACGGCGAGAAGAATCCTGCGCATGGAACCTCCTTGATAGAAAGTATTGTACCGTCAACTACTGGCTGCTGGTCGGGTCAAATGATCTCTGTTCTCGATCTCTGATCTCTGTTCTCTGATCTCTGTCGTCTCACCAGTGCAGATGGAAGAAGCGCTTCAGCTCGGGAGAAAACTCCTGCAAGATGTGCTCCGCGCCGAGGAGGCCGACCTCAATGTGGCCGGACTGGACTCCCTGCACCAGTGGGCTGTAGCGATGCGGGTACCACATTGTCTCGATCATCGAACTGCCATAGGCGCCTGAAAGTTGGGGAATGTCGAGCGTCAGATGACCGCTATGGGTGTAGGTGAGAAGGGTCATTTTAAGGGCGTGACCGGTGCGGGGAAAGAGACCGGAACAGGCGCAGGCAAAGTAGCGGGGATCGGTGCCGGCAACCGCGGCCATGCTCTCCTCGATGGAGTTCTGAATGACGCTGCTGGCTAAACTGCTTCCCGTGCGGCGCAGATATCCGCGTGGGGTCCGGCCCCACTCTGATGGAGAATTGATCGTCTGCTTATACGCGGCAATCCCCAGAGACTCGACGTAGACTCCGGGAGCACCGCCGTCTTCTCTCACCATGCGATGCCAGCGCTCCTGCCCGCTCAGCGGCTTGTAGGTGACGGGATCGAAGGGGCCATGCACGGTGAGCGATTTGGCAAGCAACTCGGCCAGCGTCTGGCCAAAGCCCAGGCTGGGAGCAAGCAGGAGAGCGAGGAGCGCGATGCGGGTTTTCAAGTTCACATCTCCCATTCTCTATGAGAACCTTCGGAAAAGAGTGCGCAGAGAGACATAAATTCTTGTTTATTTGGTTACAAGCCGTCCATCCTCTTGTAAAATCGCCCCATGAAGGGTAATCCGAAGGTCATCGAGCAGCTCAACCACGCGCTCCGCGAGGA
>PLPA01000302.1:33813-34894 GCA_003159355.1 Acidobacteriaceae bacterium | reverse complement strand
ATGGACTGGCAGGTGCGGGTGCGGCGCGGCGTGAAGGCGGGAGAATTGGACTTCGCGGAGCGCAAGCTGCGGGCGCTGCGCAGGACGCTGGAAGAGCCGAATGCCTCGGACAGTTTTCGCACTTTGATTGAACAGGTGATCGAGGACGCGCTGACGGGCGGATACGGGGCCATCGAGATGGAGCCGACCGGGGATGGGGAGCGGCCGGCGATGCTGTGGGCGGTGGATGGGGCATCGATCCGAATCAATCCCAGGTGGGATGGGCAGCCGGAGTCGCCGCGGTATGCGCAGACGCTGCCGGGACAATTGGAGTCGAGCGCGATCGATTTGCGCGACGATCAGTTGATGTATGTGCGGATGAATCCGCGCAGCTTTACGCCCTTTGGGCTGGGACCGCTGGAAGTGGCCTTCGAGACGGTGAATCAGTTTCTGAGCGCGCACCGGTTCGCGGGCAAACTGGCGGCCAATACGGTGGCGCAGTATGCGCTGTGGCTGAACGAGGCGACGCCCACGCAGCATGACCGGCTGATCCGCTGGTGGCAGGACGAGATCGAAGGAACGGGGCGGGTGCCGTTGATTTCGACCGAGCAGAAGCCGGAGGTGCTGCGGTTTGCTCAGGGGACGGATGCGGATATGCGGCTGGCCTGGCAGGAGTTTCTGATCCGCATGGTGGCCAACGCNNCGGAGATGACCGATGAGGCCTTCCGCGGGGCGATTTCGCCGTTGGCGATGCTGCTGGCCGGGCACATTACTCGTGATCTCTTCGACAAGTGCATTGGCTGGCGGGAGTTTGAGTTTGTCTTCAACGAACTGAATGCGAGGGACGAGGAGACAGAACTGGCGGTGCAGGTGCAACTGCTGCATGCCGGTGTGTTGACGGTGAACGAGGTGCGGGCCATGCGTGGGCTGGGACCGCTGGGGCAGGATGGGGCAGTGCAGTTGACGGGCGAAGCGGCGAGGGAGCAGACAGGGTAACGGAATTCAGCCCGGCCGCTGAGTGAAAAAGCATTGGCCGGGCAAGCGAAAGCAGATGGGCGGAGAGCGCATGCGATTGGAAGCGATGGCAGTAAGTATTCCCCAA
>PLPA01000302.1:0-33738 GCA_003159355.1 Acidobacteriaceae bacterium | reverse complement strand
GCGCGGCGCAAGATCGGGTTGCTGACCGAGGCGGATATTGTCGGGCAGCGGCTGGTGGTTCGCGGATACCTGTATGCGCGGGACTTTCCCGAAGTAGCGGGGGCAATTCAGGCGCAGTCGCCCGAGTCGATGGGTATGAGTTATGAGTTGGCCGACGCGCGGGTGGAAGATATGCGGGCCGAGGTGTGGAAGCTGACCCGCGTGACCTTCACTGGAGCGGCAATCCTGCTCCGGGAGAAGGCGGCCTACCGGGCCACGAGCTTCCGCATGGCGTGTTAGCGGAACGGTATGCGGCCAAATCAGAAGGTTAGCAAAGAGGCTTCGCAATGCGAAGCCTTTTTTGTTAGCAAATCAGCGCGGTAAGTACGAGCCAAACAGTCAACAGAAAGGAGTGGCATGGAAAAGGAAGAGAGAGAGATCGCGGAGCGGCTGGAAGCCGCGACGAACCTGCTAGAGCGGACGCTGGGCTGGCTTGAGGAGCGGCAAGGCGCCTTGAGCGGCGAAGTGGAACGGATTTCTGCGACCGTCGAACAGAGCCGGCGGGAGGCGGAACTGGCGGAAAAGCTGGCTTCGGCCGAACGGGAACTGGCGGAATTGAAGGCTGGGTCTGCACAGAATGTGTTGAGTCCGCTGCGCAGGACGCTGCCCTCGACAACCAGCGAGATGCTGGCCAAGCACGGCATCGGCGAGGGTCCAGTGGACGTGCGGACCCTGGATGCGGCATTGGCCGGATTGAGCCTCGAGCAGCGCATCGCGGTCAAAAGCCAACTGCTGCGGGCAGGCGCAATCACGTAAAGGCAGCTTTCAGCTTCTAGCTACTAGCTTCTAGCTAAAAGCTGGGGAGACTCGGTCAGGATGATTGCAACAGACCGGGACAAGCGGCGAGAAATCAATTCGGGAGCCAAGAAAAACCCGGAGAATACTCTGCCGGAAACGTGTAAAACCACCGCTCAGATAGAAAATCTGACAGCTAGAAGCTAGTAGCTGGAAGCTGTTCTTCGAGCAACGACAGGCCCCATGGAGGGGGCGGAAAGAGCCTATGAACGCAACCTTTGCAGACATTCACGCGGCAGCAGATTATATCGGGCCTGGCGCCATCGAAGTTCCGTTGTATCAGACCGAGATTTTCGACATCTGCCGGCGTTCGAGCCCCTTCGGGCAGCGCATCAAGCAGGTACCGGCGACCGGGCATCCGTCGCGGTTCTTCGAGGAGACGGCGATCCCGAATCCGGGAACGTCGGGCTTCGTCAATCCACGCAGCATCGTGCCGGTGGTGGTAAGCCCGACGCGGGTGGAGCGGAGCGTTCCGCTGAAGGCGATCGTTTCGCAGATCAATTACAACCTCTTCGACATCGAGCTGGGCGACCAGCAGAAGCAGTTCGCCTATCTTCAGGCCAAAGACCTGGTGGATACGGTGAGCGGCGTGATGGTGGCGCACGATGTGGCTCTGTGGAACGGCAACGACACCAGCCTGAGCACGCCCACGACCACGCAATACATGGGCGCGATCGGACAGATTGCAGCCGCCGGCGGCCTGACGACAACCATCGGCACCACGGCTTCGATTGTGGACGGAATCAAATCGGCAGTGGCGCAGATGGTGGCCAGCAATGGCTTCCATGTTCGGCCCACAGCGATCTACGCCAACCCGGTGCTGCTGGACCTGATTGACCGGGAAATGAAAACCGAGTTCAACGTGGTGCTGAATACCGACAACATCACGGGTGGAGTCCGGGTGAAGATGCTTTCGACGCAGGCGGGCGATCTGCCGCTGATTCCGGATTGGAGCCTGGGTTACACGGGCACGCCGGGATCGGGCACGGCGGTTCTTCCGGCCTACATCGTGACCGAGGATCTGATCGAGTACCACTGGCTCGGCGATCCGACGCCGCGCATCTTCCAACTGGGGCTGCCGAACTCGCTGGCTTACCAGTATGTCGCGGTCAAGTTCGGCGCCATCGTGGTCAAGGGCGCCAACTACGCGCATTACCAGGTGCTGGTGGACCGGTAGATGGAAACCAGGGACTGAGGGACTAGGGACTAAGGGACTAGTCCCTCAGTCCCTAGTCCCTGTTTTTTGAAAGGAAATGGCATGGCATATCTGCAGCCAGTGGATTACCCGAATTATGGATTGCCGGCAGGCACGACGGCGGACTGGATCACGGCCGCGACGGCATTGATCAACAGCTACTGCAGGCGGCCGGACCTGAACGTGATCCAGTACACGGAGCGGCTGCGGCTGGTGAGCGGAGCGCAGACGGTGTACCTGAGTTATTTGCCGCTGACGCCGCTGGGATCGGCCACAACGCCGATCATCAGCATCGAAGGACGCTACACGAGACCGCGGCGCGGAGAAATTCCGAACGAGGCGTTGTTTGAGATTGCGCTGGCATTTTCTCTGCCGGGGCAGTGGACGGCGATCGATCCTAACTCCGTGGACTTTGACCCCAACACCGGGGAGTTGACGCTGCCATGGAATGTGCTGGGGCTGCCTTACAACGAGGTGGCGGTCACTTATACGGCCGGCCTCGCGACGATTGGCGACGACGTGAAGACGGCGTGCGCGCAGATTGTGCGCAATGCGCAGTCGACGCCGGCGCTGAACGCGAGCAAAACCAAGATCGACACAATGCAGATGCAGTATTTTTCGAGTTCGCTGGTGGACGAAACGGTGCAAGCCTGGCTGCGTCCCTACATTGCGAACAGGCTGGGGTGAGTGATGAGCGATACGGGGGCGCGCAACCCAGTGGGAGCGCCGCGGATGCTGGCCGATGCCCTGCTGCGAAGCGTGGCAGGAACCACGGCCCTTCTGCGGGTGACGGGTACAAACACGGATACCAGCCAATCTGAGGTGGGGCTGGTGGCAACGACTTTTGCCGAAGTGGTAGTTAGCCCGGTCGTGATGCGCAAGCTGAGGCCGGACTGGCAGGAGCATGGCGAGTCAAAGTGGGAGCTGCTGGTATCGGCGACCGGAGTGCAGCAGCAGGTGAATGCGCTGGACCTCGAATCGGTCCAGTCTCTTTTTGCAATGACTCTGGCGGTTACGGTGGCGGGACAGGATTACCTGATTGAGTCAATTGCTGCCAACGAAGCCTTCGGCCAGGTATATCTCTACCGGCTGCTGTTGCGGGAAGCGCGTCAGCAGGCGGTGTAAGAGCAGGGATCAGGGGTCAGGGATCATGATGCGCAATCAATGGCCGAAACCGAGTTTCCGACCCAATGGCGGCTGTTTGTCAACGAACATTGACCCGGAAAGGTGAATGGGAAGCAAGGGAAAGTGATCAAGGAGAGGTTTTACTGATCCCTGATCCCTGACCCCTGATCCCTGTCTTCTTATGCAGAATGCGAAAGACTCGTTTTATATGGCGCTGCGCGCGCGTTTGGCGGCGATCAATCCGGAGCGGACGATCCTGCTGCGTAACGCAGTGCGTCCCGGGATTTTGGTGGAGGAGGCCGAGGCTCCTTTCAGTCAACTTCCCAGCGACGTGTTTGTTCTGCGCTGGCTAAGCCTGGGCGTTGATTTGGATCTCGGTTCCACGATGGTGGCCGAGCAATGCGAGATGATCTATCAGACCTGCGGAACGCAAAGCTTCGGTGGGCTGGACCGCGGCCGGTCCTTAAGTGAAATGGACGAGGAACTGGCGGCAATCCTACAGCCTTTCTATACTCCCAAGCTCAATTACACGACAACGCCGCCGGCAGCGATGCTGACAAAGGTGTTTTGGGATGAGCCGGAGTTTGGACCGATCGCGATCCAGCGGGACCAGCTGAGCCGTTCCGCAAAAGTTATGGTTTACAGCTACCAGGAGCAGGGGGAGTAAATGGCGACGACTTGGTATTCGGCTCCCGCTCCGGTGGCGCGGCGGGTTCGCGGTTATTTCGCGCCGGTAAACCGGGCGGCGCAGACGCCAGTGCTCTTTGATCCGTCGGAGCAGGGCGGTTTCAGCCTGGAAGCTCCACCGGCTCCGTGGATCAGCCTGGGATGGATTCAAGAGTTTACACGCAAGCCGGGAAGTAAGACCGCCGCTGTGTTGACGGGCATTCCGGCTAGCACGCTGGAGCAGGTGCGCGAGACTCTTGAGGCGCAGGTTAGCTTCGAGTTTCTAAGCTGGACTAAGCTGACCATGGCTTTGGCCACAGGCTCACAGCACATGAATCTGCTGGCTCCCGCAAGTGGCGCAGCCCCAGGCGCGGATGGCGCCCAGGCAACTACAGCGGTAACGACACTTAGCGGATCGACTGCGAGATTCGTAGCATTGGCCTCGACCGACGCCGCAACATTCTCGGCAGGCTCGATCATCGCGCTGGACGCGGATTACACGGGGCAGACCGGCTTTGTGGGTACGCCGGTATCGGGAGCGTATGTGCGGCAGGCACTGACCGATGTTAACTACATCCGGCGCGTGACCTTCAACGTAGCATTTGTATCGCAGGTAACTTCGGCCGGGCTAACGCTTGCCGGTCCTTTGCCGGGCGGTGCTCCGGCGGCCGGATCAAAGTTACAGGCAGTCAGCGGATTTGTGGATCGCGAAGGCGGCTGTTTTTATCAGGAGTGGTCGGCGTTGTTTGTGATGGAAGGCAGCCAGGGAGAGCGGATCTTCTTCCACTATCCACGCCTGCAGACCATGGCCAGCGCGCAAGAAGCCGCATTGCCGCTGGACAGCAAGAATACGAGCGGGCTGGCGCGGGTCTTGCTCAAAGGACAGTTTCTGGCGCTGCCCGTGACCGATCCACTGGATGGGGAACGGATTGTCTGTTACCGGAGCTTCTTACCCGCGGCGAACGCACTGGTATAAGCAAGTCAGCAACTCAGCGAGTCAGCGGGGCAGAGAGTCACGATGAAGATTACGATCAATGGGCAAGACTACACGGCCACGCTCGATGCAGTGCGGCCTCTGACGATCGAGCGCAAGCTGAACGAGCCCTCCTTATGCCAACTGTGGCTGAGCCTGCCAACCAACGGCAGTTTGGCGATTCCCTTGCGCAATCAGTTTCTTGCTGTAACGGGAGACGATGGAACCTATTACTTTACGGGTTACATTGCGGTAACTCCTCTTCCGGAATATGCCGGCATGGCGATAGAAGGACCGCGTTACCGGATTGCAATCCAGGCTCTGAGCGACGAATTGCTTTTGGACCAGAACCTGATGCCACCCAGCACAGGCGCAACAGGTGAAAACGCCGGAACGCTGATGACGAGGCTGGTGACTAGCACTGGAGTTACCGTGCTATCGACACAAGGGCTTTCTCTGAGCGCGCCAGTTAGCTATTTTGCCCCCGATCCGGGCTCATCGTGGAGCAAGAGCGCCGGGCAGGTGGCAAGCATGACGCGGGCTGCGTATCGAGCGGTCAATGGGGCTCTGACAGTTTCTTCGGTGCAAAGCGTCGTGCATCCGCTGAACGAGACGAATGGCAGCTTGAATCTGGCAGCCTTGGGATTCACGGCCAGCGCCAAGCGCGCCCTGGCAAACGATGTGACTGTTTGCGGCGAGCATGAGCCGGTTGCTTATGTGAGCGAATACTTTCTGGGGGACGGAGTTACAACACAGTTTTTTCTGGCGGCAGACCCATACTTTCCCGCTTCATCCCAGTCCACTATCATCAGCGAGCTTTTCAATGAGTCCAAAATCAACCAGGCAGTGTGGGGAATTTCCGCCGCTGCGGGCTATCTCCAGTTAGGCGCGGGCGGGCTGGCGATGGAAGGCGGCAATGGACTCGACGGGGAAACGCTGCTGGCCTGGTTGAACCCGGTGGAGTTAGGGGGAACCCTGCTGCTGGAGGCTGTGGGTGTCACTCTTACTACCGGCAGCACCGGCATCCTAGCCGGCTTCTTTGTTGGGATGGACAGGCAGGCCGGGTGCATTGCGGGCTTTCAGGCAACCGCGCAGCCAGGCACTGGGGCTGTCTCATTGCAACCGCTGATTCAAGGAAGCGCGGTGGGAACGGCTTATGCGATCAATCCATCCTATCAATACACGCTGCGCGTCCGATTGCATTGCGCGGAGAGCGAACGGGAGCAGGCAAGTTATTATTCCTATGGAGACAGCGGGCAAGTTGCGAATGGAGGAGATTGGAATCCTGCCGCGGGAAACGTGCAGATGGAGATCCAGGAGTTTGTCAACGGAGTGGGCGGAATGCCGGTAATGCTCTATGATGGCGCAATAGCCAGCCTTCTTGTAAGTTGCAGTGTGGTGGCTGTGAGCAGCATCAACCTGATAGGAACCATGCGCGCGATCAATCTGACTAATCTTGGTTCGGGCTGGGTGGTGAGCACGCCGCTGAGCGGCTCTCCCTATACCCGACGGGTTGGCACGACGGCCGAGGCCGCCGAGTGCCATTTGGACCGCACCGGCAAGCTGGTGTTTTACACCGGGTATGCACCGGTGGCAGGCGAGCAGATTGAGGTGAGTTATCGCACTGTCGGCAGGGCCGTGGGGCGATCGGTCAACACCGCCAGCCAGCAGGCGCTTGCGCTGGCCGGAATGCCCACCGAGGCCGCCTGGATCGGCTCGGTGACCAGTCCCCCGACGCGCAGTTCCGCGGATTGCCGCAATGCGGCCCTGACTATCGAGAAGGTCTCAGCGGGCGTTAGCGCGCTGTGGAGCGGCACTTACAAGGGAAACAGGATGAGCTTTGCCGCCGATGTCTGGCCGGGCGATGCGCTCCAACTCAACGCGCCTTCCCTTTCCTTGAACGCCCAGGTAGTGGTGCGGCAGGTCAAGGTGAGTTATAGCGCAAGTTATCCCGACCTGGTGGAGTATGCTATCGCCTTCGCCAACGACTGGGCCGACGATCTGGCCATCAAGACCAGCGAGACCGTGCCGGCCGATGCGTGGCTGCCGGCGCCTGTCGCTCCTGCCTTTCTTGCCAACCTCAACACGCTCACGGTGACGGCGCTGAATGGAAGCACGGTATCGATCAATGCCGGCGTGACGCCGCCCACGGGCGGAGGATTCGAGATTCGGCTGCGGGATTTTGCTTTTATGCCCGGCGAAGATCCGGACCTGGTGATGCGCGCGATTCTGCCGAATATGACTTTCTCTCGCATCTCCGCCGCCGACCGGTTCTATATCCGGATGTATGACGGCTCAACGCCGCCGAATTACTCGGAGTTCTCAACGGCATTGTTCATTAACCTGCCGCTGGGATCGTAAGCGGACCCATTTTTGTGGGCGACGGACGAATGGAGTCCAGTGGATGCGGATGATGAATGAATTCGAAGCGCAGGTGCTGAGCGACTTGAGCGTGCTGAAGACGCAGATGACCAATCTCACGGGCGACGGCAACGGCGGACGGCTGGCCGATCTGGAGCGGCGCATGGAGCGGCATGAGCAGAACTGGCAGCGCGCCAAGGGCTTTCTGGCGGCGTTCAGCGTGGTCTTCGCGGTGGTTGAAGTGGCCGTGACGGCGATCTTACGGCATTGAGCGCAGCCAGTCTCTTCTGCCCGAGTGCCGGTTTTCGTATAATGAACCCCATGAGCGATCAAACCTTGGTAGGCGTGGTGATGGGCAGCAAGAGCGATTATGAGGTGCTCTCGGCGGCCATCGAGATTCTGCGCGCGCTGGAGATTCCTTGTGAGGCGCGGGTGTTGAGCGCGCATCGCACCCCGGACCAACTCTTCGAATACGTAGCAACGGCGCGCGGGCGCGGGCTGCGGGTACTGATCGCCGGGGCCGGCGGCGCGGCTCACCTGGCGGGTGTGATGGCCGCCAAAACGCTGCTTCCCGTGCTGGCTGTGCCGATTGCGGCCACGCCGCTGAACGGCCTGGACTCGCTGCTTTCGATGGTGCAGATGCCCAAGGGGATTCCGGTTGCCACGCTGGCGATCGGCAAGCCTGGCGCGGCCAATGCAGCGCTCTTCGCCGCCGAGATTCTGGCCTTGAATGACGCGGCGCTCTACGAACGGCTGGCTGCCTGGCGCGCTGCACGCGCCCAGGAAGTGCTGGACGCGAAGTTGCCGGAGTGAGCGGCGAATAAAAAGAAGAGCGTCCCAGATCAATCACAGATCTCAGAATCGAGGCCTGGGGCACCCGGACTCAGAACATCACCGGGTAGCCATTATGGGCAAACTTCATTGCACGGTTGCTGGCCCTGCTATGTATGTTCGAATCTACTACTGTTGAGGAACTGGTGCTGGAGCCGGAATGGGAGTAAAAGCTGGTGCTGGTGCTGGTATCGGAGATGGTGTTCCGCCGCAGAGTTGAGCTTCAACGTCGGGTTTGAGCTTGCCGGAACCACAAAGAGTGCTGGCGGTCTTCTGCATATTACTACCATCGCCGGCTGCAAACGGCGTGAAGTCTCCAATCGTTGCATATTCGTGATCGGAACTATCCGGATCAGGAAAGTAGAAAGTACAGCGAACCGCATCATTGGGATGTTTCTTGTTCGGCTTCGCACACTCCGCAGCGAACAGAACCTTGGTGCCGGGTTGGACTTTATCCATAAACCACTTGTTGTGATAAGTCTGTGCGGCGTAAGGAACATTCGCCATTCCAGCGGCCATTGCTGACATAAATGTAGCGCCTTTGTTGATGGGAGCCTCTACGCGGTAATCCCCTGCGTCGGTATGTAGCAAGTGGATGCCCTGTCCACCAGAGCCGAGCTTCGCATCTGTTGTGTTCTTGCCAAGGGTTACATCGTTCCAGGTAGCAACACGGAGATTCTGGTCCAGGATGGCTACCTGATACTCAGATGCGTGCTTGTAGGTCTTGCCGTCTTTGGCAAAAACAAGCGCAGGAAAAATCAAGAGAGCCGTAACCACGGCCCTGCAAGGTGTGATTTTCATTTGACTTTCCTTGTTCGGAATTACTGCGCCAAATTTTCGCAAATTACGAAAAACAACTCTGTGATGCGAATCACACAAGCTATTCGGTGTTCTTCTCCCACCGCTTAGGCCGGCGATTCTGCTGCAAGATTCTCTTGCGCAGGCGCGGCGACTTGGGCCAGCGCACATTGTTTGCGGTGGATTTTTACTGCGAAGTAGCGAATGATCAACGGTGGTATTCCGAGGATGCCAAAGACGGTGAAGAAGAAAAACAGATTGAAAAGAATGTCCGATGTCGTGCCTGCTGTGTTCCCGGCTTTCGGCAAGTCGCTGGCCCAGCCTACGGAGAGGATAAAAATAAAGCAGGGCAAATACGCGTAGAAGCACAGATGCAATATCCAGGCCTTTAAGCCCTTCGGGCGAAAGAGCAGGAAGGCGGAGCGCGCCATGGATGTGATTGAAGAGACACCGGTGAAGCTGTGGACGGTCCTTTTCTGCAGTGCGGTGAGTTCGTGAAGAACTGCTTCGAGTTCGACCGTTAGCGCGGATTGCGGCGTGACAGTTGGGTTGGCGCTGGACAAAGGCACCACGGGAAGTTCGGAGATGCTTTTGGCCAGAGTTGAGACTTGCTGCGTAAGTTCTGCGCTGCGCCCCTTCCGAGAGTGATCCAGCATCCACTTCACAGCCGCTGTAATGGCGGCAGGGATCAATGTGGCAACGGCAGGCAGAAAAACCTTCGCCAGCCCATCAGGTTTAACCGAGTCAAAGAAGAGCACGCAATCCTCCGGAAGGACGTTCTTCTGGGTGTTGGGGCGAATCACGGTCTGGCCTGGCGGACTCTTCGACCCCAACTCAAGCTGGGCAATTCTCTCACATTTCAAGCCGCGAGTATATTGTCGCCGACTCGGCGGTTACCACTCTTCTCTTAGGATCTCAGCTTGCCCAAGAAGTCAGGCTAAAGCCCGGATAATTATCTATCGATCTAGCGGCGCGGCTGAAGCCGCGCCATTTCAAAACAACAAGCTACCTCGAATGCGGTTACTCGTTCCCCTTCTCCCACCGCTTGGGCCGGCGGTTTTGCTGCAGGACTCTCTTGCGCAGGCGTAGGGATTTGGGCGTGACTTCGACAACCTCATCCTCGGCGATGAACTCGATGGCCTGTTCGAGATTCAGGGCGCGATAGGGCACGAGCCGGATGGCCTCATCGGCGCTTGAGGCGCGCATGTTGGTCATATGTTTTTCGCGCACAACGTTTACGTCGAGATCGTTGTCGCGCGAGTGCTCGCCGACGATCATGCCCTCGTAAACCTCGACGCCCGCGCCGACAAACAACATTCCGCGCTCTTGCAGACCGTTCAACGAATAGGTCGTGGTCAGTCCCTGGCGATCGGAGATCAGTGCGCCGGTAGGCCGCTGGGGAATCTCGCCCTGGTAGGGGATGTAGCCGTCGAAGAGCGCGTTCATCACGATGGTGCCGCGGGTCTCGGTGAGCATTTCGCTGCGCAGGCCGATGATGCCGCGGCTGGGCACGCGAAACTCCATGCGCACGCGGCCTGAGCCGTGATTGTGCATCTTGGTCATCTCGCCCTTGCGGGGGCCGAGCTTCTCGATCACTGTGCCGGTGTAGGCCTCGGGAACGTCGATGGTGAGGTGCTCGACGGGTTCCATGCGCGTGCCATCGACCGTTTTAGTCACGATTTCTGGGCGGCCGGCGGAGAGTTCGAAGCCCTCGCGGCGCATCATCTCGATCAGAATGGCAAGCTGCAACTCGCCGCGGCCCAGCACCTTGAAGGTATCCGGAGAGCCGGTATCCTCGACGCGAATGCTGACGTTGGTCAGCAGTTCCTTTTCGAGACGTTCGCGCAGGTTGCGGCTGGTGACGTACTGGCCTTCGCGGCCGGCAAAGGGCGAGTTGTTGACGCTGAACTGAATGGCGATAGTCGGCTCATCGATGACGATGAGCGGCAGCGGCGAGGGGTTCTCGACGCTGGTGATGGTCTCGCCGATGGTGATGCCCTCGACGCCGGCCACAGCCACAATGTCGCCCATGGTAGTCTCGGTGGTCTCAATTCGCTTGAGGCCGCTGAAAGTAAACAATTTAGTGATCCGCGTCTTCATCAGGCTGCCGTCGCGCTTGGAGATCGTCACGTCGTCGCCGGCGTGGAGCGTTCCCTGGAAAACGCGGCAGACGGCGATGCGGCCGAAGTAATCGGAATAATCGAGATTGGTGACCAGAATCTGCAAAGTTCCGTCTGCGTCGCCTGTGGCCGGGGGAATCGTCGAAACAATCGCCTCAAAGAGCGGCTGCAGATCAACGCCCGGTACGGCAGGATCAAGGCTCGCCGTGCCTGCCTTGGCGACTGCGTAAAGCACGGGAAAGTCCAGTTGCGATTCCTCGGCGTCGAGATCGATGAAGAGGTCGTAGATCTCGTTCAACACTTCCTGGGGTCGCGCGTCGGGACGGTCAATCTTGTTGATCACCACGATGGGCTTGAGCTTGGCTTCGAGAGCCTTGGCCAGCACATAGCGCGTCTGCGGCAGCGGCCCCTCGGCCGCGTCCACCAGCAACATCACGCCGTCCACCATCTTCAGCGCGCGCTCCACCTCGCCGCCAAAATCGGCGTGGCCCGGCGTGTCCACAATGTTGATCTTGCCGCCCTCAAAGACGATGGCGGTGTTCTTGGCCAGGATGGTGATGCCCCGCTCCCGCTCCAGTTCGTTCGAGTCCATCACCCGGTCGGCCACCTGCTCGTTGGCGCGGAATGTTCCGGACTGCCGCAGCATGGCGTCTACGAGGGTTGTCTTGCCGTGGTCAACATGGGCAATGATGGCGATATTGCGTATCGTCTGGGTCACAGGGAGTTTTCCTTCTTTTGGTTCGGCCGATGAGGCCATGGGGTTGGGGGACTGAGACAGAGATCAGAGATCAGGGGTCAGAGATCAGAAGACCCTTATGGCTCTCTCAGCATAGAGAAAACCGCCGCATACTGCGGCACTTTCCATTGTATCAGCAACCTGAATTACAGGCGTTTGAGCTCCGCCTCGACCCGGCAGCCCTTCCCATTGCGGAACTTCAGGCTCCCGCCCAGTTGATGCGCCAGGCTGGCGGCCAGCTTCAGCCCCATCGAGGGGCAAGCGGCAGCGTCGAAGTGCTCGGGCAGACCGGCGCCATCGTCAGTGACCGCCAAACGGACGACGCCGTCCACGCGATGAATCGAAATCTCGACCGTACCCTTGCGGCCGTTGGGAAAGCCGTGCTTGAAGCAGTTGGAGATCAGCTCGTTGGCCAGCAGCCCGAAGGGGATTGCCAAGTCCAGCGTGAGGGGAATCTCCTCGGTGTCCAATTGCAGTTGAATCTGCCCCGGCGACGCGGCATTCGAGTCCACAACTCCCTTGAACAGGTCGCGCAGATAGTCGCAGAGCGATAGGCTGGCCACGTCTTTCGTCCGGTAAAGCCGTTCATGCACCAGGGCCATCGCGTGGATGCGCTGAATCGTGGTTTCGGTAGCCGTGCGCGCCTTGCCTAGAGGCAGCAGCCGGCTGCTCATCCGCAGCAGGCTTTGCACCACTTGCAAGTTGTTCTTCACGCGATGGTGGATTTCGCCCAGAAGTAGCTCTTTCTCCTTGAGCGAGGCCTCCATTTGCTGTTCATGCTCGCGTTGCGCGGTCACATCATGAAGGGTGAGGACGATCATCGGCGGGGCGTTCGCGTGCGTCTTGAGCTGCGCCGCGCGAGCCTCCACCCAGGCAATCGAGCCATCCTTGTGGCAGCAGCGCAAGGTAGACGCCTGGTGAGTGTTCTCCCCCAGGCGGGCAAAGATGGTTTGCAAATGTTCCCGGTCTTCCGGAACGACGATCTCCATCCATGAGCGCCCCACCAGCTCCTCGGACTCCCGGCCCAGCAGCGTGAGGCAGACGGGCGAGACATACACCAGCTTACCTTCGCCGCTGTAAACGGCCACCAGGTCCGACGAATGCTCGACGATGGTGCTCATCAGCGCGCTGGTCTCATCCAGCCGGCCTTTCAGGCGGCCCAGACGCGCCACTCGCTCCAAAACCAGCGGCAACTCATTCCAAAAGCCGTCCGTCTTCTTCACGTAGTCGGCAAAGCCCCGCCGCAAGGCCTCAATGACCACGCTCTCATCGCTCACCGCGGTGACAAAGACAACCGGAATCTCGGGAACGCGCGCCTGCGCCGCATCGGCTACCGTCCAGGGTTCGCCGTCGGGAAGATGATAGTCCAGCAGCAGCGCCAGGTAATCACCGGCGCCCTCGCCGCACAGAGCTTTCACTCCGGCCTCGACTCCGCCGGCAATCTCCACCGAATAGCCGGAACGCTCCAGCGTCCGCCGCATCAACTCAGCGGCGCTGGGGTCGTCCTCCACCAGCAGAATCCTATGGGATGAATGAGTTGCCGAGATGGGTATGCTGCTCATGGCGCGGACTCCGCCACNNCAGCCCAGCTCATAGCACAGGGCCACCTCGCGCGGATCGTCGGTGGTGCTCAGCATGATCACCGGCGTTGTGCAAGTCGCCGGATCGGCCTTGATCTGGCGCAGCACCTCCACGCCTCCCACGCTGCCCGGTATATTGATGTCCAGCAGGACCAGCGGGTCCGCGCCCGTGCGCCCGGCAAACTCGCCGCGCCGGAAGATATAGTCCAGAGCCCGCGCTCCATCGCTGATAGCGATCAGCGGATTCCCCAGCGCGATGCGGCTCAGGTTGCGGCGCACCAGTTCAACGTGCCCCTCATCGTCGTCTACGATAAGAATGGTAAAGACGGATTCATACGCTTTCATGACCGGTTGCCTCCTGAGTGGACCTCTGCGTTAAAACAGGACTTGCGGGCAAGGAGAAATGGAAGACCGATCCCTGGCCATCCAGGCTCTCCGCCCAAATTCTACCACCATGCCGCTCCACAATGCGATGCGCAATCGCCAGCCCCATTCCTTCCCCTTCCGCCTGCCGGGAATGAAAGCGCTGAAAGACCTGAAAGAGCCTCGTTTTGCCGTACTCCGGAATCCCCAGGCCGTTGTCGCGCACCCAGTAGTGGACCATCCCCGCTTCCACCTGGCCGCCCACCTCGATCTTGAGCGGACGATCCGGACTCCGGTACTTGAGGCAGTTGCCGATCAGATTGGAGAAGACCTGGCCCAGGGCCGTCGCATCGGCGGTCACAAAAGGTAATTCGTCCACCTCGACCTCGGCCCCGGCCTCGATGATCGCCTGCCGGAAGGTCGCCACCGCGTTGGTCGCCAGATCCCAGACGTTTACCCGCGTCAGATGATAGTCCTGGCGTCCCTGGCGAGAGAGGCCCAGCAGCGCGTCAATCAGCCGCTCGAACTTGGCCGCCGAAGCGGAGATGTAATGCAATGCCCCGCCCATCTCCTCGTTCAGGATCGGCGCGATGCCGGGCCAGCACAGCTCCCAATTCGGGCAAGTCTGCAGAACATCTTTGAGGTGCTTACAGCTCTCCTCCAGTTCCCGCACAAACCCCTGCACATTCACCAACGGCGCACGCAAATCATGGGAAACAATATAGACAAAGGCCTCGACCTCCTCGTTCTTGCGCCGCAGTTCTTCGACCGTTGTCTCCAGTTCGCGGGTTCTCTCCACAACCCGGGCCTCTAGTTCGGTCGTCAACTTCGCCAGCGACTCCTCCAGTTGTTTTTGCTGGGTTATGTCGCGCGCCACGCGGATGTAGCCGGTCAGCTTGCCCGCCTCATCCCGAACCGCGGTGAGCGCCCCGCAGGACCAAAACAGCGACCCATCCCGGCGCACGCGCCAACTCTCGGTCGTGCAGTGGCCGGTGCGCGCCGCCTCCTCCATCTCCCGCCGCGGCTCGCCGGCTTCGATCTCCTCCGGAGTGAAGACCATGGAATACTCGCGCCCCAGCGCCTTTTCCGCGTTGTATCCAAGCACATTCCGCGCGCCGTCGCTCCAACTGTCGATCCGCCCCTCCGCATCCATCGTGAAGATCACATAGTCGGCCACGCTTCCGACGATGAACCGGTAGCGCTCCAGTTGGGCATTGCGGCTGTGCAACGCCTCTTCAGCGGCCTTTTGCGCGGTCAAATCCCGCGTAACCTTGGCAAAGCCGCGCAGCTTGCCTTTGGGATCGCGGACGGCGGTCAAGGTGATGAACGCCCAGAACTTCGTGCCATCCTTGCGCATGCGCCAGGCTTCCGTCTCGTAGCGTCCCAGGCGCGCCGCCGCCGCCAATTCATCCGTCGGCAAGCCCGCCTTCGCATCTTCGGGAAGAAAGAAAATCGAGAAATTCCGTCCCAGGATCTCTTCGGCCTTATATCCCTTGCTGCGCTCCGCCCCCACATTCCAGGTAATCACCCGGCCCTCAGGGTCGAGCATATAGATGGCGTAGTCGGTCACGCTCTCCACCAGCAGGCGGAACCAATTTTCACTCTCCAGCAGCGCCAGGTTGGACTCGCGCAATGCCTGATTGGTCTCCCGCAAATTCTGGCTGGTTTCTTTCAGTTTCTGGTCTGATTCCCGCGTGTTCTGGCTCGCAGCCCGCAAGTCCTGGCTGGTCTCTCGCGTGTCCTGGCCAGATTCACGCAAATCCTGGCTGGTCTCGCGGGCATCCTGAGCGGTCTCTCGGGAATCCGCGCCGACTTCTCGCAAGTCCTGGCCTGTCTCTCGCAAGTCCTGGCCTGTCTCTCGCAAGTTCTGGCTGGTCTGTTGCAAATCCTGGTCTGATTCCCGTGTGTCCTGGCCGGCGCTACGCAGGTTCTGGTCCGTCTCTCGCGTGTCCTGGCTCGTACCCCGCAAGTCTTGGCCAGTCTCTCGCGTGTCCTGACCAGATTCCCGCAAGTCCTGGCTGGTCTCTCTGGCATCTTGGACGGTCTCTCGGGAATCCGCGCCGACTTCTCGCAGATCCTGACCCGTTTCTCGCAAGTTCTGGCCAGCGCCTCGCCGGTTCTGGTCCGTCTCACGCGAGTCCTGGCCGGATTCCCGCAGGTCTTGGCCGGATTCTCGCGTGTCCTGGCTGGTCTCCCGCGCATCCTGGCCGGATTCCCGCAAGTCATGGGCGGACTGTTCCCGGCGAGAGATTTCCTGCAACGGAGCGGCCTCGACCGGAAGCCGCCCCGCAGTTGTGGGATCAACGGGTTGCGGATCCTCGACGAAAGACATCCATGCCCCCAAGGTTTAGATTTCAGCGAAGCAAACACCCAGTTTCATGCCGCGTTGCGATCAGAGAGGCGCGGGCAGCACAACGATTACACTATCGCCCTGAGAGAGCGAGCCGAGAGCAAATTTATATAGAAAGAATCGAGAATATCAAATGGAGTCCCAACGAAGAACATTGAGGCCAAGCGGCCTGAAACGGAACACTCCGCGATGAGCCTCCGCCTCCGGACGCCCCACCCTCGCCGTTGCAAGATGCCCCACCCTCGCCAGATTCTTGAACCGGAGGGAGGCGGGGGTTTCAACCCCCGCATAATGCCAACACATCTACGCGGGCTTTAGCCCCGGAGGGATGATTTCCGCCGATTTCACCCGGAATCTTGAGTAGCCTGAAATGCCGCGCCCTTTCAACACAGCAGGCTTAATTCACCGAGCGCGGTCGCGCCGTGCCCATAAACGTACCCCCTTGCAGCAGCGTATGCATCAAGTCTTTGGCGATGCGCGGGTCCGGGTCCATGCTGAGCCCGGTCAGCGAGCGGCCCACCAGGCTATCGGCCGGCACGCCCGACTCGCGCTGCAGCGCCTGGTTCACGCGCACGATACGGCCGTCTCCATCCAACTGCACCATGGCCGTGGGCGACTGATCGAAGGAGTGCGCCTCATCGAGCGTCTCTTCGATGGCCTGGGAGCGCATCCGCTGGGCGGCATCGCGCACGGTGATCACAAATCCCTTGCGCGGACCGGAGATGCCGGCCAGCGGCGCCAGGCTGAGATCCACCCGCACCAAACCGCCGTCGGGCTGCCGCAGTGTCCAGCCAAACTCCTCCACCGTATTTGCGCCTTCGCAACTGCTGAGCAGGTCCGCGGCGCATTGATTGCAATCGTTCAGCTTCAAGACCTCATGCAGCGTCCGGCCTTTGGCTTTGGCCAGTGTCCAGCCGGCCAGCCCCTCGGCGGCGGCGTTCATAAACTCGACTCGGCCCTCGGTGGAGACCATCAGCACACCTTCGCGCATTCCGCTCATGGTGGCAGCCAATTTGCGGTGAGCCGCGTCCTGGCGCGCGTCCACCTTGGCTTTGTGCAGCGCCACCTGCAGCGTGGCCTTCAGCTCGCCGCTCTGGAAAGGCTTGGTCAGGTACCCGTAGGGCATCTCCCGCGCGGCTCGCGCAATGGTGGTTTCGTCGCTGTAAGAGGTCAGAAAAATAACCGGAATCTGGTACGCGGCGCGCAGCAGGCCGGCCGTCTGAATCCCATCCACGCTGCCCATAATGCGCACGTCCATCAGCGCCAGATCAGGCCGGTGAACCCCGGCGGCCACCAGCGCTTCGTCGGCGCTCTCCGCCACGCCCAGCACCTCGCACCCCAGCATCTCCAGCTCCTGTTTCAGGTCCAGAGCCACAATGGGTTCGTCTTCGACAATCAGCACTTTGCCTCTCATGGGGTTTTCTCCTACAGCATCTCCTCGTGCGGGGACTTCCAATCGTCCTCCGAGGACGCCGCGATCACGCTTTCATGCATAGGCTATCGTCTGGACAAAGCCAGAGCTTTAGCAGAAAAAACAACGCGGCAAAACCCCCATGTCATTAAAGTTTTTCAACAGAGTATTCTGAGCGGAAAGGAGGAAAGCGTCCCGAATGCGGGTAGTGTCTGACAATAGCGTTGACCGCCAGCCCAATCGCCTTAAACTTGGGTTATGCTCAGAATCAAGTCCGCAACACAGGTAACATCTGCGAAGGGTGGCGAGAGTTCGCCGCCTTCCTCTTGAACTAGCCTAAAACCGTAATTCCAGGAGAACTGTATGCCCGGCGAATCGATTCAAGCCTACGATCTGCCCAGTCGCGTAGCCTCTTACGACGCGGACATGGACCTCATGCACCCCAACCGCCGCAAAATGGCGGAGATGATCGAGAACGTTCTAACTGTCTCCGGTAGGCCGCCCCGGCTTGCGATTGACATCGGTACTGGTACAGGATTTCTAGTTGATCGCCTTCTGCTCGCGTTTCCAGACTTGAGCATCATTGCCATTGACGGGGCAGAGCAGATGGTGGATCTGGCGCGCACTCGGCTGGGGCCGCTGGCGCGGCGTGTGGATTTCCGAGTTGGCGATTTCCGCGATCTGAAAACGCTGTGCGCAAACGATGGTTCGGCCGATGCCGTAGTTTCCGCTTATGCTCTTCATCACCTCTCATCAGGCGAAAAGCTACAGGTTTTGCGCATCGCGCACGGGTTGCTTAAGCCGGGGGGATGGTTTCTTAATGGCGACCTTACACTTGCGGAAGATGACGAGCTCGAAGCGGTCACACAACACCTTCGAGTGCGGGGCATAATACAGCGCGCCGATGGCCGTGACCCCCGGTTCACCGATGAGAGCGCTACCCGGCAGTTTCTCGACGATCTGGAACGTAACGAGCATGACCAACCGGTGCGCCCCGCCGAAGATTTACGCATTCTTGAGAAAGCCGGGTTCTCGCATGTGACGACCTTCTGGCGCGAGACGCGGGAATCGGTGTTTGGAGGAAGAAGATAGGTCCACATGACAGTAGCCGAATGCGTATCCCTTGCGCGATTCGCGATATGATGGGTCTCGCGTTCTTTTTGCCTTGCCCATGAGCCGTCAAGCCAAGTTTCGACCCGCAAAGCCGCGCCTCCGCCGCCTGTTCCTGGCCTGCGTGGTGGCGTTTGCCGTCTTGCTGCTGCTGTTGCGGCTGCTGGCCTTTGTTCACGGGCGGCGCTGAGCGCGGCCTGACCGCCGGGAATGGAATTCTGCTAATGAAATCGTTCAGCATCGACGCGGTTGAATCCCCGGATGCGCGAGTGCTGATCCTGGGAACGCTGCCCAGCGTGAAATCGCTTGCAGCGGGCGAATACTACGCCCATCCTAGAAATTGTTTTTGGTGGATCATGGGAGAGCTCGTCGGCGCGTCACCCGATCTGTCTTACGCGGATCGATTGGAGAAGCTGCGCAAGAGCGGCATCGCCTTATGGGATGTCTGCCGGTCGGCCGAGCGCGCCGGAAGCAGCGACGCGGAAATTCGCATGGAGACCGTCGAGCCAAACGATTTCCGCGCGTTTCTCGGCGCACATCCGCGCATTGAAATGATCTGCTTCAACGGGCAGCCTGCGGAAAGGCTCTTCCGGCGAAAGGTACTTCCTTCGCTACAAAGCCTTCGCCTCATTCCGCATCAGGTGCTCGACTCCACCAGTCCCGCCTGCGCGCGCATCACGCGGGAAGAAAAGCTGGCGCACTGGCGTGATGCGTTGGCTCCGTTCATCGACGGTTGATAGCCAACCTATCAGCCGTAAGAAAGCAGGGCTCCCCGGTCTGGATTTTAGATCGGGGAGTTACCTGTGAACCAAGAGAGAGATTATCCCTTGCGCCCACGCACGGCTTCCTTGGCTTCAGCGGGGCCGGCGGCGGGGACTTCGGGAACGTCGGCCTTGGCACCGCCGATTCCCAGCTTCTTGCGCAGCTCGCCGTCGATCTTGGCGAAGACGTCCTTGTTCTCCTTGAGAAAGGTGCGGGTGTTCTCGCGGCCTTGGCCGATGCGCTCGCCGGAGTAGCTGTACCACGCGCCGGATTTCTCGACAATATTGTTGGCCACGGCCAGGTCCAGCACGTCGCCCTCGCGGCTGATGCCCTCGCCGTAGATAATGTCGAACTCGGCCTCGCGGAAGGGCGCGGCCACCTTGTTCTTGACGATCTTGACCTTAGTCCGGTTGCCGGTGACCGCGTCGCCGTCCTTGATCGCGGCGATGCGGCGAATGTCCACGCGCACCGACGAGTAGAACTTGAGCGCCCGGCCGCCGGTGGTGGTCTCCGGGTTGCCGAACATCACGCCGATCTTCTCGCGGATCTGGTTGATAAAAATCAGCGAGGTGCGGGACTTGGAAACGACACCAGTGAGCTTGCGCAGAGCCTTCGACATCAGCCGGGCTTGCAGACCAACCTGTGTGTCACCCATTTCGCCGTCGAGTTCGACTTGGGGAACGAGGGCGGCAACGGAATCAACAACCAGTACATCAATGGCACCTGAATGGACTAAAGCTTCCGTGATTTCCAACGCCTGTTCGCCACTGTCGGGCTGCGAGACGAGGAGGTTATCGATGTCCACACCGAGTTTCTTGGCATAGGCGGGGTCGAGTGCGTGCTCGGCATCGACAAAAGCGGCCAGACCGCCCAGCTTCTGCGCTTCGGCGATCAAATGCAGGGCGATGGTTGTCTTGCCCGAGGACTCCGGGCCGAAGACCTCCGTCACGCGGCCGCGGGGGATGCCGCCCACGCCCAGCGCCGCGTCAAAGCTGATCGAGCCTGTGGAGATCACGGCAATCGGCACCAGCGCCTCTTTCGATCCGAGCCGGACAATCGACCCTTTACCAAACTGTTTTTCTATCTGTGCGAGCGCAAGTTCTACGGCCTTGGCGCGGTCATCGGCGATTGCCATGGGGGATTCTCCTGATAATGTGCTCGCCTTGCGCGGCTCCTGCAACCCTCACAGGAAACGGCTCGGCGGCGGGTTTGCATTTCGATGGGATTGTAGCAGGGCTGAACAGACAATGAAAGAAAATAAAAGCGAAGAGATGGTGAAAGCTGGTGGATTTCCGATAATCCGCTGCTTCTCTTGTGTTCACCGGCGCTGGACGCCCGATCCATCGCCTCAGACGGTATAAGCGCCGATGCGGGTTTCACGGCTGGTCAGCGCGTCGCAGGCGCGGTCGAGCACCTCGTAGTCGGCGTCGTGATCCTTGCGGAAGGCGCGGAAGGCCTCTTCGCTGGCCCAGCGGTCGATGGTGAGGTAGACGCCGGGGATGTAGGCGTCGCGCAGCAACTCGGTGCCCCGGTACTCGGAGGAGGAGCGGAAGAGTTGCGCCCAGGCGCCCTCGTGCGAATAGGCGGCCTCGAAGGCGGCAACCTGCTCCTCGGAGATTTCGAACTGCCAGACAACAACAAACATATGCGGTCCCAATCCTGCCATTATGGTAGCGCAGCAGGGATCGAAGTGGCGAAAATGCAAGAGTACCCCTCCTCCATCCAGCGATACCGGGGTTCTCGTTTTGGCTTCGGCAGGAGAATCGAAGCCGGATGAAATCTTTTGCCTGGGCGAGGAGGATGGCCTTTTCAAAAGAGCATTGGCAGGACGAAGATGGGAACTTCTTTAGATATAAATGTGAAAAAGATTGCACATTGCCCAATGTGCGAAAATC
Source organism: Acidobacteriaceae bacterium (assembly GCA_003159355.1). Classification (GTDB taxonomy): domain Bacteria; phylum Acidobacteriota; class Terriglobia; order Terriglobales; family Acidobacteriaceae; genus Telmatobacter. The sequence goes on along the minus strand of PLPA01000302.1, from coordinate 12,628 downwards.
TATGGTACTGATTCTAAAGGAACTAATTTGGCGCATAACGTGCATATTCCGAGATAGGTCCAATTGGAGCGCCACGGATGGCGATTCTGAGCGTGTCCCCTATCATGCTCTGAGTACAGCCGTTGCTTCGGAGGGATGCGATGCTTCGCAGGAGGAGCGCGGAGGTATTTGAGCGTTCTATATAAGCAAGGCATTTAGTTTTTTTTGCGGTCTGCAGTAATGAGTTCAGGCAGGACAGATGCCCGCAAGGGCCACTTGGGAGGATTTATGAAGAAGCTCGGATTAGTAGTACTCGCATTGGCAACTGCTCTTGCGACTGCGCCAGCCGCCATGGCTACCTCGTTTAGTTACAATATCAACGGCGTCGTTCCCGGCTCCACGGCTGGCGTCAGCGGCGTGGGCATCGTCACCAGCAGCAGCATCAACCTCGTCGGCAACGCCCTGACCGGAGGCAACTTCAACATCTCCTCTGGAACCGGCACGTTCGACGTGGGCGGAATTATCTACACTGGAAACGTTGTCCAAAACGTAGTTTCCGGAGATTCCGCAGGCCCCGGGTACGGCAATAATGACAACGCCGATTTTTGGTACGCCGACGTCCTTAATCCGACCGACACAGCTCATGGTTATATCCCTGATGTGCCAGACTCGGGTTCGGGTAACCCGACATCGGTAAGCGGAATTCTCTTCTCGGTCACATCATCGGGTGATAGTTCATACGTGTGGCTGATGGTCTGGAATCAGGCTGGCGGCGACCTCCTGCAGTTAGGTGATGCGGGCGGAGACGGGTCCAGTGCCAAATACGACGTGGGCTTGACGTCGCCGACTCCGGAGCCGTCCTCGCTGCTGTTGCTTGGCACCGGGCTACTCTGCATGGCAGGCTTTCTTTTCCGCAAGGCCAAGCCGAGCATGAATCGCGCGGCGTAGTTTCTCAGGCTGTTCTGCCGACAACGGAGGGCACGGAAACGTGCCCTCCGTTTTTTCGTTTGTGGAGCGGCGAAACTAAACCTTGCGCAGATTGGCGAACTTTTCCATCAGCTTTTTCATGCCATGCTGGGAAAAAAGGACCGTAAGCTTAGCGTCTTCGCCGTCGCCCTCGCGCAGCAGGATGGTGCCTTCGCCGTACTTCGAGTGGCGAACGCGCTGGCCTTTTTTCAGATTGACAGCGCCGCTGGACGCGGGCTGCTCCATGGCCGGATGAGCCGACGCCGGACGAGGAAGCGAGCCGGGTTTGCCGTGGCCTGACTTGCCTGCGAAGAAGCGTGCAATATTGTCGATGGAGTGTGGCGCTTCGGGCGGCTCTCCCACGCTTGCCACTCTTGGTTCTGATTCCGAACTCGTAGAAGCAGGTTGAGCCTTGGCCGTCATCCATGAGGCTACAAAAGTCTTGGCGGATGCGCTTTTGGCGCCGGCTGCGAATCCACTGCCGCCGCTGGGGCAAACGGGCGAGCGCGGGGTCTCCTGGTTTTCGTCTTCGTAGTTGTAGTGCTTGTCGGCGAAGTCGTCTGAAGCGCCGGGGCGGCGGCCGTAGCTCTTGGGGTAGCCGGGAGTGGCCCAGGAGGAGGATTGGGGCCGGCCGCTGAGGTTTTCGATCAACTGGCTGGGAACTTCTTCGAGAAACCGGGAAGGGATGCTCATCTCCGGGGAGTCGTTGCCGTATCTTCTCCGATAATGGGCGCGGCTGAGGATGAGGGTGTTCATTGCTCTGGTCATGCCGACGTAGCAGAGGCGGCGCTCTTCTTCCAGTTCGTCAGGGTTGTTTAGCGTGCGCGAGTGCGGAAAAAGGCCCTCTTCCAGGCCGGTGAGGAAGACCAACGGAAACTCCAGGCCCTTGGCGGCGTGCAGGGTCATCAGTGTGACGCGGGCCTCGGGGTCGAACTGGTCGGTGTCGGAGGCCAGAGCCGCGTGGTCGAGAAACTCGCCCAAGGTCTCGCCGCGGGCTTCGGCATCGTGGGCGGCGTTGGCCAGTTCCTTCAGGTTTTCAATGCGGCTGAAGGCCTCCGGCGAGCCTTCGGTCTCCAGGGCTTTGATGTAGCCGGTGCGGTCGATGAGGAAGCGGATCAGCTCCGGGAGGGTGGCCGCGTCGCCGGGTTTGCGAAAGGCCGGCTTTTCTTGCGCTTCTTCGCTGGTGTCCGATTCGAATTTTGGATCGTCGATCCCAGGTCCCAAAATCGGGACCTGGGGCACCCGGTCTTTTTTCGGCATAGTGAGAAAGGGCCGCTTGGACTGAGTCGCGAAAGGTGAGAAGCTGGCGGCATCGAGGAGCGGAGGCTGAAAGGCCTCGCCGCCGCCAAAATCAAAGCTGGTTGCGGACTCCGCACTGGCTAAAACAGCCGCGGCTGAGCCAAATTCAAAGCCGGTGTCGGCCTCTTCGCCGGATTCCGCCCCGGCAGCCACATCAGCCGCGAGCTTGCCGGCAAAGTCAGGGTCCATCATCGCCTGGGCGTCGAGAATCAGTTGGCGGAAGGACTCAATAGCCATCAGCGCCCGGGTGGGGATGAGGTGGTTCGAGATGGCGGCGCTGAGGGCCTCCCAGGTGGAGACGCCGGTCTCCAGAGCCAGCCGTTCCAGGGTTTCCAGCGAGGTTTTGCCAATGCCGCGGGCGGGAGTGTTGATGACCCGCTGCAAGGCCACCGAATCATGGGGATTGCGGATGAGCCGCAGGTAGGCGAGCAGATCCTTGATCTCGGCGCGCTCATAAAAGCTGAATCCACCGACCATAGTGTAGGGGATGTTGTAGCGGCGCAGTGCCTCCTCCACCAGTCGGGACTGGGCGTTGGTGCGGTAGAGCACCGCGCAATGTGCCGCACCGCGGTTTTCCCCTTCGGTTGAGTTCGACTGGCGCAAGAAGGTCTGGATGCGGTCGGCGATGAAGAGTGCCTCGTTTTCGCCGTCGGGAGCCTCGTAGTAGCCGATCAGCGAGCCGCCCTGGCGGTCGGTCCATAGCTTTTTGCCTTTGCGCTGGAGGTTGTTCGCGACCACGGCGCCGGCGGCCTCCAGAATTACCTGAGTCGAGCGGTAGTTCTGCTCCAGCCTGACGATGCGGGCGTTGGGAAAGTCCTTCTCAAATTCCAGAATGTTGCGGATGTCGGCGCCGCGCCAGGAATAAATGCTCTGGTCCTCGTCGCCCACCGCGCAGACGTTCTTTCGCTCGCCGGCCAGCAGCTTCATCAGCTCGTACTGGGGGCGGTTGGTGTCCTGGTACTCGTCCACCAGTAGATAGCGGTAGCGGCGCTGGTAGCGTTCGCGGGCTTCCGTGGAGACCTTGAGCAGGCGAACGGCCTCCAGCAGCAGATCGTCGAAGTCCAGCGCGTTGCATTTGCGCAGCTCGGCTTGGTAGCCCTTGAAGATGTGGGCGATTCGCTCGCTGTTTGGATCCTTGGAGCTGAGGTAATACTCCTGCGGATCGACCATGTGGCTCTTGGCCCAGGAGATGCGGCCCAAAACGGTGCGCGGGGTGAGCTGCTTGGTGTCCAGGCCCATGCGCTTCATGATCTGCTTGACGATGGCCTGCTGGTCGTTCTCGTCGTAGATGGCAAAGTCGCGGGTCAGCCCTTCCTTGCCCACCTTCAACGCCTCGATGTCGCGGCGCAAGATGCGCACGCAAAACGAGTGGAAGGTGCACAGCAGCGGCTTGGCCAGTGAGGAGTGGTCCAGCAGCCGGTCCACGCGCTCGGCCATCTCGCTGGCAGCCTTGTTGGTGAAGGTAACGGCCAGAATCGACTCCGGCGCGACGCCTTTTTCGCGGATCAGCCAGGCGATGCGGCTGGTGATCACCCGTGTCTTGCCCGAGCCGGCTCCGGCGAGAATCAGCAGGGGGCCTTCGGTGGCCTCAACGGCGGCGCGCTGTTCGGGATTCAGGTTGGAGAGCTGCGGCAAGATGGCGTCCAGGCGGGAAGAGTCCTGCGTCTAGTGTACCGTTTCTTGGTTAGTTCTCCTTGGCTGCGCGCTATCCTGAAGAGACAATGACAGATTCTCTTCAACCTGTTCGCCGCGTGGCCGTCTACTGCGGATCGGCTGATGGGACCAATCCCGCCTATCTCGCCGAGGCTCGCGCGCTGGGCGCAGCCATTGCCGCAGCTGGACTGGGGCTGGTCTATGGCGGGGCAAATATAGGATTAATGGGCGCGGTGGCCGATGCGGCACTCGCGCTGGGCGCACATGCCATTGGCGTTCTGCCCGAGGTGCTGGTGAGCCGCGAGATCGCCCACGACGGGCTGACGCAATTCGAGCTGGTTCCCACCATGCACGAGCGCAAGGCGCGCATGGTCGAGCTGGCCGACGCCTTTCTCGTGCTTCCCGGCGGCTACGGCACGCTGGAAGAGCTGCTGGAGGTGGTCACCTGGGCGCAACTCGGCCTGCACGCCAAACCCTGCATCGTGATCAATACCGCCGGCTACTGGGACGGGCTGCTGGCTTTCCTCGATTCCGCCGTTGCCGCGGGCTTCATCAAGCAGAAGAACCGCGATTTGCTGCGCGTGGCAGCCAATGCCGAAGAAGCGGTGGCGATGGTGGTTGAGGGCTGAACGAAATCCAGGTTTCCGCATCAAGGCTCGTTGCCCCAACACGTTTACCTGGGGCCGTTTCCTGCCGACGTTGCTTCGTCAGCCCAATAGCCATTTCTGCCCGTAACCTCCAGATTCGGATAATCCGTCAAGCGCAATCCGATGGCATGAAAGCCCGCATGGGGAGCAGTGGGATAAAAGCTCAGAAGATAGCGATTCGGCAGATGGTGGGAGACAGCCTGCACATCGCGTTCCAGGCTGCGGGCATCCTTGAAGCTGAAGGACTCGCCGCCCGTCAACTGCGCCACGCTCTCCGCCGCATTGTGCTTGAGCCCGTCCGCGGCTGCGATTGCCGCCGCCTTGGCCAGCCGAAGTGGAGGAGCCAGTAGGCCGAGGCAGTCATAGGCCTGTTCCAGACGGCTTTTACTCAAGTCCNNTCCACCGTTTCGCTGATGAGCAGAATGGCGCGGCGATAGGATGGCGGCTGCCTGCGCAACAGATCGACGGAGAATCGCAGGCCGTCGAGGATGGCGGCGCCGCGATCTTCCGGCTCAAGGCCGTGCAAGGCGTCTCCCACCGCATTCAAATCAGGGGTAAAGGCCAGAGCCAGACGAGGTTCGCTGTCGAACTCCACTACCGCGACCTCGTGGGGGACGCCGCCGATGACCGCCTCGATCGAGGCGCCCAGGTTGCGATACTTGTCGAGTTGGCGTGAGCCGGCGCCGCCGGTTTCAACCGCAACCACCAGCGCCAGCGGCTCGCTGCCTGTCTCTTCATCGATCGTGATCTTCTGTTCAATGCCGTCGTCGGTAAGGACGAAATCCTTTGCGGTGAGCGTGAAAACCGGCGCTCCGTCTTTGGTCCTGACCAGAGCGGGAACAAGAACCAGAGTCGTGCGTGTACTCAGAACGGGAACCTGCGGGAGGGAAGGAACGGGAGTTTGGGCCACCACCGGCAAGCACACAATTGCCAGGAAAAAGAATAAGTTCAAGATCAGCCGCTTGTGCTTCATATGGTTTTGACGCCGCTGCGAAGAGATGGCTATCGCAATTGTCTCAGTGTACTCGTATAGGTTGTGGCCGCTGCCTTCCTCGTATACTCAACTCAGCGTATGTCTACTCACCTCGACAAGATTTTGGCGACGACGCGGGCCACCGTGGCCGCGGCCAAGGCGCGCGTTCCGCTGGCGAAGCTGGAGCGGATGGCCGCTCTGCATCAGCCGCGCGGCTGGGTGGCGGCTCTACGCCGGAAGGCTTCTGCTGGCCCCGCCGTCATCGCCGAGATCAAGAAGGCCTCACCCTCCAAGGGGCTGATTCGCGCCGATTTTGTCGTGGCTGAGCTGGCGCGGAGCTACTCTACCGGCGGCGCGGCGGCGCTCTCCGTGTTGACCGACGAGCCGTTCTTTCAGGGTAGCCTGCGCAATCTGGAGCTGGCCTCGACCGCAGTTCCGCTGCCCTGCCTGCGTAAGGATTTTACGGTTGACGAGTACCAGATCGTTGAAGCTCGCGCGCACCACGGAGACGCCATCTTGCTGATTGCCGCCGCGCTCACTGACGGCGAACTCAAGCGCTTCGCGGAAACAGCGCGAGCAATCAACCTTGACGTACTGGTCGAGGTGCACACGGCTGAGGAGCTGGACCGTGTGTTCAGCGCGTTGGGCGAGAGCGGGGCCGACGCCATCGGCGTGAACAACCGCGACCTTCGTACCTTTCAGGTCCGCCTGGAAACTTCGCTCGAACTGGTGGCGCGGATTCCGTCCGCCGTGGTGCGCGTGGCCGAAAGCGGCATCGCGACGCCCGGAGACCTGATCCGGCTGCAAGCGGCGGGCTTTGACGCCTTCCTGATAGGCGAAAGCCTGATGCGCCAGCCTGACCCCGGCGCGGCGCTCAAGGTTCTGTTGGCCGGAGCCTCCGCTGAGGGATCAGCCCAATGAGCATCTGGGTCAAAATCTGCGGCAACACCTCGCTGGAGGACGCGCTCGTGGCTGTTGATGCCAAAGCCGACGCGGTGGGCTTTGTCTTTGTGCCCAGTCCGCGCCGCGTCACGCCGGCTGAAGTCGCTGCGATCACTCCGCATCTGCCGGCAACTATAGAGAAGATTGGCGTATTCGTCGATGCCGCGTTGGAGGAGATCGTCTCCACGGTTCAATTCTGCGGCCTTACCGGCGTGCAACTGCACTTTGACGCGGAGCCCGATCTGCCCGCCCGGCTGCACCAGCGGCTGGGGCCGGAAGTGCGCATCCTGCGTGTGATCCACTTCAGCGCCGAGACAGCCGGGCAGCACGCAACCCAGATCGCCGAGTACGACCAAGACCTGCACGTGGATGCAGTGCTGGTGGACTCGCGGATAGCCGCAGCCGTAGGCGGCACCGGCGTGCCCTTCGCTTGGGAGGCTGCCCGCGCGACTGTATTCCAGGGCGCAAAAGCGTTCAAGCGCATTGCCGCCGGCGGACTGACCCCGGCCAACGTGGCCGAAGCCATTGCCGCGCTGCGCCCCTGGGGCGTAGATGCGGTCTCCGGCGTGGAAGCCGCGCCGGGCCGCAAGGATCCTGCCAAGGTGCGCGAGTTGATTCGCCGCGCAAGGAGCGGGAATCCGGCATCGTGAACTTTCCCGGTTCCGTCGCGGATTGTCTTCCCGCCTTCCGCGAAATCTTCACGCCTCCTCGTTCATCTGAGAGAATAAGAGGAGTGAATCGAGCGCACCATACTCTCTTCCGGCGGACGGCGGCGCCGGGTTTTCTTGCGGGCCTGATACTGGTGGGCGCGTTTGGGCCGCTCCACGCCCAAGCGCCCAACCCCACCTCCGCCGCCAACGCCTTCTACGGCAGCGTGACCGCTCTTCCGGCCACCGACCAGGTTATAAAGCTCTCTCTCGACGAGGCCATCGCTCTCGGCCTCAAGAACAATCTGGGCCTCAAGGAAGCCGAAAGCGGCGAGAAAACGCTCCAGGGGCAAAAAAACGAAGCCCTGCAAATGTTTTTGCCTACCATCAACCTCACTGGCGACCTCGGCGTCCACCAGCAAAACCTGGCCGCGATGGGCTTCGGCCCTGACACAATCAAAATGTTTGCGCCACTGTTTCCCGGCGGCAAGTTGCCCCCAGGGTTCTCCGAAATCACTCGTGACGACCTGACCGAGGGCAAAATTCAATTTGGCCAGATGCTCTTCTCCGGCCCGGTCATCGCTGGCTGGAAGGCTGTCGGCGCGGCGGAACGCGCCGCCCACTTCACCAGGATGTCGGCCCGCAGCGAGGTGGTGCAGCAGGTGGCCTCGGCCTATCTGCACGCCATCGCCGCTGCCAGCGAGGTGGACAACGCCAGGGCCCTGGAAGCCGCGGACCAGGTGCTTGTCCGCCACGCCCACGACGCTCACGAAGCCGGAACGGCCGCCAATCTGGACGAACTGCGGGCGCGGGTGCAGCTTCAGGCTCAGGAGCTGGCCCTCCTGGCCGCCCAGAACGCCCTCGAAAAGAACCTGATCCAGCTCAAGCGCGAGATCGGCATCGACCCCGGCCAGAAGATCGTCCTCACCGATCCGGCTCCCTACAGCGATCTGGCCGCGCAGACTCCTGAAGAAGTCCGGGCCATCGCTTATAAGAATCGCCAAGACTACCAGACCCTGCAAAATCAGGCCGTTGAGATGAAGGCCATCCACGCCGCTTATCGCAGCCAGCGGCTGCCCAGCCTCAGCTTCGGCGGCTATTACGGGGTCAGCCAGGTAGGCGGCGCCGGCTCGCACGGCAACTTCGCCGCCGTGGGCACGCTCAGCGTGCCGCTCTTCCGCGAGGCCAAGCTGCACGGCGACACGGAAGCCGCCCAGGCTCAGTTGGACGCGGTCAACGCCCAGCTCGACGACCTGCGCGGCCGCATCGACCAGCAGGTGCGCTCGGCTCTGCTCGACGTGAATGCGACGGCCAGGCTGGTTGAGGTCGCCCGCTCCAACGTTGATCTGGCCACCCGCGCCCTCTCCGACGAGTCCGACCGCGTCAACGCCGGCGTGGACGACAACCTGCCCCTGGTCACGGCGCAAGCCACGCTCGCCTCCGCGCAAAGCAATCTGGTCGAAAGCCTCTACCAGTACAACCTCTCCAAGCTGGCGCTGGCCCGCGCCGCCGGCGTCATCGAGCAGCAGTACCGGGTCTATCTGGGCAGGTAATTGTAGAAGTGCGCGGAGCTACCAACTGCATGAGTCGCATAGCACAGCCTTTGTGTTACCTTTGACCGTAATATAAAAGCGAAGGATTACCCGCGCGCATGTCCAGGCATCTCCAGATCATGTACTACGTCGAACCGGACCCAGCGGCGCTGGCGTGCCGGGCCGCGCAGTATTTTGTAGAGATGGCCGGGGAAGCGGTGGCCGCGCAGGGCTGCGCGCGGATCGCCATCAGCGGCGGCTCTACGCCCCTGGCAGCCTTTGAAGCCTTGGCCGACCCCGACCAGCCGTGGCGCAACCGTATGCCCTGGGATATGCTCGATCTCTACTGGGTGGACGAGCGCTGCGTCTCTCCCGATGACCCCGCCAGCAACTACCGCATGACCCGCGAAGCTCTGCTGGACCATGCGCCCCTCCGCCCTGAGCAGATTCACCGCATCGAGGGCGAGTTGGAGCCGGACGAAGCCGCGGCCCGCTACGAGTCGGAGTTGCGCAACAACTTCCGCCTGGAGGGCGCCGAGAGCCCGCGCTTCGATCTGGTGGCCCTGGGGATCGGCGGCGACGGCCACACCGCCTCGATCTTCCCGCACACCGAGGCCGTTCACGAAGTTGGCCGCCTGGTGACCGCCAACCACGTGCCACAGCGGGATGTCTGGCGCGTCACCCTCACCTGGCCGGTCATCAACCACGCCCGTTCGGTCTTCTTTCTCGCCGCCGGAGAGGATAAAGCCTCCATTTTGAAGGAAGTACTGACCGGGCCGCACGATCCGGAACGGCTGCCCAGCCAACTGATCTGGCCCGCAAGCGGTATACTTACCTTCATATTGGATAAGGCCGCAGCCGCGCTTCTTCCCGCAACGGATGAGGATGGCTGTGGAGTTTTGGAGAGAGAAAGATGATTCTGGCGGGCGATGTAGGCGGCACCAAGGTTCATTTGGCGCTGTATGACTTTATCAATGGAAAACTGGAATACTCCCGCGACGAGCGGTTTCCGGCCAAGGATTACTCCGGCCTGGAAGAGATCGTAAAAGAGTTTCTGGGTGCGTTCACGGTTACCGCGGCCTGCTTCGGCGTGCCCGGCCCGGTGCGCGACGGCCGCCTGCGCCTCACCAACCTGCCCTGGACGCTGGACAGCCGCGAGCTGTCAGTAAGCCTGGGCATTAATCACGTCTTCCTGATCAACGACCTGGAGGCCAACGGCTACGGCGTGGCCGAGCTCGCCGCCGACCAGATTTACACCCTCAGCGAGGGCGACGCCAGCCAGATCGGCAATCGCGCCCTGATCGCCGCCGGCACCGGACTGGGCGAGGCCCTGCTGATCTGGAACGGCCACAGCCACACGCCCTATCCCTCTGAGGGCGGCCACGCCGACTACGCGCCCCGCAACGAAGACGAGATCGACCTGCTGCGCTTTCTCAAGCAGAAGTACAGCGGTCGCATCAGCCAGGAGCGCGTGGTTAGCGGCCAAGGGCTGACCAACATCTACGATTTTCTGCGCGAAGTTCGCGGCATCGACGAGCCGGTCTGGCTGGCCGAGCGCCTCGCCGCCGAAGATCCCAATGCGGTGATTACCGAGCTGGCGCTGGCGGCCAAAAGCGAAATCTGCGAGAAGGCGATGGATATGTTCGTCTCCGCATACGGCGCCGAAACCGGCAACCTGGCCCTGAAAATCCTCTCTGTGGGCGGCGTCTACGTGGGCGGCGGCATCGCCCCGCGCATCCTGGATAAGCTCAAGGACGGCCGCTTCATGAAGGCCTTCACAGACAAGGGACGCCTGAGCCAGTTGCTCATCAATATGCCGGTGCGCATCATCCTGGAGAGCCGCGCCGCGCTGCTCGGCGCAGCCGCCTACGCCGAAGCCCGCGCTGCAGAACTAAGCGGCACCTCGCCCCGCGCCGCCTCCGTCAAAATCTAACTCATCCCTTCCGCGGAAACACAGAGGGCCAGCCGAATCCGGCTGGCCCTCTGGTTTTTCTGATGAGGTCGATGTTTTGCAAGGGCACGGCTTCAGTCCTGCCGCAACTGCCGGAGGGAGCAGGGGGTTTCAACCCTCTCTTAAAGCCAACAGAATCAACGTGGGCTTTAGCCCCGGAGGGACGGATTTCATACCCAATAGGCCCTTAATCCTATGCGATGCGCCAATAAACAATAGCGTTGTTGCGCGAGACAAAGCAGCAGGCATAGACTGCTTGTAATACTCCAGCCTATGTTCAAAACCGCGCGCTTCAAAGTTCACAATCCGTCCCGACACAAGAGCACAATGCTCTGGTACGCCATGACCCACTATCACGATGCGTTGAAGGCCGTGCTCGAAAAGACGCTGGCTGTTCCCGATCTGCTGGAGCAAATCTCAGAACTTGACAAAAAAGAAAAACTTCGCCCTAACCAGTACAAGCTCAGGAAGCTGCTTCGTACGATTCTTCCGAGGGGTTGGGAACTTGCACCTTTGACACGCTATCTCGAATTGGATGCAGCTGCGATGCTGATGAGCCATTTCAATAAGTCGTACAAGGGAGCGAACGAGTCCAATCCGCCCACAGTCTCCAGCCTGGATGCGATGACAGACGCGGAGTTTCGCAAGGCATACAGCGAGTTCACAGACCCGGAGGCAAAGCTCACCGTCAAGCCGCAGCATCAGGAGAAGATCGACAAAGCAAAGGAACGAGGCGAAACTCGCGTCGCCAAACGTCTGAGCAAAATCTACGCCAGCTGGGCCGTCTCCCGCGCCGCAGGACAAGTTCTGAAAAAGTTAGAAGGCGCTCTGCCCCACCCCATCGAATTCACCAACAATGAGTTCGGGCAAGGCTGCTTACTCGCCTATTGCGATGGAAACTACTATCTGCTCGTCAGGCTCTTCGCCAAAAAACACAGGTACAAGCAGAATAATGTACTCAAGGACGGCTTCATCAGCTGTAAAACGAAAGAGCCTCTTGGCGGGAAGAAATACCCCGGCCTGATTCTGCCTCTTGAATTGGGTCGAGAATTCCATGAACAGGAGTACCTGACTTACGGCTCCATCCAAAGCGCCAAGCTGGTGGTGAAGCGGCGGGAAAAGCCTGCATCGAGGGCTAAGGCCCGCACCTCTTCTCGCATCTCAACGGACAAGCAGAAGCCCATCCCCTTCAATGCTGAAGACTACGATTTTTACGTTCATGCGGCCTTCGAGTTTAACCCACCGAAGGTTGAAACTATGACTTTCCTCGGTATCGACCGCGGAGCTGCAAAACTAGGAGCAGCGACGCTGATCGACCAGCACGGCAAGCGTCTGGAAACCAATCTCGATCTGGACGGCTCAGCATTCGCTGCGGAGATGCGGCGCTACGAACAGCAGATCAAGCGAATTCAGCAACAGGGAAAACAGAAGTCGCGCAAGTTTTCCCTGCGCGGCAAACGAGCAGAAATCATTCTGGGAGAGTACGCCAACCGGATTGTTGCTATTGCCAAAGAGAATCGCTCACAAATTGTCATCGAAGCCATCAAGGGCGTGACGATGGGCCGATTCCTCAAGCAAAGCCAGTTCACCAAATTGAAGCAGATGCTTACCTACAAGGCGGAGCGAGAGGGATTGCCAGCCCCTATCGAAGTTCCTGCGGCGTTCACTTCACAGACCTGCGCCAGATGCAGCCATAAAGATCCAGCCAATCGTCCCAAGAAAGATGCGGCTGGAAAGTCGATTCAGGATGTGTTTTTGTGCACGGCTTGCGGTCATCACGCCAACGCAGATTCCAATGCCAGTCTGATTATTGCATTGCGGGGGATGCATCAGATTGAAAATGGTGGTAAATTCAAGAAGTTCGATATCTTTCAACAGTGGTTGAAGGAGCTTATCGGCCGGGACGGTTCCTCTGCCCCAGGGCAGTTGAACCCGTAGTTTCGCGGCCGGGTACTGGGCGGATAGGCGAATGACGGCATCCTCACGGTTGCCGCGTAACCGACCATCCTCTGGTCTAAACAGCCGAGGTGCGTTACCGG
>PLPA01000177.1 GCA_003159355.1 Acidobacteriaceae bacterium | reverse complement strand
AACCAGTGCAAGGCGGCCGAAGAGATGGGGATGCACCGCAACACACTGAGCCGCACCATGACCGATCTGGAGCTGCATCTGGCCGAGGTGCGCGCCACGCTCAAGCGTCCGCCGCGCAGCGAACGTCCTGTGTATAGCACGGTTCGCCAAGTCTACCGGCGGGGCTGACGGCGCTTTTCAATATTCATGCAAACCACTCCACAGACCCGCGAAGAACAAAATCATGCCGCGCGCGTGCACATCGAACCGGGCTTTGCCTGGGACGGGCAGAACGCGTACCTGTTCGACATCGACGGCACGCTGCTGCGCGAGCCGGATCGCATCCACATGGACTCCTTTGTTCCCAGCGTTCGGCAGGTGACGGGGTTTGAAGTCTCGCTGGACGGCGTTCCGGTCCACGGCAGCACGGATACGGCGATTCTGCGCGAGGCCTGCCGCCAGGCAGGGATTCCCGCCGAGGTTCTGGAGCCGCAGGTTGCGGCCATCCTCGATGCGATGTGCCAAACGGTGGCCGAGCAGCGAGAGCAGATGCGGATTGTTCTGATGCCGGGCGTGAAAGACGCGCTGGCGCACCTGGCGCGGAAGGGCGCGTTGCTGGGCGTGGCCACCGGCAACCTGGAGGCAATCGGCTGGATCAAGATTGAAGAGGCTGGACTGCGGGAGTGGTTCCGGTTTGGCGGCTTCAGCGACCATTTTCCCATCCGCGCGGAGCTGGTGGCGAATGCCGCGCGCAAAGCCCGGGAGATGGCCGGCACCGGGGCGCGGGTCTGCGTGGTCGGCGATACACCGCGCGACATTGAGGCTGCGCACGCCAACTCTCTGCCGGTAATTGCCGTGGCCACGGGTAACTATAGCTTTGAGGCGCTGCTCGAACACCGGCCGGAGGTCTGCGCTTCGTCGCTGGCGGATCTGCTGGCGCAGGCACAGGTCGAGCCATGAGATCGAATCCATTGGCAAACACGACGTTCAAGCGATGGACGGGCTTTTGGACTACATCACTGTTGCTCATGGCCGTTCCGGGCATTCTTCACGCCCAGGCGGCGGCTCCGGCAGCGCCGGCGCAGAGCGCGACAACNNGCAAAGCTCTACCTTGCGGCCAGCAAGCAGTTTGTCGGCGAGCAGTATGAAGAGGCGATGCGCGGCTATGAGCAGGCGGCCGCGCTGGACCCCGGCAATAGCGACTATCCGCTGGCGGCGAGCGTGGCGCGCAGTCACGCGGTGACGGCGCTGATTCAGGCCGCGGCCAAGGACCGGATGCGCGGCGAGGCGGGAGCGGCGCGCGCGGCCCTGGCGCACGCGCTCGAACTGGAGCCAAATAGCGTTCCGGTGAAGCAGCACTTGTACGAGCTGGGAGACGATGCCTTGCTGGGGCAAGCCAGGCCCATCTACGAGCAGGGCGCGGGGAGGGCCGGCGAGGCGGTTGAACTCGCGCCCTCTGTCGAAGTCCACGGCTTTCATCTGCACGCAGACCAGCGCCAGATCCTCCAGCAGGTCTTCAAGTCCTACGGGATTGAAGCCACCGTGGACGAAAGCGTTCGCGCCACCCAGGCCCGCCTGGATGTGGACGACGCCCGCTTCGAGACGGCAGCGCGCGTCGCGGGCATGGTGACGGATTCGTTCTATGTTCCGCTGGACGCGCACCGCGCGCTGGTGGTCCGCGACACCAAGGAGAACCGCCAGCAGTATACGCGCCAGGAATACGAGACGGTCTATTTGCCGGGGTTGAGCAAGGAGGAATTGGCCGACATTGGCAACCTGGCCAAAAACGTCTTCAATGCGCAACAGGCGGTGACCGAACCCTCCTCCGGGACGATCACGCTGCGCGCGCCGCAAAGTACGCTGGACGCCTTCAATGCCACCATGAGCCAGTTGCTCGACGGCCACAGCCAGGTTCTGCTGGAGGTGCACATGATCCAGCTTGCGCACATCAGCGCGCGCAACACCGGCGTGCAGCCACCGCAGAGCGTTGCAGCCATGAATGTCTACTCCGAGGAGCAGTCCATTCTGAACTCCAACCAGGCCTTGGTGCAGCAGATTATCTCTTCGGGTTTGGCCGCGCCCGGCGATACGCTGGCGATTCTTGGCATTCTGCTGGCCTCCGGCCAGGTTTCCAGCTCCCTGCTCACCAATGGCGTAGCCCTCTTTGGCGGCGGACTCACGGCGTCGGCTCTCGCCCCGGGCTCAATGTCGGCCAACTTCAGCCTGAACTCATCGGACTCGCGTGAGCTGGATGAGATGCAGTTGCGCGTGGGCGACGGCGAGGATGCGACGCTGAAGACCGGGACGAGTTATCCCATCCAGACCTCTTCGTACTCGAGCATTGCCAGCAGTGTGCCCACGATTCCCGGACTTACCGGCGCGGGAAGTTCCAGCAGCCTTTCTTCGCTGCTGGCTTCCTACGGCGGCGTGCCGAATATTCCCCAGGTGCAGTACCAGGATCTGGGGCTGACCCTGAAGGCGACGCCCAGGGTGATGCGCGGCAGCGAAGTGGCGCTCAAGATCGACATGAAGATCGATGCCCTGGCCGGAACGTCGATCAACGGCAATCCGGTGCTCAACAATCGCGCCTGGTCCGGGGTGGTGACGCTCAAGCAGGGCGAGGCCGTCGAGGTGGTGAGCGAGCTGGATAAGTCAGAAAGCCGCGCCATCAGCGGCAGCGCCGGGGATCAGCGAGATTCCCGGCCTCAGCGATCTCACCGGCAACGACACCCAGAAGAACTACGCGACGCTGCTGATTGTCATCACGCCCCATGTGATTGCGCGGCACGCAGGCCGCCGGCCACTCGCCGATGCTGCGCGTGGAGCGCGGACAGCCGGCGCGATAGAGCAACAAAGCGCCGCAAGCGGCCTTGATGTAGACTGGAGAGAGCGAGTCCCGCCGCCTCACGGCAAGATTTTTGCGCGGATAGGTGTGCGAGCGGCCGCGACGTTGAAGCCGCGCGCAGGCGTTTTGCGCGTGTGTGCAGAGACACCCCGAAGAAGGAGAACTACCCTACCGATGGCCAAGATTGCCAAAACAGGTGACCGCAAGAAGGAAATGGACACGACGAAGTCGACCGACTGTCCCAAGTGCAGCAAGCCGACGCGCATCGTCAAGCGCGTGAAGGACCGCGAACGCGGCGTGCCCGGCGGCGTCTACATCTCGTGCTCCGTTTGCGATTTCTACGAGAAGCTCTAAGCGCCGCTTTGGCGCGGGGAGAAGCCCGGCTCCGACCGGGCTTTTTTCTGCTCCTGCGCGAACCGAGTGAAATGGCCGCTCCCGCACGGCGATCAATTGGGTTTTGAAACTTGCTCTGCTTAGCTTACTTTGTGTTACGGAAGAGTTACAGCTTGAAGTATATATTTGCACGTTTATTGCATCGCTTTGACTTTCTGTTTACAGTTTCCGGCGGATACTGTTTTCGTGATCGCCGACGCTCGTCAGAATCTTTCGTTGAAGTTATCCTCTGCTTCCACCTCTCTGGTGGAGCTTGCTTTTCCAACATTCATTTCCCCCCGGCCTTTGGAGCCGCGCAGGCCGCGCATTCATGCCGAAGTGGGCCGCTACCGGCTGCGGCTGGCCGAGAGCCAGGAGGATCGCGAGGCCGCCTGTCGGCTGCGCTTCAGAGTCTTCAACATCGAGCTGAACGAAGGACTCACGAGTTCATACCGAACCGGACTCGATACCGACCACTTCGACCTCTTCTGCGAGCACCTGCTGGTCGAGGATAAGACGGAGAGCAACGCTTCCCGGCGCGTCGTGGGCACCTACCGGATGCAGTCCGGCGCGACGGCCGAGCGCAACCGGGGCTACTATTCCGAGCGGGAGTTCAATTTTGCTACCTACGAGCCGCTGCGGGCGGGCATTCTGGAGCTGGGCCGCGCCTCGATTGATCGCGAGCATCGCACGCCGGAGGTGCTCACCTTGCTGTGGAGGGGTATCGCACAGTATGCTAACGACATGGGATTGCGTTACCTGATCGGTTGCTCATCATTGACTTCGAAAGACCCGGCGGCGGGTTGGCAGGTGTATCGCCAGCTTGAGCAGTACAGGGTTTCACCGGAGTTCGAGACTGAGCCTACTGCTGATTATGTTTGTCCCAGCGAGCCATTGAGCCGGCACTCACAGTTGCCGCCCCAAACAGAAGACCTGTCGTTGCGAACTCCATTCAAGGTGCCCAAGCTGCTGAAGACCTATCTGGCCATCGGCGCGCGCATCTGCGGATCGCCGGCATGGGACCGGGATTTTGGCACTATCGATTTCCTTACTCTGCTCGATCTTCGATTGATCTTGCCGTCGGCGCGCAATCGCTTTCTGGCCCCGCTGACAACATGAGCTTTCTTGCCTTCCGGCGCGCTGTGGCGCTGGTATTCGCTCTCGGCCTGTCCATTGTTCGCTTCTGGATTCTGCGGCTGCGCGGCCCGCTTACGCTGGAAAAACGCGCCCTGTGGGTGCAGCAGACCTGCCTCGGAATTCTGAATGGCGTGGGCATTCACTACCGCGTGGAAGGCACTCCGCCCACGCATGGGCTGGTGGTCGCCAACCACCTCAGCTACATCGACATTCTCGTCCTCTCGGCGGCCATGCCCTGCTTTTTTGTCGCCAAGGTGGAGATTGGCGGCTGGCCTTTCTTCGGCCAGGCGGCGCGCGTGGGTGGCACCATCTTCCTGGATCGTTCGAGCCTGGCCAGCGCCAACTCCGTGGCCAGCCAGATGACCGAGCGGCTCAAGCTGCCTTTGCCTCTCTTGCTTTTTCCCGAGGGCACCAGCACCGACGGCAGTAAGGTGCTGCGTTTCCACTCACGGCTGATCGATCCGGCCACCGTAGCCGGCGCGCAGATTACCGCCGCCGCCGTGCGCTACATCATCGCGGACGGCACACCGGAGGAGAAGCTCTGCTGGGGAGATGACACGCTCTTTATCACCCACCTGCTGATGACACTGAACACACCCGGCTTCTCAGCAAAGGTAAGTTTTGGCGAGCCGCACGTCTACCCCGACCGCCGTACCGCTGCCGATTCAACCCACGACGAAGTGACCGCCATGCGCGCGCAGTTGCCGCTGCCTTAGATGCAGTGCAGGCCAGTGATAGCCTGCTTCGCCTTACCCCATTTCCACATTTACCTGGTTTTCCTCGAGCAGCATCTCCGCTGGAATCAAGTTATCCTCCAACTGTCTCCCGTTGAGAATTAACTTCTTGACGCCCTTTTGCGCTCCTGCCGTATTTTTAACTTCGATAGTCAGTTTCTTTCCGCGAAAGACGCGAGTCATTTTGAATTCTTTCCATGCGGAAGGAATGCAGGGATCAATTCTCAGGCCGCCATACTCCGGCTGACATCCGAGAATGTACTGGGTGGCCGCATAAAACGACCAGGCTGCGGAACCGCTCAGCCAGGGAACGCGCGAGGCGCCGAAACGCGGACTGTATTTGCTGTGTGTAAATTGGCAGTATACATAAGGCTCAATCTGCCGGACCTCCGCGCGCGAGTTATAAGCGGCGGGCAGATAGGATCGGAAATATTCATAGGCCAGATCGCCGTGGCCGAGCAGTGTCTCGGCAATCACCGCCCAGCCCTGCGTATGCGTGAAGATGCTGCCGTTCTCCTTCAAGCCCGCATTGAACAGCGCGGCCCGCATCACGTGAAAGTCCGTGTACACATAAGGAGGGTCGCAAATCATCAGGCCGAACTCGCTGGCCAGGCGCTCGCGTACCGAATGCATCGCCCGCGCGGCCCTTTCAGGATCGGCATGTCCACTGATCAACGCCCAGGATTGCGGATTGAGAAAGATTTTGCCTTCGGCGCTTTCGTTCGAGCCGAACTTGAAACCGTCGGCGCGATAGGCGCGCAAATACCATTCTCCGTCCCACGCATCTACTTCGAGGCTATGATCTAACTTCGCTAACTCATCCTCTGCCCATTGCTCTTCATCTCTTAAAGTCAGCAACCGGCAAATCTCCAGATAGACTCGCAGGGCGTAGCGCAATTGAAAGGCCACGAAGATCGATTCCCCCTGCTGCCCCAAACGAATGCAATCGTTCCAATCCGCGGACAAGCCGCAGGGCAATTCATGCGCCCCGGAGCGCTCCAGATTGAACAGGATCGCACGCTTCATGTGGCCCAGGACCGTATCTTCTCCCTGGTCGGCATACGGCAATACCTTGTGATAGAAATCCAGGTCGCCGGTCTCCTTCACATAAGCCGGAATCGCATTGAAAAGCCACTGGCAGTCATCGGAGCGGTACTCTTCTTCCAGCGGAGCTTTTTCGCGCCCTGGGTGATGGTCGAAATGCCTAACTACAGGCATGGCCCCGCCCGTCGAGACCTGCCCGGTGATCATTAATTCCAGACGCTGGCCAGCTTCTTCGGGAATGGTGTGCATCACACCTAACATATCCTGGACTGTGTCCCGAAAACCCAATCCGTCGCGCTCGCCCGCGTAAATCAAGCTGGCCGCGCGCGACCAGGCATAGGTGATCAGGCAATTGAAAGGGCCCCACATATTCAGCGTGCTGTTCAACTCGGCGTCCGGCGTTTCCACCGTAAGTCCGGCGAGGCGCTCATGCCAGTAACTCTTGACCTTGGCAAGTTCCTCGCTGACCTTTTTCATGCTGCCGAATTCCGCCACCGCTGCTTTCCCCTCCTCGCGGGCCCGGCCAATGCCCATCAGGACAAGAAAATCCTTCGTCTCTCCGGGCGCAAGAGTGATCCGAGCTTGCAGTGTGCCGCAGGCGTTATCGCCGACGGCCAGCGAGTTTGTGCATCGTCCCTGCTCGACAACCGCGGGATTATGATAACCGCGATAACTCCCGATAAAGGCGGCGCGGTCCGTATCGTAGCCAACCACCTCGGCGCCCACCAATGCATGAAAGGTATGACGCCCCTGATCCTTCTCCGCGAAGTTATCCGGCATGAGCGGAATATTGACGTTGGTTCCGTGGTCGATGATGTTATCCTCGACCTCCATCTTCACGGTGTGCTGCGTGTATTGCAGATTGATCAGATCGTTCCACGCGTCCCAGTTCCCGGCATACTCCACGTAAGTGAAAGCGCTTAACTCGCGCGGCTTTTCGCCTAAGTTAGTAAGCTTCACATGCCAGCACTCGAAGGTCTTTCCCAGCGGAACAAAATATGTGGTCTCAGATCGTATGCCGGCATACTCCGACGCAATGACCGTATAGGCGCTGCCGTGGCGGCACTCCGACTTATACTGATCGAGCGGCTTGCCGACCGGCTGCCACGCAGCCGACCAGTAATCCTTGCTCTCGTGGTCATGCAGATAGATCGTGCGGCCCGGCTGGTCCATCGGGACGGCGTTGAAGCGCAGCCGCATGAAACGCCCCATCGCCGCCGATTTATAGAAACTGTATCCACCGGCATTATTGGTGATGATGGCGCCATATTCCGTCGAGCCCAGATAGTTGCTCCACGACCGGGGCGTATCGGGACGAGTAATTACATATTCTTTGTTGGCGTCGTCAAAATATCCAAATTGCATGAGCAATCTATCCTCTTTTTGTTCGCTGTGCCGCTATTACGCAGACGCCGCTGCTTCTCCCTGTGCCTGCCTTACCTGTAACTCTCCCTGCATCTTCTTCATCCGCGCTTCGTTGAGCGGGTAGAAGAGCAAGCCCACTCCGGTAAGCAGGAAGGCGACAGCGGGAATGAAAGTAAATAGCAGCAAAATGCCGTGCAGAGCGTGCGGTGTCTGCGCGACGCTAGCCTGATATCCAAATTGAGCGAGCATCCAGACCGTCACCGGGCCGCCGATGGCCCATCCGAGTTTGTTAGACATGCCCGCCGCCGAGAAGACCAGCCCGGTGGCCCGGCGGCCGGTGCGCCACTCGGAGTAATCGGCGGAGTCGGCGAACATCGCCCACAGCACCGCGGAGGTCGGCCCTGTTACCGCGCTATATAGCACTTGAAAAGCAAACATCAGCGCCACCTGCTCCGGCCTTACCCAGTAAGAAACGGCCAGGAAGAGCGNNGCCTTCCTTCCGGCAAATCGCGTGACGTGTTGAATCACGATCGTCCCCAACAGCGACATCAGCGTGCCGGCAACCATAAACGATGCGGCCAGCTTTTCATTGCCCACGTAGTACTGGAAGTAATAGAGGATGGCGCCGCTGCGGATGGCAACCGCGCAGACAGTCAGTGTTCCCATCCCAAAAAGGATGAGCCATGGCACATTGGTTACCAGATCCTTCAGATCCTGACTGAGCGTGCTCTTCTCCTGGAAGGGCTGCACCCGCTCTCGTGTGAGAGCGAAGGTGAGGAAGAACAGCGCGGTTGCCGCAATGGCATAAATGCCCATCGTCAGTTGATAGCCATGTGCTTTGGCCGCAGCTAATAACACCCCGCCCATATCTGGCTTGACTCTTCCGAAGTAATCCACTAGGTAGAGCGTCGAATATTGAACCACCAGACCGGCCCCAAAAGCAAACGCAAACCGGTACGAGGAGACGCTGGTGCGTTCCTGCGAATCGGGAGAGATCACGCCCATCAAAGCTGAATAGGGGATGTTGATTGCGGAGTAGACCATCATCATCAGACACAAGGTGATGTAGGCGTAGATCAGCTTTCCATTGGGGCTGAAGGAGGGCGTGGTAAAGGTGAGCACGCTGATGATGCCGAAGGGGACAGCAAACCATAGCAGGTAGGGACGGAATTTGCCCCATCGCGTTTTGGTCCTGTCGCCCAGCACGCCCATGGACAAGTCAAATGCCATGTCAAGAAACCGCGTAAGCAGAAGCAGCGCCGCGAGCTTTTGCAGCAGTGTGCGTTCCAGCGCGGCATCCGGAGTATAGAAGAAGACGTCGGTATAAAACTTGCTCTGAAAATAAATAAAGGTCATCCAAAACAGATTGGAGGCCGCATCGCCGAAGGCATAACCGGTCTTCTCGTAAAATGTCAGTCTTTGAGTTTTAGAATTCATGTATCGAGTTCCTCTTGTTCAGGGCCACAGTGATGCAGCGCCGCGCAGCCGCCTCTCGCGTGCCAGTATACATGAAAGAGATAAGGTCAGATGGTTATGGCGCGCACGGCAATTGCCGTCCATAACAACAGATACTCCGCAGAAGTTGCGGGCGGGCGCGGGCCGTGCTATCCGTTATCGGCGATCAGCAGGCGGAGGTCGCGCAGGTTTTGGCCGGTGGGGCCGGTGACTACGGCGTCGCCCAGGGAGGTGAACATGGGACAGGCGTCGAAGGCGGCCAGCGAGGACTTCAGGTGAAAGCCGAAGGAGTGGGCGCGGGCGACGGTGGTGGGATCGGCGACGGCGCCGGCGGACCGGGTGTTGCCGTCAATGCCATCGGAACCGGCGCTGAGCACGGTCAGCCGTTCGCCCGGATAGCTCTCCAGCTCCAGCGCGCACTCCATGACAAACTGCTGGTTGCGGCCTCCGGCGCCGGGAGCGCGATCAAGGGTGACCGTGACCTCGCCGACCGAAATCAGGCAGAACTTCGGATGGATGGCGCGCAGTTCGTGGAAGCGCTCCAGCAGGTAGCGGGCGGCATCGGCATAGTCCCAATCGTCGCACGTATTGTCTACCTCCACGTGAAAGCCGGCCTTCTCCGCCAGCAGACGGGCATTCTCCGCCAGGTCGTGGCTGGAAAGGAGAATCTCAAAGACCGAATCGCGGAAGGGCGCATCCTCTTCACTCATGGAGGCGGCGGTGGTGATGCTGCGCGTGGGCATGACGCCCAGCTTGGGCAACTTGGCGAAGAAGGGTGGACGCCAGCGCTTGTTTCCAGGCGATTCGGGCAGATCCTCGCGCTCGAAGAATGTGCGGATGGAAGGCGGAAGTTTGGGCGCCAGATCGTAATTTTCCAGCAGGGCGCGCACCTCGGCAACGGTGGAGTGATCAGGCGAGGTGGGACCGGAAGAGAGGGCGTCAAGCGAGCGCAGCGGCACGTCCGGCAGCAGTAGGCTGACTTTGGCCGCCTCCGGCGCGGCGATAGCCAGCCGCCCGCCCTTGACCGCGGAGAAATGCTTGCGCAGAGTGTTGACCTCGCCGATGGGCGCGCCCGAGGCGAGCAGCAACTGATGGAAGACGATGGTGTCATCGAGCGAGATGCGCGGGTCAAGCGGCAGATCGAAGAGGGCCGAGCCGCCCCCGGAAATGAGGAAGAAGACGAGCGTGTCTTTGCGGGCCTTGCGCAGCATGGCCAGCGCGGCTCGGGCCGCGGAGAAGGAGTTTTCGTTGGGCGACGGGTGGCCGCCCTCGAAGTAGCGGAAGCGCCAGTCGCGGCTCTTGGGGAGCTGGTTGGAGCAGCAGATGCCGCGCAGGCCATTGCGGCGGTTCATGCGACTGAGCAGCACATCGAGCATAGGGCCGGCTGCCTTGCCCAGCGCGATGACAAAAATCTTCTTGTAATGGGAGAGACAGATCGAATCCGGCCCGCTGCCGTCGGGCAGGAGGCGATGCAGCGTGTCGCCCTCGAAGCGGAGGCGGCGGTCGAAGGCTGAGGCAATACTGCAGGCCTTGATAGCGCCGGTAAAAATCTCATTGGCCGTATCGTGCAGAGTATCGAGGGCGAAATCGCTGACAGGAGTCATGAACAGTGCTCCTTCGGCCAACAGCCGAGCGCCGCGCGCAATGGCTCGAGTTGACAGGAATATAGGTGATTGGCGCGGGGAAGGAGCGTCCCTGGTTTCGGCTCGGTGGCGTGTGCGGTCGTGGTCATTCCAGACTCCATTCTACGCGCAAGCCATAAAGATTTCTTTATACCGGAGGCGTTCCAGTGGAGTGTCCCAAAGTGAGACACTGCGGCCCGCCGCCGCTGAGGCCCAACTCCGGCGTAACCGAGTAGGGCGAGCACAGATTAGGGTATTCTGACAGTATGATGATTGATCTTCCGCCGAATTCCCCCGCCGTGAATGAACTTGATCCCATTCGCTTTACCCGTCAATTGTGCGAGATCGAATCCACCACCTACCACGAGGGGACGGTGGGCGATTTTCTGGCCTGTTTCCTCGGCGCGCGCGGCTGGGCCGTGGAAAAGACGCCAGTCGAGCAGCCGAAGGAGAACGCCGGCGGCGGCCCGCGCTGGAACGTGTATGCGGGCGTGGCCGGCGAGAGGCCCGACCTGGTTTTTTCCACGCACATGGACACCGTGCCGCCCTACATTCCCTTCAGCGAGGATGAGGAGTTCCTTTACGGGCGTGGCGTTTGCGACGCCAAAGGCATTTTGGCCGCGCAGGTGGCCGCAGCCGAGGCGCTGCGCGCCATGGGCTATCGCATTGGGATGCTGTTTGTCGCGGGCGAGGAGCGCGATTCGGCAGGCGCCATTGCCGCCAATCTGACGCCCAAGGGCAGCCGCTTCCTGATCAACGGCGAGCCGACCGACAACCGCCTGGCGCTGGCTTCGAAGGGCGCTTTGCGCGCGTCCTTCAAGTCCACCGGCAAGATGGCTCACTCGGCCTATCCCGAACTGGGCGAGAGCGCGGTTCACAAGCTGGTTGAGGTGCTGGCAAAAGTGCTGGCGATGCCGCTGCGGGAGCTGGAGGGCATTGGCCCGAGCACGCTCAACATCGGCCAGATTCACGGCGGCCACGCGCCCAACGTGATCGCCGACAAGGCCGAGGCGCAGGTGCTGGTGCGCACGGTGACCGACTCGGGGCCGGTGCGCGCTCAGTTGACTGAAATCGCGGGCGACAAAGCCGAAGTGGAATTCACGCTCGACACTCCCTTCGTTCGCCTGCGCGCCGTCGAGGGGCTGCCCACCATGATCGCCAAGTTCGCCACCGACATTCCTCAGCTCACCAATTGGGGCGAGCCGCTGCTGCTGGGGCCGGGGTCGATCCACGTCGCCCACACGCCCTTTGAGAAGCTGGCGAAGAAGGAGTTGCTGGAGGCGGTCGAACTATACATCAAGGTGGGGAAGCAGTTGCTGGGGTGAGGCCGTAACAGCCGTCTCAGGCTGATTCGGAGCTTTCGGCGGTGACCCGCGCCCGCGGGGCAACCGCTTCCATAGCCAGATCGGCGATGGTGGCCGTGCTCAGCACCCCCAGCATGGCCTCCTGTGCTTTCACCCAGACGGGGTGCGCGGGGCAATTTGACTTGCGGCTGCAGGAGGCCCCGTGGACGAGACAGAGGTTCAGACAGATGGGACCTTCAATAGCCTCGATCACGGTGCGAACCGAAGCCCTGCGGCCGGAAGAAAGCATCTCAAAGCCTCCCGCCTGGCCGCGGCGGGAAGCAAGGAATCCGGCGCGGCACAAGGCTTGCAGAACCTTGGAAAGAAAGCTCTCCGGCGCACCGGTGGCGCGGGCCAGCGAGGGCAGGCGCGCGCGCTGGTGCGCGGGCAGCGTGGCCAGATGGATCATCACGCGCACCCCATAATCGGCGGCCCGGGTGAGCTGCATGGTAGAGCCGGATTGTCCCATCGATTCGCTTTCCTCCAACCACAATCGTTACCAATCCTAGCGCATCAGGCCTCCGGCTTGCAGGCGGCTATTCCCGCATCCTCTCACTTGGAGGGACGGCGGATCGAATCTCATCCAGATCCCGGGCCAGCGGGCAATCGGCGCAACGAGCAGTTCTGCGGCAATGAGCCTTGCCCACGGCGACCGTGAGTGCATGAAACTCATTGAAGAGCAGCGCCTGGTTCTTCGCGGCGTCGGTGGCGAAGGCCTGACGGGTGAGATCGGCCAGGGAGTCATATCCCTTGCGATCACGGCCGGGCGGAGGCGTCAGAAGCCGGTGGCGCTCGGCTATGCGGCACAGGTACTCATCGGCGACGGGAACAGGATGGCCGAGGGCGTAGAGCAGGATCGCGTCGGCGGTCTCCGGACCCACGCCGGGCAGGAAGAGCAGGCGTCGGCGCAGAGCGTCGGTGGGGCTGGCGGCAAGATTTTCCAGTGATCCACCGAATTCGGCGTCGAGCAGGGCGACAAATGCCTTGAGCGCGGGCGCCTTCCGGGTGGGAAAGCCGGAGGGTTGGATCAGACGCTGCAACTCTTCGAGGGAGAGAGAGCGCAGGCCATCCACGGTCAGTGCGCCGGCAGCGCGCAGGTTGGCCAGTGAGCGCTCGACGGCCTTCCAGGCGGTGTTCTGGGTGAGGTA
>PLPA01000168.1 GCA_003159355.1 Acidobacteriaceae bacterium | reverse complement strand
TCGTTCACGCAGTGGTTCACCAGGTCCGCGCCCACCGTGTGGTGCATCCCCAGCTCGAAGGCAATCTTCAGCTTGGTACCAACCCCGTCGGCTGAACTGACCAGGATGGGGTTCTTCCAGCGCTGCATATCCAGCCGGTAGAGCGCGCCGAAGCCGCCGATCCCGCCTAGCACATTGCGGTTAAAGGTCTTCTGCGCCAGGTACTTGATGCGTTCCTTGGCGCGGTCGCCACTACTGATGTCCACGCCAGCGTCGGCGTAGGTCACGGATTGGGATTTGGGTTCGTCAGGCACGGTGCGGCTTTCTGCGGATGGAATTGTTGGACGGCGCTGCTGGCCGAGAATATCAATTTTAGCAGGGTTTTATTGAGGTGGTAGTGCAATACGGGCGTTTATCTGTTGATGGATCGAAATAGATGAGTAAAAAATGGAAAGTAAGCTTGACAAACAATCAGCGCCAAGCTACTCTGATTTGGAAAGCTGACTTTACATGGCGAACACCATCACAAACCGGGTCAAAGAGTTGCGGGCGGCGCGCGGTTGGACGCAGGAGCAATTGGCGCAGGCGGCGAGCGTCTCCCGCCAGAGCATCAATTCCATCGAACGCAATCGCTACGTGCCCAGCCTGGAGCTGGCGTTGATCTTTGCGCGGCTCTTCGCCTGTTCCACCGATCAAATCTTCCACTTGGAGAAGGAACAATGAAGCCTCACATCCTCAGCAAAGTCTTGATCCACCGCAAACTTGCCGATGAGCGCTTCCCGGAGCATCGCCATCGCTTCGGCGAGCTATAGAAACCGGGCGCGATCTTCGGGCGCAGGCAGCGGGCAGATATCCAGCCGCCCCCAGATGTGGTAGCGCCAGCGGGCGATGAGCTTGTATGCCGGGTCGCTGAGTAGATCCGGAATCCAGCCCAGCACCAAGGCAACAGCAGGCCAGGGCGGCGGCAGTTCGCGCAGCGAGACCAATTCACCTGCGAATCTACACCACAACTGTTCATTGATTTGCAGCGGATTTCGAAAGACCAGAACCGTGTCCGGAGCGCCACCCGGCTCAAGGAGATCGGGGTGGCGCTCGATCAACTGCGCTACGGCTGGCGAGACGGAAGCGACAAAGCGCAGCCGATCCCGCCGGTCGTGGCGGAGCAGCCAACGGACCCAGCCGTTGCACAGGCAGCAGTGGCCATCGTAGACCACGAGCAGACGATTGCCGATTCCGTCCATTTCCTTCATGCATATTGAGATGCGACGGCAATGTCGATGGTCTCGACTTTAACGGGTGCCTTGATCGGCCCTCTATACTGAACCCACGATGAATTCCGCGACACCAGCCCGCCCCCACACCCGTTCCCAAGCCCTTCAACAGCGTGCTGAGCGCTTCTTTCCGGGTGGCGTGAACTCGCCGGTGCGGGCCTTTGGCGCGGTGGGCGGCGCGCCGCCGTTTGTCGAGCGCGCA
Organism: Acidobacteriaceae bacterium; assembly: GCA_003159355.1. Taxonomy (GTDB): domain Bacteria; phylum Acidobacteriota; class Terriglobia; order Terriglobales; family Acidobacteriaceae; genus Telmatobacter. The sequence goes on along the minus strand of PLPA01000168.1, from coordinate 2,978 downwards.
GAGGGCGCAGGTCTCACCGACGCCGACGGCAACCGCTACATCGACTACTTCGGCTCCTGGGGGCCGATGATTCTGGGCCACGCCTTTCCGCCGGTGGTCGAGGCCATCCAGAGAGCTGCGCGCAACTCGGCCAGCTTTGGCGCCTCGACGGCCGCTGAGGCCGATCTCGCCGAGCGCGTAGTTGCCAGCTATCCGGCCATCGAGAAGCTGCGCTTTGTCAGCTCAGGGACTGAAGCCACGATGAGCGCGATCCGCCTGGCTCGCGCCGCCACCGGACGCAAGATCATCGTCAAATTCGAGGGTTGCTATCACGGCCACTCGGACGGACTGCTGGTCAAAGCAGGCTCCGGCGTCGCTACTTTTGGCATTCCCGGCTCGGCCGGCGTGCCGGAGGAGATCGCTCACCTCACCCTCGCGCTGCCCTACAACGACTTGGCCGCCGTGGAAGCTGCCTTTGCCGCGCATCCCGGCGCGATCGCCGCGGTGATTCTGGAGCCGGTGGTCGGCAACGCCGGCTGCATTGCGCCCGCCGCCGGCTACCTGGCCGGCCTGCGCGCGCTGACTCAGAAAGAGGGCGCGCTGCTGATCGCCGACGAGGTGATGACCGGCTTTCGCGTGGCGCTGGGCGGAGCGCTGGAGCTTTACGGCGTGGATGCGGACCTGGTGACGCTGGGCAAGATCGTCGGCGGCGGATTGCCGGTGGGCGTCTTCGGCGGCAAGCGCTGCTTCATGGACCTGCTGGCGCCGCTTGGGCCTGTCTATCAGGCCGGAACCCTGAGCGGCAATCCGCTGGCGATGGCCGCGGGGCTGGCTACATTGCGCTATTTGCAGGAGCACGCCGCAGAGGTCTACCCGCAGCTTGAAGCTACTGCCAAGGCCGTCGCCGAGGGCGTGGCCGCCGAAGCCGCCCGTGCCGGCGTTGCGCTCATCCTCAACCGCGTCGGCTCAATGTGGACCTGGTTCTTCACCGCTGGGCCCGTCACCGACTACGCCCAGGCCGCGCGGAGCGACACGGACGCCTTCGGGCGCTTTCACCGGGCGATGATGGAGCAAGGCGTCTGGCTGCCGCCCTCGCAGTTTGAGGCGGCCTTCCTGAGCACAGCGCACGGCGAAGCGGAGGTTGCGACTACCATTTCCGCTGCTCGAGAAGCGTTCAAAACGACAGGAGCAAACACATCGCTCATGTAAGATTCGGACAAGAGAGAATGGCCCCATTACTTCTGGCAGTCAAAATATACGTCAAGACAGTAGAGAATCCAGAAAGCTCCACTAAGAATCACGCAAAAGATCGAAAATCTATCTGAATATTTGTTGCGGAACTCAGACAAAACCCACAGGATAGCCAGAACCATACCGACCAGAAGAATGAAAAGATATTCTCCAACAATGAAATCCGGCTTGGAATTTTTCGTGGTTACGGTCGCGAAAGGGCGCATCGAACTCATGGCTCCCGGTTCATGGAGATTCATGCCGCAGGTTGCGCAGAGCCATGCAACCGGATCAACCTCACAGCCACATTCCGCGCAGTAGACTGCCGGCGGGCTTGAAGGTTGTATCGGCGGTGTACCATAGGGCGGCATAACGCATCCAGATTAACACCGATAGAGTCTGGCTGCGCCGTTCCGCTCTACAATGAATCGGTATGCCTACCGCCGTTCGTTCACACGCGAAGATCAACCTTGGCCTGGGAATCGGCGCGCCGCGCGCTGATGGCTTTCATGCGCTGGTTACTGTTTACCAAACGCTGGAGCTCTATGACGTGGTGACGGTTGCGGCGCGTCCTGCAGCGGCGACTGCGTTGCGGCTGAGCTCGAACAATAGCCGCGTCCCCACCGACGCCCGCAACACGGCCTGGAAGATGGTCGCGATGGCGCTGGAGGCGCTTGAGATTACCGCCGAGGTAGAAATCCACATCGAAAAGTGGCTGCCGGTGCAGGGAGGGCTGGGGGCTGGGTCGGCCAATGCTGTGGCGGCGCTGGTGGGGCTGGAGGCGGAGCTGGGGATCGGAGTGCATGGTTTCCCACCCTTCCGCGATAAAGCTGCGGAAGGATGGGGCACCCAACTTATGACTGGGGGAGAAACCGCAGGTCCTTCGACTCCGCTTCGCTCCGCTCAGGATGACAGATCGTTGTGGCCAGCGCGGCGGCTGGAGATTGCCGCCCAGGTCGGCTCGGATGTGCCGCTATTCCTGATTGGCGGCACGGTTCTCGGAGTGGACCGGGGGCAGCAGGTTTCTCCGCTGCCGGACTTCGAGCCGGTCTGGTGCGTAGTGGCTACGCCGGAGTTGGGCGTCAGCACGCCGCAGGCCTTTTGCGACTGGGACGCGCTCTGCGCAGCCGAAGGTTTGACCGCGGAGGCCAGTGCGGATAAACTAAAAGAGTTGAGCCGCGCCTATGCCAGCGCCTTCGCGGGAGCAGTCCCCGAAGGACGGCAGGGAGTTGGCTCCTCCGGTGTTCTCTCCAGAGAATTGGATGAAGAGAACCTGGCCGGACCGATGAAGTCCGCGCTTGTCCGCACCGGGATTACGAGCTGGATTGTGAACGACTTTGAACGCGTCGTCTTTCCCCAGCATCCTTCCCTTGCAGAAATCAAGCGCATACTATTGGGCTCGGGCACTCCGGAGGCAGCCCTCCATGCTTCGCTGTCCGGGTCAGGCTCGGCGCTCTTCGGGTTGTACCGAACCCGCGGAGATGCGGAAGCGGCGCGCGAACGTCTGCGGCCGATGGGAGTCGCGAGTCTGCTGACCCGCACTCTGCCGCGAGCTAAGTACTGGCGCGAGATGCTTTTACCGTAGTTTTTTGGGCGATCGTCTAATGGTAGGACAATGCCCTTTGGAGGCATTTGTCCAGGTTCGAATCCTGGTCGCCCAGCCAGTTTTCAGGGACTAGGGACTAGGGACTAGTCAGTGCGATTGCTGTCCACAGTTCACTGTTCACTGAGCATTGTAAAGAAGCAGCCAAAGCCAACCAGCTTGGAGG
>PLPA01000029.1 GCA_003159355.1 Acidobacteriaceae bacterium | reverse complement strand
CGATCCCAAATATGAGCGGTGAGACCCGAGGAGCGCTGCATACATTGAGGTTTGAGGCGCAGGATGTATTCTGTGGAGGTTCTGAACAGACGTGTCGCAGGAGTGCAGATGGAATTTGTTCAATTAGATGCCGGGCTATCGATGACCGTCCCTGCAGCAGTTTCTGGGTTGCGGAGCCGTGCCCGCGCAGGTTGGATCTGCATTTTCCTTCTCGTGTTTTGCGTGGCGGCGTGCGCTGCCGATTCCGCCCTGTTCGGCAAGCTGGTGAAGGAGGGGCTTGCCCTCCATGAGCAGGCGGATTACGCGCACTCGATCCCGGTTTTGCAGAGAGCGGTCCGGTTGGAGCCGCGGAACTACATGGCCAACCTGCTGCTGGGCGTGGATCTTCTGCGCAGTGGCAAGGTGGCCGATGCGATGGTTCACCTGGAGATTGCCGTTGCAGCCAACCCGAAAGAGAGCAGTGCCGCGGAGGCCCTGGCGATGGCCGCCACTGAGGCAGGTGACTTTGCCAAGGCTGCGGAGGTCCTTCAGGCCGCAGCGGAGCGCTCGGACAAACGCGGAAAGCCGGTGCAGACGCTGGCAGGCTTCTATCTGGAACGGTTTAGAGTCCTTGGCAATCGGCTGCGGAGCAGCAAGAGCGGTGAGGGCGTAGCGCTTCGTGTGGAAGCTGCCAGCCACGCTGAAGGCGGCGCGGCACGGGCCTCGCTGCTGCAGCAGGCCGCGCAAGCCAATCCGGACCAGAGAGGAATCTGGGGGGAGTTGGGCGTTGCACAACTGGAATTGAGGAACCGCGCCGGGGTAGAAGCGAGTCTGAGCGAGGCACAAAAGAGGGATCCCGACGGAGCGGAGACGCTGCAACTTGAGGCGCTGCTGGCAGCGGTCGAGGGCAAATGGAGCGAGGCGGAAATGCTGCTCCATTCCGTGGGTAGGCGTTCCGCAGCGCAACTGCAAAGGGTGCTGGTCGCTTGGCCGCGTGTCCTGGTGCCGGGAAATGAGGTTCAGGGGGCAGTCTGGGATTGCCTGCGGAATCCAGCAACGGCGTGCAAGCTGACGGCCGCGCCTCCGGAAACAGCCCACGGGCTGGGAGCGGGAGCGCTCTTTGCCCAGGGGCGCTGGGAGCAATTGGAGGCTTTGCCACACGCTGCAAACTGGGGGAAGCCGGAGTGGCTATGGCGGGGCGTGGCCCTGGCGGAAACAGGCAACTGCCCAAGCGCCATTCCTGCGCTGGAGCGTGGGCTTGGAGCTGGAGACGAAAGGTATGGACTCTTCTGGCTGGAGATCTGCTATGCGGGCGAGGCGGAGCATGCGGCGGCGATGCTTAACGATGCCGGCGACAAGGCCGCGTTCCTCCAACTGCGAGGGGATGTCTTTCTGCAACTGAACCGAAATGCGGACCAGGCGGAAGAGCAGTATGCAGAAGCGCTTAAACTGCGCCCGAACGACCCGCAACTTCTGGAGCGGTCGGCCGAAGCCTTGATTGCCCTGTCTCAGATGGACGAAGCACGGAAGCTCGCGCTTGCGGCCTTGGCCATCGACCCGCAACAAGATGATGCACTGCGGACCCTGGCGGAAATCGAAATTAAACAGCGGAACTATAAAGAGGTCATCGCACCGCTCAAGCAATTGTCAGTTCTGCATCCGGGGGATCCGTGGCCGCGTGTGGAACTGGGACGCGCCTATGCCCAACTGGACCAACCAGAGCAAGCCTTGCGCTACTTGGAACCGGCATTGGCGAGCGGGTATCCCGACCAAAAGGGTGGTCTGCACGCGATCCTTTCGAGAGTGTTGCGCCGGGTGGGGCGTGAGGAGGAAGCAAAGCAGGCCGCAAGGGAAGCCGCCAGACTTGCGGATGCCGCCCAGGAAAAGGGGCAGGGAGAAGTGCATGAGCAATAGTAGACGCGATTTTCTTCGGCGCAGCTCTGCATTTTTGTCGGCTGCCATGCTGGCCTCGCGGCAGGGATGGCCAGATGCAGCGGCTGGGCCAATTCGCATGGTCAATGGCGCGGCTGCGGCCGGGCTGGACTTTCGACTCCGCAATGGTGCCATGGGCCGCAAATTCCAGGTGGAGACCATGCCCGGCGGACTGGGCGTGATCGATTTTGACGGCGATGGCTGGCCGGATCTGTTTTGCACCAACGGCGCGGCTTTACCTTCGCTCACCAAGACTGGCCCGGAGTACTGGAACCGGCTCTACAGGAACAATCGCGACGGTACTTTCAGCGACGTGACGGTGAAGGCGGCCCTGCAGGGCGAGGGCTACAACATGGGCGTGGCTGTGGGCGACTACAACAATGACGGCCACGAGGACCTGTTCGTTGTGGGGGTGCACGCCAACCACCTCTACAGAAACAATGGAGACGGCACCTTTACCGACGTGACGCAGGAAGCGGGATTGAAGGGGGCTGGCTCTCTGGGCAGACCGGCGTGGTCCGTGGCGGCCTGTTGGATCGATTACGACAACGACGGGCGGCTGGATCTGTTCATTTCCAACTACTGCGACTGGGAGCCGGGAACGGACCCGATTTGCGGCGGCATGGAAGCGGATATGCGGGCCTATTGCCATCCTGACCACTACCGCGCTCAGCCCATGCAGCTCTATCACAACAACGGAGACGGCACTTTTACCGAGGTCACGCGCAAACAGGGGCTGCCGGATCTGCTGGGCAAGGGAATGGGCCTGTCGATGGCAGACTTTGCCGACGACGGAAGGCCAGGAATCTTTGTGGCCAACGACAATGCGCGCAATCTGCTGCTGCGCAATCGCGGCAAGGGCCTGGAGGAGATCGGGGTGGATGCGGGCGTGGCCTATAACGGCGACGGGCGCACCATTTCCGGCATGGGCGCGGATTTTGGCGACATCGATGGCGATGGCCGGTTCGATATCGTGATGACCGGCTTGAAGAATGAGACCTTTGATGTCTTTCTGAACCGCGGGCATGGAGATTTCGAGGATGGAGGCGCCCAGACCGGGATGCTGCGATTGAGCCGTCCCGTCACTGGTTGGGGGTGCGGACTGGTGGATCTGGATAACGATGGTTGGTTGGACCTATTCGTTGCTGGGGGTGGTTTCGACCTGAAAGAGGAGCAGCCGAACCGGATCTTTCGCAACCTGGGCGGCAAGTTCGCCGATGTATCCGGAGCGGTTGGGGCCGGTTTTGAGGTAGCCCGGCTGCACCGCGGCGTGGTGTTTGCCGATTTTGACCGGGATGGACGGATCGACGCGGCAGTGACAGCATTGAATGGCCCCACGGAACTATGGTGGAACCGAAGCCCTATAAGACACTGGCTCGAATTGCGGCTGGTTGGCAGCCGCAGTAATCGCTCTGCCATCGGAGCGCAGGTGAACTGCAAGACAGAGAGCCTGACGCAGATGCGGTGTGTGAACAGTAGCGTCGGCTATGCCTCAAGCAGCGATTTGACCGTGCATTTTGGGCTGGGAGAAGAGCGAGAGGCCGAGATTGAGATTCACTGGTCTCCGGGGCAGGTGCAAAAGCTGGGGATGACGGCAGCGGACCAGCGGTTGACGGTGCGGGAACCGACATGAGGAGAGAATATGAAAAGAAAACCGGAGAAAAGAAAAAAGTCCTTGACATTGATGAGTGCGATGACATAGAGTTGCGCTGGTCGAAAGATGAAAACGTTTACAGTGTGTTGTAATACCGTGTGTTGTAAAAGGCTTGGCATTGCGCGTAAACGTTTACTTAACTCGGCAGTGCTGTACAGGTAGGATTGCGCCGCGAAGGCTCTTCGACGGCGGGATCCCAAGACGAAGACTTTAATCTGGAGGCTTACATGAGGAATTTGAAATTCGGTATCAGGATGTTCGTTCCAGTCCTGCTCTGCCTTTTCGCCATATGCCCGATGACTTTCGCTCAGGTGACAAACGCTAGCCTGACCGGAGAGATCACGGACTCGAGCGGAGCAGTGCTCCCCGGAGTGCTGATCCAAGTGCAAAACACCGCTACCAACGCTACCCAAACAGCAGAAACCAATACATCTGGCGTCTATCTGGTAGCCCCCCTCAACCCCGGTTCCTACAAAATTTCGGTGGAAAAGAAGGGCTTCAACAAGATTATCCAAACGGGCATTACCTTGACGGTCGGACAGGCTGCTACCCTGAATATCGTCCTGAAAGTGGGCGATATACAGGAAATCGTCACTGTGACTGCCGATGCTGAACTGATCAACACGACCACCGCAGAAATTGGCACGACAGTTGGCGAGGATGCAGTTCGAGAGCTTCCTTTGAACGGAAGAAATCCGTCCAACCTGGTTATGTTGAGTTCGGGCGTTGTCAACGTCATCAATACGGGCGGCGGAACGCTTCAGGGCGAAACAACGATGCCCGATGAATCCGGCGCATCGGCTGGCGGCGGACGCCAGGGCAGCACCTACTATATGCTCGATGGTGCACCCAACATGGATACCTACATGGCGCTGGCTGCTCCTTTTCCGAATCCCGATGCCACGCAGGAATTCCGCGTCATCACCAACAACTTCGATGCGCACTATGGCTTTGCGCCTGGCGCAGTCGTCAGCATTCAAACCAAGTCCGGCGCAAACCAGTTCCATGGCGGCGCCTTTGAATTTATTCGCAACAGTATGCTGAATGCCGCGGACTACTGGGGCAAAACTGTTGATCCGCTGCACAGGAACACCGTGGGCGGCTATGTTGGCGGACCTGTCCTGAGGGACAAGTTCTTCTTCTTCGCCAACTATCAGTACGAGCGCAACAGCGAGCAGGCAACCAACCAGTTCGCCAACTTCCCGACGGAAGCCATGTTGGGGGGCGATTTTACCGCACCAGCAGCCCTGCTGGCGGGCAAAACCATCAATGGACCGGACAATCTTTTTGTCAATAACAAGATTGACCCCACGCTCCTCAATGCCGCGGCGGTCAAGTTCGCAAAAGCGACCATGCCCGTAGGCACGGATAACGCCAGCAATCCTGGCTATACCCAGTACCCCGGCTCGCCGACCCTGTACAACTTCAAGCAGTTCACGACGCGCCTGGATTACACCATCAACGACAAACAACGCATCTTCCAGCGCAGCTTCATCGAGTACTTCGACAACACCGGCTCGGCCATCAAGGGCAACATCATGGCTGTTTCTGCTGGCAAAACGGGCGAGTTCTACAACGAAGTCCTCGGCCATACTTGGATGATCAACGACACCACGGTCAATACCGTCAACGCGTATTGGACCCAGATGGATGTGTTGCAGGTTGGTCAGGAACTGGATACAACCGGATCCCCGATCTGTATGTCTAAATACATCGCAGTGACCGAGAAGGCGGGCCATTGCTACACTGAAGGATTTACCATCAGCGGCGGATTCTCGGGGAGCTGGTACGAGCCTACCGGCGAGAGAAGGACAACCTATGGCTTGTCGGATGCATTGACGAAATCCATTGGAAATCACACGATCTCTGTCGGCGTTGATCTGGTACACCAGTTTGCACAGGAAAACACCGATTATCCGGCTACGCCTATCATCAATTTCGATAGCTCGTGGACGGGTTACGGCCTGGCTGACTTCCTGACCGGCAATGTGCACAGCTATATGCAGGGCGGCGGAGAAATCGCCAGCGTCAAGGGTTGGATGCTCGGAATCTACGGGCAGGATCAGTACCGCGTGAAGCACAACCTCACCTTTACCGCAGGTTTGCGCTGGGATCCGAACACGCCTCCCAACACCACCGGCGGCCGTGGCGCATCCTTCCGTGCAGGACAGCAGAGCACCATGTTCCCCAACGCTCCCGTGGGAGAGATTTTCCCTGGGGACCAAGGGCTGAACAAAGCCTTGATGCCGACTAGCTACGGCTACTGGGAACCGCGCCTTGGTCTGAGCTATCAGCCCAAGTCGATGCCGCATACCTCCTTCCGCGCGGGCTTCGGTCTGTTTACTGGGCCGCTGCCGTACTCCGCCTATAACCACAGCGCGGACATTGCCCCCTTCAGCCCGACTTTCACTCTCTATAGCAACCCAGCTGCTGTCGTTGACAACACGCCGACACCGAGTCAACAGGTCAAGTTCGATGCTCCCTGGAACAGCTTTACTGGCGGCGATCAATTTGCGTCGGGCAACTTTGCTTCATTGAATTACAAGCCTGCGCAGAATTCTCCCATTGTCACGCCAGTTGGCCTTCAGGCAACATTCTCCAAGGACTTCAAGCTGGGCATCACCGAAAGCTGGAACTTCTCCATTGAGCAGCAGTTGACGCACGCTCTTGCGCTGCATCTCGCTTATGTTGGAAGCCAGTCGTATCACCAGGCAGATATTGTCGACGCCAATGCAGCCGGTGTGGGTGCGGGCGAGGCTTCTGGTGTTCGCCCTAACAGCAACTTTGGCACTATTCTTGTCGACTCGAGCATTGGAACTTCGCCGTATCACTCCCTGCAGGTTGGGCTTGAGCAGCGTTCATTCCATGGTCTGTCCTTCCAGTCCAACTTCACTTGGTCCAAGGTTGAGGATCTAGCGTCTTCGGGCAACATTTCCTTCGCCAGCGGCCTTCCCGATCCCTTCAACATCAAATGGAATAAGGGCATCTCAGACCTGAATGTTCCCCTTATCTCGGTAACCAATTTTACTTACCAGACTCCTGCGTTGAACGGCCTGAACCGGATTGCCAAGCATATCTTTGGCACTTGGGAGATCAGCAGCATCTACACCTTGGAGTCCGGCAAGCCGTTCGGTATCAATGGCGGCAACGGAAATAACAATTCGGGATCACTGCAAGGCGGAGATCGTGCCGATGTTGTTGCCAGCCAGCCCGCATGGTCGCATAACGGCAGCAGGTCAACGTGGCTGAAGCAGTATTTCAACACGAAAGCTTTCACAACAAACGCGGTGGGAACCTTCGGTAACTCCGGACGCAATATCTTCCGCGGTCCGGATGTGAACTTTGCCGACTCTGCGTTCAGCAAAAACATCAGCTACCGCGAGCGTTACAAGCTGCAGCTCCGCTTCGAGCTGTTCAACACCTTCAACCACGCGAGCTTCGGAAACCCCGACAATACACCGACGGATGGAACGTTCGGTCAGATCACCTCGGGGGGTAATGAGGCTAGCCGTATTGGCCAGGCTAGCGCCAAGTTCACTTTCTAACCTTCACACTGAACCACTAGCAAAGGGGCGCAGCGGAAACGCTGCGCCCTGAGATTATGAAAAAGAGTGGGGTGGTCGCTGTTGAGAACGGCAGATGCGAAGCCTACGGTGGGTTTGGGGCTGCAAATGTCGAGGCGCGGAGAGTGAGACGTTTTCGAGCCTCGCAACTGGGGGAAACCCAACCTCTCCAGAGTTGCGGTATCTGACGCCTAAACCGGCCGCACTAATGCCGTTTGGCAAAGTGGCCGATTTCCTGGGCGAATTGCTGCCCGCCTCGGCGAAGACGAATGCCGGACAGAGATACCGGGTTGGGCGCCATACAAAGAGACGTCGCTCCCAATTCTACGCATACCCTGGACTGGTTTCACTTGGCCATGCGCTTTCAGTATGTAATTCAGGTGGCGCGGGGATTGAGCCAGCAACAGATTTTCCCCCGGCGAAATTGTGCTAACAAGTAGAATTGATCGAGCGAAGTGGTGCATATGGAACGGCAAGGCGGCGAAAGGTCTTCGCTATTTACAGTCGGTGCAAGTCTGGCTCACACCCAGCCGAACGCGCGAGGCCCCCGCTCTTGCCCGCTTGAGCGGTGCGCTTCGCTACTTGGTGGTGTATCTGAACACCAACCGAGATTCATTGCCGAATTACAGCCAGCGTTTCCGTGCCAATCAGCCGATTGCCACAGGATGGGTCGAACCCATGGTCAACAAAATCATCGCAAAACGAATGGTCAAGAAGCAGCAGATGCGCTGGAACAGGTTCACCGTTCAGCCGTTTCCTACCCTGCGAGTGCATGTACTGAATGCAACCCTGGAACAGGCCTTTTGCATCTGGTACGCAGGCTTCCGGCTGCATATTGCAGCCTGACTAACCCACACTTTTTCATAGTCTCGACCACAACTGCTATTTGAAAGGAACATGACTGATGGACAGACGCGATTTCATAAAAACGACAGGCTCGCTTTTGGCTGTAGCCTCCCTGCCCGCAGCTTCGGCGTTCGCAGAGGCACCGATAGCCGCAGGCCGCTCCGTACTGCCAATCAACCGCGATTGGCGTTTTCATCCGGCCAAGGTGGATGGTGCGCAATCGCCCGACTTCAACGATTCAACCTTCGAGAAGGTTGTCATTCCCCATGCCAATGTTGCGCTGCCTTGGCACAGCTTCGACGAGAACGATTACAGCTTTGTCTCCACCTATCGCCGCCGCTTCAAGTTTCCGCGCGGCGCAGCGGGAAAGCGCGTCTTTGTCGATTTTGAGGGCGTGATGACCGCCTCAACCGTGTGGATCAACGGCATCCGTCTGGGCGAATACAAGGGCGGATTTACTCCCTTTTCGTTTGAGCTCACATCCCACCTGCGTCAGGATGCGGACAATGTTCTTACGGTGCAGGTGGACTCGACCGAACGCGCGGACATCCCTCCTTTTGGCAACGAAATCGACTACCTTACCTTTGGCGGAATTTATCGGGAGGTGGCGCTGCGTGTCGTCCCGACTACCTACGTCGATAACATATTTGCCCACCCCAAAAATGTGTTGAGCGGTTCTCCGGCGCTGGATGTGGATTGTTTCCTGGCTGGCCTGCCCACGGCAGATTCCCGGCTTTCGCTTGAAGTCGAACTTCGCGATGGTGATCAGGTCATTGCCAAAGAGGCGAGTCCGGTCACGCGCATACCGTCCGTTTCGCCTGATGCCTCTGACGCCATCTATCCGGAAACCGCTGGAGCTGTCTATGCTAGCACGGAGACAAGGAACGATCCAGCGCGCCATACCGTTTCGTTCACTCATCTGAGCAACATTCATCTCTGGAACTTGCAGCAGCCAAAGCTCTACACGGTGCATGTCAAGCTGCTTGCCGCTGGCCTGGTAATCGATGAGGATACACGCCGCGTCGGTTTCCGCGAGGCAACTTTCACCGACCATGGCTTCTCTTTGAATGGAACAATCGTCAAGTTGCGCGGACTCGATCGTCATCAGACCTTCCCGTTTGTCGGCCAGGCCATGCCGGCGCGTGTGCAGCGCAAGGATGCCACGATTCTGCGCAACGACCTTCACTGCAATATTGTCCGCACCTCCCACTACCCGCAGTCGCGGCATTTTCTGGATTGCTGCGACGAAATCGGCCTGCTGGTTCTGGAGGAGATCCCGGGCTGGCAGCATATTGGCGACGAGCCATGGAAACTGGTGTCCATCGACAACGTTGGCCGGATGATACGCCGCGACTGGAACCACCCATCCATCATTCTGTGGGGAGTGCGCATCAACGAGTCGAAAGACGATCACGACTTCTATACGCGGACCAATGCACTGGCGCACGCACTCGACGATACCCGGCAGACAGGCGGCATCCGCAACTTCCAGGAGTCCGAGCTTCTTGAAGACGTCTTTACGGTGAACGACTTTGGCTTCCCCTTGAAGAAGCCCAACCATCCGCGCTACCTGAATACCGAGTTTGTTGGTCATACCTTCCCTACCAAGACAACCGACGACAACGAACGGCAGCGGGAGCACACTTTGCGTCATGCGCGGATCCATGATCAACTGGCGTCCGATTCCCAATATGCTGGCGGAATCGGCTGGTGCGCATTCGACTATAACACGCATTCCAACTTCGGCGCTGGCGACCGCATCTGTTATCACGGCGTAACGGACATCTTCCGTGAGCCCAAACCCGCAGCGGGCTTCTACAAGTCGCAGTGTGACCCGTTAGAGGAAATTGTGCTTGAGCCCGCATTCCACTGGGCGGCGAGCGATGAGTCCATCGGTTTCACCAAGGCGGTGATCTGCTCCAACTGCGATCACCTGAAGATCTTCACGCGGGCCGGCAGCGTCGAAGCAAACCCGTGGACGCCATGCATCGAGGTTGATCCGGATCGGACGGAGTTCAGTCATCTGCAATATCCTCCCTTCGTTGTCGACGCGAGCAAGATCACTGCCAAATGGGGCGATTTGCGTATCGATGGATACTTGGACGGCAAGCTGGTTATTTCCAAGTCGATGTCGGGCCGTGGAGTGGATCGAAAGTTCGTTCTGCTGGCCGACGATCATGCGCTCCTCGCAGACGGCAGCGATACAACCCGCGTCGTCCTGCGCGTAACGGACGAGTTCGGCGCACAGCGAACCTATGCCGACGATCCGGTGATTTTCGCGCTGGAAGGTCCAGCAAAACTGATTGGCGACAATCCATTCTCGCTGGTTGGCGGCGCAGGCGCTGTCTGGATTCGGGCCGGCGAACAGGCGGGCAAGGTTCGACTGACTGCCAAGCATCCGCGCCTGGGCGTGTCTTCTGTGGATTTCACTCTGACTGCTGCAACAGCGGAGCCAGCCTAGGAGTCTGTCGAGGATAGCTATTTCAAGCAAGCGATTAAATCCTGCAATCGAGTTTGCGGATATCTGATCGCCAAGAAGCTTTGGGGAAGCCCAACAGGCTTCCCCAACGCGTTTTAGTACTACACAGGCTGCGGAAAAACTCAATTCGGAGGGAGACGGGGGTTTTAACCCCCGTGTAAAGCCATTAGAATCAGTCGTGGCTTTAGCCACGGAGGGACGATTTTCGCACATATTACCCGGAATCAGGGGTTTTTCCGCAGCCTGTACAGTTGTATTCGCTCTGAATACGAGGAAAAAGGCAAAGGCCCGGGCCTTCTATGAGACGGCTGGGGTTGTCAAGGTTTTTGTCTTTGCATTTGTTTTTTCCTTAGAGCAGTATCAAGATAGAT
>PLPA01000136.1 GCA_003159355.1 Acidobacteriaceae bacterium | reverse complement strand
CAGAACTTTAAGGACTCAATCAGCGGGACACCGATTCAGGCAAAGATAATCTTTGACGACCTGGCCAAACGCGACAAAGTAAACCTGGACTTTTCTGGCTCAAGGACGACAGCCTGGAGGACGCCGCAACTCTTTCCGATCCCGACATGATCGCCGCCGGGATCGGAGAGATTGAACCAGTGCTGCATAAAAGTAAATGCGCAGCATGATCGACAAGCCCACAGGCTGGCGGCCGTTGCACGCCTTGGGATAATACGGCTGATCAGCGCTTCCAACTCTCACCAGGAACTACCGACTCCATCGTCAGCAAAATCTGCTCCCGGCGGCTGGGCCGCGCATGCTATTCAAAACTCGGCTGGCAGGCAAATGAAATCTGGCGCATCGCAACCTCCATCAATATGCTATCAGATGCAAGCACGGTGCAGTTGGATGACTTAATCAAAGGTTCCTTATCTTGTTTTTCGTAGTCTATTTTCAGATTGTTGTTGATCGGTTTGTTTACACGGCGGAGACGGTTTTCATTCCATTGTAACATAGAATTCATCTACAATCTGCATATTGAAGAAGATGATTCTACGTTGGTTGCTTCCATTGATTCTCTGTGCCGCGGCACTACTGCCGGGTTCGGTTGCGTCAGCGCAGACCGGGGTCAGCGCCGTGTTGCCCAATGGCCGCGCAATCCATCCGGAGGGCAACTGGATTCCGCTGGCGCCTTACCCATTTGCTCTGGCGGTGCGTGCGGATGGCGCGGAGATTGCCGTGCCTTCGATCGGGTTTCCCTTTGCTCTGAATGTAATCGATCAGCCGTCTGGATCCACTCCGGCGGTGCGGCGCATGCCTGCCGGCGCCGGCAACGATCCAGCGGTGGAGGTCCATGCGGGGCTTGCCTACTCGCCTGACGGAGCGTTACTTTACGTCGCCACCGGGGACTCGGGAAAGATTCGAGCCTATCGAACCAGTGATTGGCAGCCTGCCGGTGAGGTTTCTCTGAATGGGGAGGTGGCGGCTTCCAGTACAGCGGGGGGCGAGTTTGAAGGCAGCTTTGCCGCGACATTGGTTGTTTCCGCCGACGGCAAGACGCTTTACGCGCTCGACCAGGGCAATTGGCGAGTGGTGTTGGTGGACGCGGCGAAGATGGAGCGGATCGCCTCGATTCCGACCGGGCGTTACCCTTTTGGACTCGCTCTCTCTCCGGATGGATCACGGCTCTATGTCACCAATACGGGACTGTTTGAGTACACTGCTGTTCCTGGGGCCAGTGCGAAGGAACCGCTGGCCACAGGGTTGCATTTTCCGCCCTTCGGCTATCCGTCCAGGGAGGCGCGCGAGGGAGTGGTTGTCGAGGGCAGGCGGATTCCCGGCTTGGGCGACGAGAACTCCGACATGGGCAGTTCGCTCTGGACCTACGATGTGCGGAAGCGCGATCACCCCGCTGTTACGGCCAAACTTCGATTGGGAACCAGGATTACCGAGGTCAGCGGCCAAACCCTGGGCGGCGCGGCTCCCAGTGGAGTGGCGGCGGAAGTAGATGCAGTCTATGTGGCTCTGACGCACGAAGATGCTGTGGTCAAAGTGAGCACGGATGGAAGCCGGCTGCTGGCCCAGGTGGCGCTTTCTCCCTTTACCGGAAAGCGCTTTCAAGACAGCGAGGGCCGCCCGTTGCGCGGCGTCATGCCCAGCGGAGTCGTGGCGCGCGACGGCCGCCTGTATGTGGCCGAGGCGGGCATCAATGCCGTCGGCGTAGTGGATATCGTGTCGATGAAACTCATTGAGCAGATTCCTGTGGGCTGGAATCCCTCCGCCGTGGATCTCTCGCCTGATGGAGAGACTCTCTACGTGGTGAACACCAAGGGGAAGGGCGCGGGACCAAACGGTGGCAAGCAGCACAATCCGAACGCTCCCAGTTACATTGGATCGCTTGAGTACGGCAGCCTGAGCGTCATTTCGCTTCGCAACCTCCCTCCGGCCGAGCATCTGACCCAGACGGTGCTGGAGTCCAACCTGGCGGCTGTTGCCAACCGTTCGCCGCTGCCCCGGCTGAAGCATTGCTTTTTAGTAGTGAGGGAAAACCGCACGTATGACGAGGTGCTTGGCGACGTGGCAGGCGCCAACGGCGATCCGGCGCTTGCCCGCTACGGCCTGGACGGCTGGGCGGAAGAGCGGCAATCCGCAACCCACCTCAAGGTGACCCCCAACCTGCACGCGCTGGTTGGCCAATTCGCCATGAGCGACAACTTCTTCGTCGATAGCGACGTGTCGGCAGATGGGCACCGCTGGGTGATGGGCATCAATCCCACACCTTTTTTCAATACTGCCTGGACCTCGAATTACGGTGGCCGTCGCAAGGAGTTTGCCGGCGCGCCCCAACCGGGCCGCAGAGCGCTCTTTGGCGGCGCGGATGCCCCCATGCCGGAAGATGAGCCGCAGTTTGGCTCGCTGTGGGAGCATATTGTGGCGGGCGGCCGGCAGGTGCTGAACTACGGCGAAGGCATTGAATTGGAAGGCAGCGACGAGATGGACGGCTCCGCGCCGGAGGGCCATCGGCTCTTTCTCAACGCGCCTGCGCCCCGGCCTGTCTTCGAGTTCAGTGACCGCCGTTACCCCACCTTCAACCTGGGCATTCCCGACCAGTTTCGGGCCACGGAGTTCGAGCGCGACTTCCGGCGGAAACTGGCCCGCGGCAAGGTTCCCGCGCTGATTGTGATTCGCCTGCCCAACGACCACACGGCCGCCCCGCGCCCAGCAGATGGATACTCCTACCGCGCCTCGTTTGTCGCCGACAACGATCTGGCGCTGGGCCGGATCGTGGCCTTTCTGACGAAGACGGCGATCTGGAAGGACTCCGCACTGTTTGTGACCGAAGACGATGCCCAGGGAGGGGTAGACCACATGGATGCTCATCGCAGCATTTTGCTGGTGGCCAGCCCATGGGTCAAACCGGGCGCGGTTTCGCACCAGCACACCAGCATGGGTTCCATTACACGCACCATCGACGAGCTGCTGGGTCTGAGCCCGATGAATCTGGAGGATGCGCTGGCCGGCGAGATCACAGGCATCTTCTCGGAGCGGCCGCATCTGGAACCGTTTGTGCCGCAGCCGGCGGATCCCAAAGTCTTCGTGCCTGCCAAGGCGCGCTTCGCCAAGCCGAAGACGAAGGAAGAGGCAGCGGCTCTGCGCGATATGGACGACGCCGACCAGATCCGCAAAGAGGTTGAGAAATCCGCGGGCAAGTTTCATAAGCATAAAGACGACGATTGATTTCTTAGTTTTGTAACTCCAGATTGATAGCACTGTAACTTAATCACCCTAGCCTGAAAGCGTCGCTGCTCCTTTGGATTCAATGCACAGGAGGGCGGCCGGCAGTGGGGGATTGTCTATAAACACTTATTCCAGGCAGAGAGTAAATTGTCTTGCGCAGGAAGTCTGCCCGGATGACGTGTGTGTCCATTGCCGCTTTTGCATAAGTCATTCTGTGCTGGTTACATACAGGCGATTGACTTCACGTCCCCCATCCTCTTTCTCTGGCAACTCAACTGATGCAATTTCGGAGGCTGTGATTTATGAATAACCAGGCATATCTTCTCTGGCAGCGAATTCAGCGCGGTCCATTCGTAACCCTCTGCTTGATGGCGGCGCTCGCGTTGTCCTGCTCGCACGGTTGGGCGCAAGCCACCCAGGGCGCGATTATCGGCGTTGTCAAAGACACGACGGGCGCCGTTGTTCCGGGCGCAACCGTCAAATTGACCAACACGGATGAGGGCACGGTCCGCACCGTAAAGACCAATGATGTGGGCGACTTCCGGTTTGTCGATGCAAAAGCCGGCCGCTACACGGTGGAGGTTTCCGCTCCTAACTTTCTGAAGTGGTCGGCAACGGACGTTGTTCTGAGCGTTCGCCAAAACCTTCGCCTGGACGTAACGCTCGATATTGGCCGGGTCCAGCAGGATGTCCGTGTCAACGGCGACTCGGTGAGCGCCATCGAGACCGACACGCCCACCATCAGCGGCATCTTCACCACCGATGATGCGGACAATCTTCCCGTCAATACCCGCGCCAGCTTCAGCGGCACCAGTGCCTCGGCGATCCTGGGAACCTTGCCCGGCATGCAGGCCGACGCCTCCGGCATCTCGCTGCAAGGCGCGCTTCCCTACCAGGTGGATGTCACCATCGACGGCGTGACCACCAAGAGCGCCACCGGCGGCAACTTCATCGGCGACGCCTTCCCCTCGACCGAGTCGATCTCCGAGATTCGCGCTGACGGCGTGCTGGCCAATGCCGAGTTCGGCAACCCAGGCCAGGTCGTCGTCACCACCAAGGGCGGCTCCAACACGCTGCACGGCTCGGGATTCTGGTATTACCAGAACTCGTCGTTCGATGCCATCGCCTACACCTACCCAACCACCAAGACCAAGCCCAGCGTCACCGGCAACACCTTTGGCGGCAGCGTCAGCGGCCCGGTTGTCATCCCGCATTTCTATAACGGCCACAGCAAGAGCTTCTTTTTCGGGGCTTACGAGGGCTGGCGTCATCCGGCACAACAGACCATCAACGAGAAAGTGCCCAGCACGCTGATGAAGAGCGGCGACTTCTCCAAGTACACCTCGACCGGCTTCACCGCCCTGAACAATCCCTTCACTGGCGCGAGCTACGGCACGAAGATTACATCGCCGCTCAGCGCCATCGCCGTCAGCACCCTCAAGCAGTTCTATCCTGACCCGAATATCGGCGATCCAACGGCCTACACCGATGACGGCGTCGCAAACTATCAGGCCAATGTGGACGCCAGCGGCCATTCCAACCAGTTCGACGTGCGCGGCGACCAGTACTTCGGCTCCAACCAGAAGTTCCTCATCTGGGGCAAGTTCACCTGGAAGAACTTCCCCACCAGCCAGCCCGAGGAGTTGCTGGTTCCCTCGGCGCTCAACACCAGCCAGAACCGGGCGCTCAAGATCGACACCAACTGGACAATCACGCCGAACCTGATCAACGAAGGCGGCTTCGGCTACACGCTTTACACCAACGGCCAGAGCGACAGCTTCAATGGCGCGGCCTGGACAACCGCGCAGAATTGGCAGGGATTGCAGAATCTCTTCTACAACGGCATTCCGGAGATGGACTTCAACAATATCCAGAGCCTCAAAGCCGACCGCCTCACCAGCCTGACCAAGTCCAACACCTACGACTACAGCGACGTGCTGATCTGGACCAAGGGCAGGCACACCTTCAAATTCGGCCTCAACATCCAAACCCTGGAGGCGATTACCCCGCTGGGCTTCAACGGCTCGGACAACTACGGCACCTATCAGTTCAACACCAAGGGCAGCGCCGGTATGTTCACTGGCGTCGATTTCGCCGACTTCCTGCTGGGCATTCCCTATGAAACCTTCTACGATGTGGTCAAGCAGGACAACGACGGCATTTCCGCACACTACCACTTCTACGGCCAGGACGACTGGCGGCTCAACTCGCGCCTGACGCTCTCCTACGGCGTTCGCTATGAGCTGCATCCCGGCTACTACGACAAGTACGGCGACATTGGCAACTTCGATCCCAGCGTGCCTGGCGCCGGCCGGGTCATCTATCCCACCGGCAAGCAGGCTCTGCTGGCCCAGTCCTTCCTGGCCAGCGCCAACGCCTGCGATCCGGACGGCGTGACCGCCACCAATACTGCCACCGTCAACGGCGCTCCCTGTATGCAGGTGGTCGGCAACGATGCGGCAGGCTACCCGGTGGGACTCAAGAAGTATCCGCACCTGCGCTTCATGCCCCGGCTGGGCTTTGCCTACCGTCCCTTCGCTAACGACAAGTGGGCGATTCGCGGCGGCATGGGTCTATACAACATCAATATGCTAGGCTCCAGCTTCTACTCCCTCACCGGAACCGTGCAGGCGCAGACCGAGCAGTATCAGAACTCCTACAACCCCGCCACCAACGCCATCGGCTACCAGTGGCCGGCGATCTACGCGGGCGCTGGCAGCGCGGGCGGCACCACCAACTACGGCCAGGACTACTTTGGCACCGCCAACAGCACCAACTGGAAGGACCCCTACACCGAACAGTGGTCGCTGAGCATCGACCACGACTTCGGCTCCGGCTACGCGGCGCGCATCTCCTACATCGGCTCCGAGACCCATCAACTGGTCTGGGCGCCGGATGAGAATACACTTCCCTTCTCCACCACCGTCTCGGCCTTCAACGCGCCCATTAGCAGCCGCCTCTTCCCCAACTGGGGCCGCATCAACACCCGCGCCACCGGCGCCAACGAGAAGTACAACTCGCTCCAGTTGGAAGCCAGCCACCGGCTGCAAAATGGCCTCGAATACCATTCCGGCTTTACCTGGGCCAAAGCGCTGGCCGACAACCAGGGACCAGCCGGTTCCGGCTTCGGCGGTGAAGGCGGCGGCCAGCGCGCCACCTCGATCCTCGACCGCCATGTGGACTTCGGCAATGTCTATGGCACCCGCCGGTTGCGCTGGAACACCACCCTGCTCTATGACCTGCCCTTCGGACGCGGCAAGCAATTCGGCGCAAATATCCCCCGCGCCGCTGACCTGATCGTCGGCGGATGGCGCTTCTCCTCCATCCTCACCGCGCAGACCGGCCCCTTTGAAACGCCGTACTTCCCGGATGGACAGGGCGATCCCTCCGGCACCGGTTCGGGGCTGGACGGTTCGTATGGCAATGGTACCGGCGAGTTCGACGGCGGCCATCGCAATCAGCACGCCGACCGCGTCGCCAGCGCCAGCCTTAGCCCATCCGGCAAGAACCGTCTCAACTGGATCAACGCCGCCGCCTTTGCCTGCCCCGGCGACTCCACCTGGACGGCCGGCAATCCCTGCACCACCGGCTCGGGCTACACTCCGCAGTTGAATGGAACCTTCAAAGCGAATGGCCCGGCTCCGCTGCCCATCGGCCGCTTCGGCAACAGCCAGGTTGGCTCGGTCCCAGGCCCTGGCCTCTTCAACCTCTCCTCCGGCCTGAGCAAGGCCTTCCTGCTCACCGATCGCTTCAGGGTGAAGGCGGAAGGCACGTTTACCAACGTGCTCAACCACACCAACCTCGGCGATCCCAACATGAACCTGAGTTCGCCGAGCTTCGGACTCATCTCCAGCAGTATCAGCTCTGACTTCGGCGGTGCGCGTACCGGTCAAATCTCACTCCGCGCGGAGTTCTAAAGAAGATCAGCCTATTCTCCTTCGGCGGCGCGGGCAACAAGCTCACGCCGCCCGTATCTTAGTAGATCTGGCAGTTCTTTTTCAGTTCCTGACCCAGTTCATAGGCGAATTTGCGGATCGCCTCCCGGTCGCGCTTTTCGGGCGGCTGCTCGCGCCAATAGCGTATCTGCGCGGTCGGAGGCACATACATGGGAACCATCTCGGCGGCTTCCAGCAGGTTCGCCGCCTCTTCCGCGGCATCCAGAATCTTGTCCGTCTGCGCGGCCCCATGAAGGCTGGCGCCGAAGACAGGGTGGTCATCTTTCATATTCAGAGCCTCTTCCAACTCCTTGAGCGCCTTTTCTGCCTGGCCCTCCCGGTTCGGCGCCGGCTTGATGATCGTGTTCAAGTCGCGGTTTCTGTAAAAGCCCATGATGGCCGCGACGGTCGAAGGATCGCGCACTGTGCCATCCGGATAGAAGATACCGTGAATCTCGCCCCAGTATCCCTGAATCATCAGTTCGAACAGATACCAGCCCGTCTTGTGCTCGGCGGCAATCTCCAGCACCAGGTCGTATGGATTGGCGCGGCCGATGCAGCCGGTCTCGGTGTTCAGGATGGGCTTGTTGTACTTTTTGGCGACCTCCTCGGCCACGCTGTATGCGTGTTCGATCGTGGACCGGCGCACGGTGTAGTCGTGGAAGCTGATCACGTCCTCCAGGTCCGCCGCGACGTCCAGTTGGCTTGAGAACTCATACCCTACCGTGAGCGCGTTCACCGGGTCCAGTTTGCGAACGTAGGTCAGGTAGTAGCGGACGAACTCGGTGATCTCGGCGATGTGCTGCTGCTTCTCTTCGCCTGTCGCCTTCATGACGTAATCATTGGTCACCGGCTCGTTCATGATGTCCCACATCAGCAGGCCCGGCTCGTCCTTGACGGCCTCGACGACGGCCTTGACATAGGCATCGCCCCGCGGACGGAACTCGGGCTTCAGTGTCGCCGGATCGATGTCATTTCCATTCCAGAGAATGGGCATGGTGGTGAAGCCCATCCGGTGCGAGGTCTGGATGAAGTTCTTCAGCCGCGCGATGAAGGCCTGCGGATCCCTTTCGTAGAACCGATAGCCGAGCCAGATGCGCGTACTGTTCAGGTTGATTCGCTTGGCGTAGCCAAGATCCCGTTCCAGCACCGCCTGGTCGCCGTTCATGCCGTAATTGACACCGCGGATGAAGCTGTAATCCTTCAGCGGCTTCTCTGCCCGTGCGGGCAGAACGGCCATGGCCAATGCAATCGCCAGCAGCGCAGCTAGACGTGTCTTCATCGTGTTCCTCCCAGGCTCAGGTGTTCAGCCTGAATTCTATCGCGCGCCGATGGCGTGTGGCTCTCGATAAAGACGCAGGTTTGTCAAGGCGCACCAACCCCGGGCGGTGCGTGAGCGCCGCTTGTCTTGCCAGAATGGTTGAGGGCCAGAGCTCAGATAGATTCATGCTGCCTCGCCTACCATGGATAAAGGCTGGCCGCCTGAGGTGATTGGCAGCTGAGTTGTGGTAGACGCTGGAGAAGCAGCGGCCAGCACTACTTGGAAAGCTGTTTTTGGACACGCCAGAAAGGCTCATAGACTTTTTCCCCGAAACGATTTTGCCCCCGCCCAAAAATCTGTAAAAATAGAAGTATGATGACGACCGCAAGCTCTTCTCCCAAGATTTTTGCCGACCGGATCGGCCGGATTGAGGTCTCCGCAACCATGGCCGTGGCCGCGGAGGCCGCCAAACTGCGCGCCCAGGGCGCCAATCTCGTCGATTTCGGCGCCGGCGAGCCGCATTTCCCTACGCCTCGGCACATCAAGGACGCGGCCATTGCCGCCATCGAGGCCAACTTCTCGCGCTACACCGTCGTGCCCGGCATTCCCGACGTGCGCAAGGCCATCGTCGATCGCCACGCCGCCGACTTCGGCTCCGACTACGCGATCGACGAGGCCATTTTCACCACCGGCGGCAAGCTGGCGCTCTTCAACACCGTCCAAATCCTTGTCGATCACGGCGACGAGGTGATNNTGGGTCAGCTTCAAGGACATCATCCAGTACGCCGGCGGCAAGGTCGTTTTACTGGAAACCCAGGAGGCGGAGAACTTCCGCGTCACTGCGGACGCCATTGAGAAGGCCATCACGCCAAAGACAAAGGCGATCATCCTCAATACGCCGTCGAACCCCTCCGGCTCGGTAGTCTCCGCCGAGGATCTGGAGCGCATCGTTCATCTGGCCCACGAGCGCGGGATTTTTCTGCTGCTTGATGAGTGCTACGCCTACCTGAACTATGCCGGCAAGCCGGTCAGCGGCGGCTCGTTCACCTGGGCCAAGGATCACATTGTTATCCTCGGCTCGCTCTCCAAGACCTATGCGATGACCGGCTGGCGGGCGGGTTTCGCGCTGGCCCCCAAGGCCGTGACGGCCAATCTCAGCAAGCTGCAATCGCAGAGCACCTCGAATGCCACCAGCTTTGTGCAGAAAGCCGCCGTCGCAGCTCTGACCAGCTCGCAGGAGTGCGTCAAGGAGTTCCGCGCCGCGTTCATCGATTTGCGGGATTATATGCTGACCAAAGTTACCGCGATTCCCGGCGTTACCTGCACCAAGCCCGAAGGCGCCTTCTACGTCTACCCGAACATCAGCGCCTACCTGGGCAAGGGCGGCATAAAAACGGCGACGGAGCTGGCCACGCGGCTGCTCCATGAGGCCCATGTGGTCACCGTGCCCGGCGAGGCCTTTGGCACCGCCGAGCACATTCGCCTCTCCTACCCGGTGACCAAGCAAAATATCGACGAAGGGACGCGACGGATGGCGGAGTTCCTCACCAAGCTGGCGTAGGCGTTTTCAGCGATTGTGTAAAGACTTGGTGCCCCATCCTTCGACGTTCTTGTTTTTGTCGCAAGGGTGGGAGACCAGCTACCTCGCCTTGCAAAAACATTGAAAATCTTCCAGGTTCGTCACGCAGCACACGCAATCATGCCGGGGGCTGCATCGCTGCACCCTCCGGCATGATTGCATCCCGAATCTGTCTACCAGCTCGAAACGGCTGAAGATGCTGACCTGCGGTGATAAGCAATCCCGATCAACCCCAGCAAGCCGCTGCCCAGCAGCAGCCAACTGGACGGCTCCGGCGTGGCGCTTGTGGTGCTCAAATCCGTTGCCGTGAAGGTGCCGCCAGCAGTGGTTTGGTAGTTATTTTCATTCGCGAGATCAGATGCTGGAGCATATTCGTTATCCAAATAGCCACCATCACTGAAGAGGTTGACATAGCCCCCATCCACTTCAAGTAGTATGCCGTAGAAATCCAGGTATGCATTTCC
Organism: Acidobacteriaceae bacterium; assembly: GCA_003159355.1. Lineage (GTDB taxonomy): Bacteria > Acidobacteriota > Terriglobia > Terriglobales > Acidobacteriaceae > Telmatobacter. Next base: position 5,280 of record PLPA01000136.1, on the reverse strand, counting down.
CGCCGGATAAAACACGTTGTTAGCATCGGCATTATTCAAATCCGTCGTGTCGGTGTCCAGGGTCGCTGCGCCGTTAAGTCCGGTCGCCGTGTCGGTGTAGATGGCATTGGTGACGCTGAGGATGTTATTGCTGGTGTCGGTGGTCAGGTCGCCGCTCAGCGTGATTCCATTCGCGCTGTCGGTGTAGCTGAAGTTGTAGGTATCTGCCTGAGCGATAGGCGCAGCCGCAAGAGCCAAGGCAAAGGCGACTCCTAAAAGTCCAAGTTTTTTCATCGATCTCTCCTGAATACATGTCTTTAGCTTTGTAATTCCCTCTGCCAACGCCTAATTTGGCCAGAAGCCGGCGTTTTGACACAGGTACGCTGCAATCCGGATAGGAAAGCAAATAAAAAAGGTATCTCTACCCAAGATTATCTCAATATTAATATATCAATTTTCTCCAGCGCATCTAATGATCTTTGACCGCCTGTATCATATTCCGAAAACCAACACCGCATTGCGAATCGAGTTCGAAGCTCGTATCCGGCACAGATGCCGTGTGGCGCAGTGAAAACCGCGTCGAGAGCATGCACTGCGCCGGGCAAACCGCATATTGTGGATAAGGTCGATTTTTTCGGCCAAATGGCCCTGGAGCGGTTGCGACCCCGGAAACGTCTAATCATTGCAGGGCAGCATTGCTTATACAAAGCTGCCTTTTTTGCGATTTTCTCGCTCGCCTCTTTGCAAACGTTATCTCTCTCAGGTAGGATTGGCTTTCAATGGATAAGACGATGGATTTTCGCCCTGTGATACTTGCTGGAGGTAGCGGAACACGCTTCTGGCCTCGTTCTCGCCGCGCCCACGCCAAGCAGGTTCTTGCCCTGGACGGCGAGCGCTCCATGATCCAGCAGACCGTCGAACGCCTCAAGCCCATCGCCGGACCAGAGCAGATCTGGGTCATTACCAATGAGTACCTGGCCCACGAAATCGCCGACCAGTTGGAGGGCGTGCCCGCCGGGCAGATTGTGCAGGAGCCGGTGGCGCGCAACACCGCCCCCGCCTGCGGGCTGGCCGCTTTTCTGATCGAGCGCCAGAACCCCGACGCGGTGCTGGGTATCTTTCCCTCCGACCACGTGATCGCCGACGAGCCGCGCTTCCTCAAGGCGCTGCAAAAGGCCATCGCCGTGGCCGCCGCCGGCGACAACATTGTGGTGCTGGGCATTGAACCCACCCGCGCCGAGACCGGCTACGGCTACATCGAGACCACTGACTTCACCAGGGACGACTCCGCGCTGCACGTCCGGCGTTTTATTGAGAAGCCCAACCAGATCAAGGCCGAGGAGTTCGTCGCGGCGGGCAACTACTTCTGGAATTCAGGAATGTTTTTGTGGTCGGCGCGCACGCTGGCCAATGCGGTTCGCGAGCACCTGCCGGAGACCGCTCCGCTGCTGGAAGCCATCGCCGCCGCTTTCGGCACTCCGCAGTTCGACGAGGTCTTCCACGCACTCTATCCCAAGTGCGAGAACATCAGCGTGGACTACGCTGTGCTGGAGCCGCGCTCGGCCAAGGGCGAGCGCCTATCGCACCTCTATTGCATCCCCGCCGAGTTCAGTTGGAACGATCTGGGCTCATGGGCCTCGCTCTACGAGTACCAGATTGAGACGCGCCTGCGCGGCGACGCCGAGGGCAACGTGACCGAAACGCAGGGCCACATGGCTCTGGACGCGGTCAACAACTACGTCTACAGTCCAAACAAATTCGTGGCGCTGGTCGGCGTCGAGAATCTGGTCATCGTCAACACCGGGGACGCGCTGCTCATCGCCCACCGCGACCACTCGCAGGACGTGGGCAAGATCGTGAAGGAACTGGGTCTCACCGGGCGGACGGAGCTGATCTGATCTGATGGGAGTCTCAGGTTCCGTCCGAGGCGCCTGCGAATTGCATTTGTTGACAGTGATATTCCCGACCGAACGAATCAGCCAGCAGTCCCTTGCCAAAATGCCGATCTGATGTCAATTCAAACAGATGCGCAGCGTGTTCTTCTCGTCTGTCTGCGTGTGAAACGGATTCATATTTCCGACTGTAGATATTCTTGTAGATGGTGCTGCATCCAGGATGCGGCGAAAATCCAATATTGACGCACCATCCGGCAATAGAACCCCCGGACTCATCCCAGGAGGCCGGGATCGCTCGTCTGCAAGCTATTGAAAAAAATGGTCGGGGAGAGAGGATTTGAACCTCCGACCCCCTGGTCCCGAACCAGGTGCTCTACCAGGCTGAGCCACTCCCCGAACGTGGGTTGCAGGAGCGTATCGCTGGGGCGCGGCCTGGCGCGATTTCCCCTTGATTACGCTCCTGCTAGTGTAGCAGAATCCCGGCTGTTGCGGAATCGCTCTAGCTGCAGCCACTGGTTGATCCGCAGCTCATGCAACGGTAGCAACTGCCGTTGCGAACCATGATGGCGCCGCAGACCGAGCAACTGGGCGCGTCGCCCATCTCGTACATCTCTTTCATCGCGTCGGCGGCGTGGAAGATGCCGCGGTCGGCGAGGCTGGGAGCAGTCGTTGCGCCCGAAGCCGCAATCGCCTCCGGAGTGAGGCCGGAAACCGAAGAAGAGCCGGCTGCATTGGATGCCGCAATGCCGCCGCCACCAACTTTGTCACTGCCAAAATGCGTGGCCGAAGTGCTGATCTGGCTCAGCCTGCGGGCGACCTCCTCGGCCAGCCGGGCCATTTGACCCTGCGAGATGGTTTCATCCTCCTCAGCTTCGCTCTCCGGAATCATGGTGGGCGGGGCGGGCAGTTGCTCGGCATGGGGAGTCAGGCTGGCAAAGAGCGAGAGCTGCGTGCCGGAGAGGAAGCGCAAGTTGAGCCAGCGGAAGATGTAGTCCATGAGGCTCTTGGCGAAACCGATCTGTGGATTGCCGGTCCAGCCGGAGGGCTCGAAGCGGGTGTGGGCGAATTTTTCGCAGAGCACCTTGAGCGGCACGCCGTGCTGCAGGGCAATCGAAATTGAAGTGGCGAAGGCGTCCATCAGGCCGGAGACGGTCGAGCCTTCCTTGGCCATCTTGATGAAGATTTCGCCCACCTGGCCGTTGGGATAGAGGCCGACGGTGACGTAACCCTCGTGGCCGGCGATGGCGAACTTGTGTGTGATGGAGGCGCGCTCGTCTTGCAAGCGGTGGCGGACGGCGCGGGGCGGGCCGTTGAGGTCCTGAACGGCTGGGTCCGGCGCGGAGTCGAGGGCGGCCGAGGGCTGAAGGAAAGGCACCGCGGCGGCCTTGGCGATCTCATGCAACGCGCGCTGGAAGGCGGCCTCGGCGAGGAGGACTGACTTTGCGGTGACTTCCAGCTTTTCGCCTGCCTTGGCTTCCAGGGCCTTCAGGTCGGCGTCGGCAGCAGGCTGTCCGGCAGCCAGATGGGCCAACACGCGGCTGCCGGCGGCGTCAAGCGGCGAGGGTTCGCGTTTGGCGTCGTCCATGCTGGTGTTGAGCGGCTGAGTGCCCTTGGAGCCGTCGCGATAGATGGCCACGGCCTTGATGCCCTGACGCCAGCTCTCGGCGTAGGCCTCGGCCACGTCCTCGACAGTGGCCTCCTGGGGCAGGTTGACGGTCTTGGAGATGGCGCCGGAGAGGAAGGGCTGCGCGGCGGCCATCATCTTGATGTGGCCCATATAGTGGATGGAGCGGGTGCCCTTGGAGGGCTTGAAGCTGCAATCGAAGACGGCCAGATGCTCGGGCTTGATGCCGGGCGCGCCTTCGATGGTGCCAGTGGCGTCGATGTAGCTGACGATGGCGTTCACGTCCTCGCTGGAGTAGCCGAGCTTGAAGAGGGCTTCGGGGACGGTGTTGTTGACGATCTTGATCATGCCGCCGCCGACCAGCTTCTTGTACTTGACCAGGGCCAGGTCAGGCTCGATGCCGGTGGTGTCGCAGTCCATCATGAAGCCGATGGTGCCGGTGGGCGCGAGGACCGTGGTCTGGGAGTTGCGATAGCCGTAGCGCTCGCCGTAAACCAGGGCCATATCCCAGCATTCGCGGCTGGCGTCGATGAGGGCGTCAAGCTGGGGCACATTGAAGGGCTCGCCGCTCTGGCGCGATGCGCCGATGTTGTTGACCTCGGCGCGGTGCATGCGGATCACGTCGAGGAAAGGCTCGCGGTTGACGTAGAAGCCGGGGCAGGCGCCGCCCTGGCGATCGACATTGGCTGTCAGCGGCGTGGCTGAGGTGATGGACGGGCAGTTGGCGGCCACGATGGAGGATTGCAGGTAGGCCTGGCCGCTGAGAATGGCGGTGAAGGCGGCGGCCAGATCGCGGCCAGCGGCCGAGTCGTAAGGCAGGCCAAAGGCCATCAGCAGCGCGCCCAGGTTGGCGTAGCCTAGGCCCAGCGGGCGGTAGTCGTGGGAGTTGCGGGCGATCTTCTCGGTGGGGTAGCCGGAGTTGTCCACCAGAATCTCCATCGCGGTGATGACCACCGAGATGGAGTGCCGGTAGGCGGGAATGTCGAAGTTGCCGGCCGGGGAGACGTACTTCATCAGGTTGAAGCTGGCCAGATTGCAGGCCGAGTTGTCCAGGAACATATACTCCGAGCAGGGGTTCGACGCAAAAATGCGGGCCGAGTTCTTGCAGGTGTGCCAGCGGTTGATGGTGGTGTCGAACTGCATTCCTGGGTCGCCGCAGAGCCAGGTGGCCTCGGCGATCTTGCGCATGATTTCACGCGCCTTGTAGGTCGCAACCGGCTCATGGCCTCTGACCGTGTAAGTGGTGAAGTCGCCGTCGCTCTCGTAGGCGCGCATGAACTCGTCGCTGACGCGGACGGAGTTGTTGGCGTTCTGGAAGAAAATCGATGAAAAGGCCTCGGAATCCGGCCCGCTGCCGTCGTAGCCGGCCTTGATCAACGAGTGGGCTTTGGCCTCTTCCTTGGCCTTGCACTCAATGAAATCAATAATGTCCGGGTGATCCACGTTCAGAATCGCCATCTTGGCGGCGCGGCGCGTCTTGCCGCCGGACTTGATGACCCCGGCAAAGGCGTCCAGCCCGCGCATGAAGCTCAAGGGGCCGCTGGCGGTGCCGCCGCCGGAGACGGCTTCGTGGCTCGAACGCAATGAACTGAAGTTCGTGCCCGTGCCGGAGCCGAATTTGAAGAGCATCGCCTCAGTCCGGGCCAGGTCCATGATGCCGCTCATCGAATCCTCAACGGAGTTGATGAAGCAGGCCGAGCATTGGGGGTTGTGGTAGCCGGTGGCGGAGTAGCGCACGCCGCCGGTCGCCGGATCCCAATGCCAGTTCTGCCCCTCCGCATC
>PLPA01000181.1 GCA_003159355.1 Acidobacteriaceae bacterium | reverse complement strand
GGAATTTTGCAAGAGGCTACTGGGCCACCCAGTTCCTCGTGTTCTGATCCCTTACGCTTTGGCGAGAACGCCGTCGGTCAGGCGTTCCTTGAGCAATTCGTGGGCGTGAGCCAGGAACTCGTCCAGCGGCTGCTTGCCTGCATCCACTTCGGCGAGGAGGGCGCGCTGGGCGGCGTACTCCTTGTTCACGATTCCCGCCTTGGATTGCAGCATCCGCCAGGCCTTGCGGCGCTCTACGCAGAACATCACCAACTGGCGGCTGATGGCGTAGTGGGTTGCATTGCCGGCTTCGTCGCTAACGGTGATGGTTACGCCAAAGTCGGGTATGAAGGCGCGGTGGGCGGGGTCCAGGTAGCGGCGGTAGACCACATCCTGCTGCGTAATCCGCACCAGCATATTGTCTAGCGGAATCAGCTTGGCCGCGGCTTCGGGCTTGATCTTCTTCAAATGGTTGCGGAAGCGGGCTTCGGTGGTACACCAGTGGGCGACGGTGTAGCGCGCGGTTTCGCCGGTGACCTTGTTCTTGGTCTCGTACCAATCCAGATCTATCGACGGATTGCCCTTCACGTCCAGGGCCTCCTGGTAGGTTTCGCCGAGGCGCGGATTGAAGACGAACTCCGGCACGCCACGCGAGTCGCGCACGCGCTGGGCCTGGATGAGCGCCATATCGTCGGCGACGCCGTGCTCCGGCTGGCAGGTGGTGAAGGCCTGTATGAACAGCGTCCCGCGATACTCCAGGCCGTCAAGGATGGCGCGGTAGAGCTTGGGCGCGTTGGCCATCGAAACCTGCGCGACGAAGGGCGAGCCGTGGCCAGCCAGAAAGGTTTCGGCGACCGTCTTCTTCTCGGTGTTCTTGCCTTGCGTGGCTGCGCCAAAGGTGTTCATGTCGCCGCCGCCGAGCATGGGGGTCGAGTCGGAGTTCTGCCCGCCAGTGTTCGAATAGACCTGCGTGTCCAGCATCAGAACCTTGACGTTGGGCCGGTTTTGCAGCATGACTTTGCTCATGTTTTGATAGCCGATGTCGCCCATGCCGCCGTCGCCGCCCACCGCCCAGACCTTGGGCAGCTCGACAACTTCCTGGTCGGTCATCAGCGCGTCGGAGAAGTGGCTCAGGTTGTAATACTCCTGGGCGTCGATCACATTCTCATCGCGCGTGAGCAGAATGTCGGCCAGCCGCTCGGGGATCACGGAGCGCCGCGCATGATCAACGATGAAGCTCTCGCCCATCAGCCAGCCCACGGTAACGCCGTCCTGGAAGAGCGAATTCATCCACGGGTAGGGATGGGGATTGTTGGGCGCGGTCGAGCCGTAAACGGTGTTGCAGCCGGTGTGCGCCGCCATCGCCATCACGCTCATTCCGTTGGCCATGCGGCCATCCACCGCTTGCAGGTTCTTGTGGTTGAAGGCTTCGGTGAGCAGGACGGCGGCTATGGCCTCGACCAGCTCGGCGTCGCTGATGGGGCCATTCTTAGCTTCGTAGGCAGCGATGCGGGTGCGGGTGTCCGTTTCGTCTTCGCCGCCCAGGCCAAGAATCAGGTGCGCGATGGCCTGACGAAGCAGATCGTATTCTGCCTGGTTGCGCGCCTTGAGAACGGCGAGCCGCGCGACGCCGCGTTTTTCCAGGTCGCCGGCTTTGGCCAGAAAACGGTCGCTCTTGGCGTGGAAGACGGGACGCATATAGGCCTCGGTGACCGCGGCGATAGAGCGCAGAACGCTCTTCTCTCCGCAGCCGGCGCAGGCGCCATCGCCGGAGACCAGCGCGTCGTAGGTCGAGCGCACCATCAGCATATTTCTCAGCGTCGCGGTCTTCGAGTCGGCCGGGTTGGCCGAGTTGTACAGGCCCAGGAACTTCTGCGTAGTGTCAGGCAGCAGGTCAAGGAAGTGGGTGCCGGAGGTGTGCTCGGCATTCATTCCCTCGGTTTCCGCGACCATTTTGAGGGCGTTGTGGTCGCCGCAAGCGGTGACGCAGGCCGCGCAGCCCTTACACAGATCGCTGACAAAAATCGAAAAAATGCCGCCTGAACCCGGCGATTTGCGCTCCGGCGAGCTGAAGATGGCTGTCACTTTCTGATAAGCCATCGGGACTTTTTCGATAATGGAGTAGAACTGCTCTTTGGCAATCACGGAGAGACCGTCGATGCCATCCGTAACTTCGCGGAGAATCGTCGGCAGCGGCGCGCCCGTCTTGATCTCGGCTACCATGCGCTGGCGGGTTTGGCGCTCAATCTCCGGCAGTGCGGTGAGCAGCCTGACGCGGTCGTTGGTGTCGGCCACGTAATGGGAGATGGCCGTGCGCAGCAGTGTTGCCAGATCCTGCGCGGTATTAGGCAGAGCCGTATCCGGGCAGACGGAGATGCACTCCATGCACTGCGTGCAGTTTTCCGGGATGAAGAGCGGGGTTTCGCGGCGGGCAACGTACTTGGATGCGGTGTCGCCTGTAGCGGCGGCGATCATGCCCATGGCCGACAGCGGCGTGGCCGGCTGGTTATAGCCGAAGTGAGAGCGGAACTGGGCGTCGAAGTTGGCCACGCTGGCCAGCGGCGTGCGAGCGGCTTGGCCGGCGGGCATCGGATTGGAACGGCAGCCGGTTCCGCAGGAGCCGCCAGCGGCAACCGTCTCCAGAATCGGCAGCAGCGCATGGCCGCGCAGACTGGAGTGATCGGCCGCGCTCAACTCGCCGATCTTGATCTCATTCACTTGGTCGTAGCCCTGCATCATGACTTCCATGTTTGATTGAACGACGGCGTCGCCCAGCTTGCCGAACTTGCTCACATACTGCTTGTGGACGACCTTGCGATACTGCTCCTGGGTGATTCCGAACTCGTTGAGCAGCGTGCTCACGTGGAAGAATGCGCCCAGGAAGGCGTTGCCCTGCATGCGCAGTTGCAGATCGCCGCGGTCAGTGGCCTTTTTGGCGATTTCAAAACCGGGCAGAGTGAAGACGCGGATGTGCTTCTCGATAATCTGCTTGCGCGCCCAGAGCGGCAACTGCTCCCAGGCGTGTTCGCCCTCCTGATCCGACTCCCAAACCAGCGAGCCGCCTTCGGCCATGCCGTCTAGCGGATTGCTGTGAGTGAAAGCCTTGGGATCGCAACAGAGAACCACGGTCACGTGGCGCAGGTCACAGTTGACGCGAATACGGTCCTTGGCGGCGACCATGAAATACGAGGTCGGCGCGCCCTTTTTCTCTGATCCGTACTTGGGGTTGGCGCTGACGTGGATGACTTCCTTGGGGTTGCCAAGCTCGTCTTTGAGGCCGTCGCGCTCATAAATCAGATCGTTCAGGTCGCCCAGAATCGCGCCCAGGTTCTTGCCGGTGGTGATGGCGCCCCAGCCGCCAATCGAGTGGAAACGCACCGCCACCGCGCCCTCGGGCAACAGCGACGGCGTTTCGTCGCCAAGGACGCTGTAGGGGTGGTCGATGCCCAAAACGAAGAACGACACGCCGTCGGCAGCCGTCTTGCCATCGGCGCGGGCGCGGCCAGCGGTGGCGAATTCGTATGCGCCGATAATATGCTCGGGGCGGAAGTCGCGCGAGCCGAGACCATAGCTGCCGCCGTAGAACTTTGGTACTTCCGCCAGCGAAATCGCGGGCAGCCCCTCGACCGACTGAACAGCCTTGGAGAAGGCGGTGCGAATATCGCGGCCCAGCGGATTGTCGCCGGCTAATGGTTCATCCGTCCGCTCCAGAATGATGACGTTCTTCTTGCCCTTAAGCGCGGCTACGATGGCAGCTTCGGGGAAGGGGCGAATCACGTTGATGTGGATCGAACCAACGCTTGCCCCGCGTGTCTCGCGCAGGTAATCGACCGCCGCCTCGATGTTCTCCGCCGCCGAACCGAGCGAGACGAAGACCGTTTCCGCGCCTTCCGTCTTGTATTCGCTGATCAGCCCGTAGCGGCGGCCGGTCAGCAGGGCGAACTGCAGGTAGGCGTCTTCCAAAAACTCAAGAATCGGCTCGGCGAAGTTGTTGCGCCGTGCGATGACGCCGTTCATGTAGTGTTCCTGGTTCTGCACCGGCCCCATCAAAATGGGGTTGGCCAGGTCCATCATCTTCGGCACGCGGCGGCGGGTGGGGCCAAAAAGCGTCCGCTGTGCCTCTGTGGGGCAATCAATAATGTCCGCCGGCGAGCCGAGGAACTCGCGAATCAGGCCCGATTCGTGCTTGTAGAAGGTGCGTTCCAGGTGCGACGTCAAAAAGCCGTCCATGATGTTCATGCCGGGAGTCAGGCTCAACTCGGTCACGCGGCGCAGAATCAGCGCCTGGTCGGCGGCCTGCTGCGCNNTTGCCGAAGAGCATGATCCAGCCTGTGTCCAGCGCGCCGTAAATGTCGTCGTGGCCGCAATGCACATTCAGGGCGTGCTTGGTCAGCGCGCGCGCGCCCACCTCCAGCACCATTGTCGAGCCTTTTCCCGGCGCGTGATAGTACTGCTCAACACCGTAGACCACGCCCTGGCCGGAGGTAAAGTTGACCACTCGCTTGCCGCAGACCGAGTGAGCAATCGCGCCGCCCTGCGCCGCGTGCTCGCCCTCGGTTTCAATCGCAATGGTATTGTGCCCGAAGACGTTCAGATGGCCTTCGGCATAGGCCTGCTGGAAGAGCTCGCCGCCCTCCGTGGATGGCGTAATCGGATAGAAGACGCCGGCGTCGCAGATGCGCGTCTCGGTGTGGTACGAGACCAGCTGATTTCCATTTGCGGTAACCCGTATGCCGGGATAGCGAGCTGCAACCGTCATGAATTCCTCTCTTTTTCTCTCATGCTTGATTAGATTCGCGTGATGCGCCTGAGGGTTCGTGATTCAAAGGAGTGCGCTCCCGTCGAATCCCCGCCGCGATTCGTGGCATTCTTCTTCCGGGCTGCCGTTAAACGGTTCAGTCCAATTGCCTGTGCAAGTGCGTGGGCCGGATTGGAGACGAGGGAGCCCAAGGGGGAGCGCACCTCAAAAAATCGGCCTGAATTCAAGTATGCGCCCTCCAGAGAGAGACAGTGTCCCAATTCGTGGAACTCTTGTGCGAAAGCTCAAACGAGAGCCACCAGGTTCTCCACGCTCCGCTCCTTCATTTTCTGGTAAAGCCCGCCCACGGCGTGGTTTTTGAAGTGCTCCGACTGGTGGTGCGCGGCCTGGGCCTTGGCATCGACGTACTGCTCGTAAATGAGCACGGTATCGGGGTCATCCTCCACATGATGAGGAATGTAGCTGATGCAGCCCGGCTCCAGGCGTGAGGCCGTGGCCAGCAGGCGCAGTGTTTCAACAATATCGTCGCGATCTTCCGGAGCAAACTTCAGACGTACGACAAAACTGATCATGAAAGCGGCTTCCTTCTGCGCCCCGGAAATCGAACACTCATCGATCTGCCGGGAACACATTTCAAGTTTATGCGTGAATGCAATCGAGCGTCGCTGCAAACTCCGGCAAAAGCATCGTCTGGTTCCGGTCCGGGCCAGTCGAGACCATTCCGATCTTCGCCCCGCTCTCCCGCTCCTGAAAGCGCAGATACTCCCTTGCCGCCTGGGGCAATTTGTCGAACTCGGTAATTCCCTCGGTCGAACTGCGCCAGCCCTTCATCCGGGTATAAACCGGCTTGATCTGTTCCAGCCCCTGCACGTCGGCGGGAATCTCGTCCGTCACCTTGCCGCCGATCTCATAGCCCACGCAGATGGGAATCTCCTCCAACTCGTCCAGCACGTCCAGCTTGGTGATCACCAGCCACTCCGCGCCGTTCACCTGATTGGAGTAGCGCAGCAGCGGAATGTCCAGCCAGCCGCAGCGCCTTGGCCGCCCGGTCACCGCGCCATACTCCATGCCGCGCGCCCGCAGGTGGTCGCCCACCGCCTCATGAATTTCCGTCGGGAACGGTCCCTCGCCCACGCGCGTCACGTAGGCCTTGGTCACGCTGATCACTGTGCCGATGGCCGTTGGTCCCACGCCGGTTCCGGTGGCCGCTCCGCCCGCCGTCGCTGACGACGAGGTCACAAAAGGATATGTCCCATGGTCGATGTCCAGCATCGTCCCTTGCGCGCCTTCGAACATCACGCTGCCGCCCTCGGCCAGTATCTTGTTCAGCAGGCGTCCGGTGTCGGTGACAAACGGCCTCACCTGCTCGGCTGCCGCGGCGTACTCGTCGTAGATCTGCGCCGGGTCCAGAGGACTGGCGCCGAAGAGCGCGTGAACGATGGCGTTCTTTTCCGCGCAAGCCGCTTCGATGTGGACTTTCAGCAGTTCCGGCCTCAGCAGGTCCACAATGCGTAATCCGCTGCGCGCCATCTTGTCCTCGTAGGCCGGCCCGATACCACGGCTGGTGGTGCCGATCTTCTGCCGTCCCGGCGCGCTCTCGGCGGCCAGCTCGATCATCCGATGGTAGGGCAGAATCACCTGCGCGCGATTCGACACAAAAAGCCGCTCATCCACGGCTACGCCCAGCGCCCGCAGCTTGGCCACTTCCTTGAGAAAGGCGATCGGGTCCAGCACCACGCCATTGCCGATAATCCCCCGGCAGCCCGGACGCAGCACGCCGCAGGGAATCAACTGCAAGACGAACTTCTGGTCGCCGATAATGACCGTGTGTCCGGCGTTGTGTCCGCCGGCATAGCGCGCCACGGCGGTAAACCGCTCGCTCAGCACGTCCACAATCTTCCCTTTGCCCTCGTCGCCCCACTGGGCGCCCAGCACTACCGCCGTCTTTGCTCGCATCTCGTCCCGTTCCCTGAAGCCTGTATTTTGAAGGAGTTACCGCAGCCCCGGCGGCCCTCCCTGAGGGCGCACAAATTTCCTGAGCTGCAAAACGAAGGCACAGCCCCAGCGGACGGCACCCGTTCTGATGATAAACCCTGCCTCTATCCCGCCGCTGCTTGCCTATCTTGCTGCATTCGATTACCGTGGTATGCATCTCTATTTGTCAGGTGCAGCCTTGTCTTCTTTATCATTCCGTCCCCATCGTGCTCTGCTCTACTTCGCCCTGTGCGCATTGCCTTCCGTGCAGCTTTGCCTCGCCCAGCAAGCCGTTGAACCGTGGAAGGCGCCGCACTTTTCCGTCGAGCCCAAGGCCCTCTATGAAGCCGCATCGGCGGTGGCTGCACCCGAAGGCGCGAGTATCGCCATCCTGGCCGACGATGAGAGCTACACTTTCGACGAATCGGGCCGCATCGCGCATGTCTGGCATATTGTCTACAAAGTGCTCACCCAGAAAGGCGCTGAGGGATGGGACTCTCTTTCCGTGGGCTGGGAGCCTTGGCATGATGCTCGCCCGGTGATCAAAGTGCGCGTTATCGCGCCCGACTTCTCGGTGCATCCGCTCGATCCCAACGCCATCACTGAGAAACCGGCCCGCGAGGGCGACTACAAGATTTACAGCGACGCCAAGAGACTGCATGCGCCCTTTCCCGCCATCGCCCCCGGCGTGGTGGTCGAGGAAGAGTTCTCCGAGAGCGAAACCGAGCCAATCTTCGCTTCCGGCCGGTTTGGCCAAATCTCCTTCGGCCGCGAGCGCATTCCGATTGCGCATAGCCACGTTCTCTTCGATGCGCCGGCCACCCTTCCGCTGCGTTTCGGAAATTTGCTGCTGCCGGATCTGAAGCCGGTGCGCGCCGAGGCCAATGGGCGCGTCACGTTCACCTTCGAACAGGGGCCGATGGAGGGCTTTGAGCCCCGCGAGCCCAATCTGCCTCCGGATGTGGCGCGATTCCCTGAGCTCCGATTCTCGACGGGCGCATCGTGGCAGGCGATTGCCGCCGCCTACGCCAAAATTGTGGAGGACCACGCCGCGACCGCCGCTGTCCAGCCGACTGTCGATAAGCTCATCGCCGGCAAAAAGAGCGCGGCGGAGAAGGAAGCAGCGCTCATTGACTATCTCGACCGCGAAGTCCGCTACACCGGCATCGAGTTTGGCGAAGCGGCGATTGTGCCTCATGATCCCGCCGAAACTCTCGGCCACAAGTACGGCGACTGCAAGGACAAGGCGACGCTGCTGGTGACGATGCTGCGCGCGGCCGGCATTCCGGCCTACGTGGCGCTGCTCAATGCCGGCTCCCGAATGGACGTGCCCGCCGATCTGCCCGGCATGGGTTCATTCGATCACGCGATTGTTTACGTGCCGGGGAATCCCAAGCACAAGGAGCCTGCGCTGTGGATCGATGCCACCGACCGCTACGCGCGCCTGGGGCAGTTGCCGCCCGACGATCAGGGCCGCCGGGCGCTGATTGCGCGCGCCGAGACCACCGCGCTGGTGAAGACCCCGGAGGCTACATCGAAGGAGAATGTGCTGCTGGAGTCCCGCGAACTCGACTTGGCGGAAAACGGCCCGGCAAACGCGTCGGAGATTACGCGGCCGATGGGCATCTTCGAGTCGCACTACCGCTCCCACTACGCGGACAAGCCCGACAAGGAGACCCGCGAAGGCCTCACCAATTACGTTAAATCGCAATATGCCGCCGAAAAGCTCGTCAGCGCCGAGCGGACCGACCCGGCCGATCTCTCCCGGCAGTTCGAACTGACACTCAAGTGCGAGAAGGCCAAGCGCGGCTACACCGGATTGGACGGCGCCCAGGCCGCCATCCGCCTCGACGGGCTCTTCCAGCGCCTTCCCGATGAACTGAAGAAGAGAGAGGATGCGGAAGAGAAGAAGAAGCAGGACGACAAGGACAAGCCCAAAAAGCCGCGCACGGCCGATTGGTGGCTGATCGAGGCCTCCACTGTCGAATGGAATTACCGGATTGTGCCGCCAGACGGCTTGGTGCCCAAGGAACTCCCCGCCGACACCACGGTTCAGGTCGGTCCGGCGCTGTTGACCGAGAAGTTTTCCAAAGAGAAGGACGGCGTCGTGGCAGCCCACCTGATCTTCGATACGGTCAAGCGCCGCTACACAGTGGCCGAGGCTACCGAGTTGCGCAACAAGGCCGCTGAGCTGATTGCCGGCCCGGCGATTTTGATCAACTTCGAGTCGAAGGGCGCCGCGCTGCTGCATGACGGCAAGGTAGGCGAGGCGCTGGCCGTCTATCGTACCCTGATCGCGCTTCACCCCAAGGAGGCGGTCCATCACCTGCAGATGGCCAACGTGCTTCTGGAGGCAGGCATGGGCGAGGCGGCGCGCGCCGAGGCCCGCGAGGCCGTCAAGCTCGATCCCAACTCCGCGCTGGCCGAGCGGATTCTGGCCTACGTCCTGAAACACGACCTGGTGGGCCGCAATCTGCGCCCCGGCAGCGACCTCAATGGTGCCGCTGAGGCCTTTCGCGCGGCCATCAAGCTGGAGCCGGACGACCACGAAACACAAGCCAACTTGGCCATTCTGCTGGAGTACGACCCGGCCGGGCGGCGCTACGGCGGCCAGGCGAAGATGAAGGAGGCTGTTGCCGAATACCAGAAGCTCGGTCAGGACAAGCTGGAAGAGCTGGGCATCAAGAACAACCTTGCCTTCGCTCTTTTTTACGCTGGCGATCCCGGCGGAGCCATCAAGGCGGCGCAGGAACTGAACCCCCAGCCGACCGCGCTGCTGGCCGCAAGCGAGGCCCTGCTGCACGGCAGCAAAGCTGGCTTGGCAGAGGCAAACAAGCGCTCCAGCGACGATGCGGCCTTCAAAGAATCCGCGCGCACCGCCGGCGAGATGCTGATGAAAATCCGCCAATATCCGCTGGCGGCCGATTTCCTGGAGGCGGGCGCGGCCGGCGACAATGCCGCCCAGACCATGGGATTGGCCAGAGTGCTGCGCAACGCTCAGCGCCACGAAGATATGCACTTCGCCAATACCCCCGCCGACCAGGTGAAGCGCGCCTTCCTGCTCTCCATGGACCCGGAGCTGACCGAGGCCAGACTGGAGGCCGTCTTCAGCCGCAATGCGCTGGCGGTGCTGAAGAACGAGGATGAGAAGGAGAAGAAATCTGCCCTTGATGCCGGCAAGAAGATGAATAGCTGGCTGGCCCGCGGTGACAGCTCCATGGACGTGGAAGTCGACTACAGGTTGCAGGAGTTCGATCCCAAAGGCGAAGGTAGCGATGACCTCGGCTACCGAGAAAAAGTGCAGTATACAAACGGAGCGAAAGGAGCCTTCTTTGTCGTGAAGGAGGACGGACAGTACAAGATACTGGACACCGATGACAAGCCGAACTCGATTGCGCTGGAGATGCTGGACCGGATCAAGGCCGGCGATCTGAAAGGCGCGAAAGCGTTGCTCGATTGGCTGCGCGAGGATCTGCACCTCGACGGCGGAGACGATCCGCTGGGAGGGGCCACCTTCCCCCGCTTCTGGACCAAGGGGCAGGCCGCCGACGCTCGCAAGATGAATCTGGCCGCCGCGGCCATCCTCATCGCCACCAAGCCCACCGTCGCTCAGGGAGTCGCGATCCTCGAAGAGGCCCTCAAGGATGCCTCGACAACCGACCGCGAAAAAACCAACATCCAACTGGCGCTGGCGGATGGATACGCTCTCCAGGAAAACTTCGCCAAGTTGCTGGAAGCTTCTTCAGAACTGCTTAAGCAGGTTCCGGAGTCCCGCCAGGCCTTCATCTACAATGTGCAGGCGCTGATATGGCTGGGCCGCTACGACGAGGCCATCGCCCTGGCCGACGAGCGGCTAAAACTGCTGGACGGCGACGAGGACGCGCTGGGTAGAAAGATGTATGTCGAATTCAACCGCGGCAACATTGCGGCTGCTCGCGGCTGGACGCAAAAGCTCATCGACCAGGGTAAGGAAAATGCCGGTCTGTTGAACACTTCCGCATGGTTTGCGCTCTTTACCGGCAAGGTGGAAGAGGCCGACATTGCCATGGCCATCAAGTCTACGCAACTGGCTAAGGACAATGCGCATATTCTGCATACCTTGGCCTGCCTCTACGCTGAAGTTGGCAAGACCAAAGAGGCACGCGATCTGCTCTTGCGCAGCATGGACGACCTATACCTGGACGAGCCGAACGACGACTATTGGTATGCCTTCGGCCGCATCGCCGAGCAATACGGCGAGCGCGAAATCGCCATCGCCGACTATCGCAAGCTGCAAAAGCCCACAGAAAGAATGGAAATCGCCGAGTCCACCTGGCGCCTCGCGCAAATGCGGCTCAAGGCGATGAACGCGGAGGGAGCCGCGCCCGCCAAATAAGCTCGGCGAATTCGCGGAGCGTGAGGTGCCCGGCGCCTCACGCTCTCGCGGAACGCGCAACAAGCCCTTTGGCGGCCAGCGCGGCCTCGGCTTCCAGTGCGTTTCGCACCGACGCGGCCAGCCGCGGCATCGCCATCTCTCTCTTCACACTGGAGAGGATCTTCCTGTCACTATCGAGTTGGCTCTTCTCTTTCATCGCACCCCCCTGGTCTAAGTAGAAGTTAGTTAACGACCGAATCCAATCCCCGAACCGGCCCCAGCCTCAGCGCAACCAGCACCTCCAGCAGCGTGGCCGAGTTGCGCACGCTCCCCGATAGAATCGAAAGCGCCTCCGAGATGGGAGCGTGCTGCGCCGCCAGCGCATCAAGGCTTTCGCTTACTTTGTGAAGTTTCTTGGCTTCTTGCAGAATTTCTTTGGCGGGCATGGACTGCGCGGCCTTCTGAGAACCTTCAAGGAAGCTGGACCGGCCTTTGTCGCTGCCGTCTCTCACCTTCGCTACGAATGATACTAGAAGCATTCGCTCCCATCGTCTGGTCATATTGGACCGTCACAACCCAGGCGCTACAATCCCGTCTCCCAGCAGCCCATCTCGCTGCGACGAGTTTCGGCCGGAAATGACCAAGCCAAAATAGCTCCGTGCCCCATCCATTCGCCTTTTTTCAGGCGAATGGGTGGGAAACCTTGAATCTTAACCAGCTTTGTTCATCGGGAGCAGCCCGACTTGCGTTTGCAAGTTACGTCCGCAATGAAACCGCTAACTTGCGAACTTGCTATCACCGCGAAGCGGTGGCTAACTTGCTGTTTTTGTTTACAAACCGCCTCATCCAACCATGATGTTTATCGGAAGCCGGCTGCCTCGGCCTGCGCCCCCGCCTCCGAGAGCAGCCTATGCGCCTCAAGGTAAAATCATTCCATGAAGCTCCCCCGCCACGCTGAAATCTGGCTTGCGCCGTACCTGCGGGACCGCCTCCGCAAGAACCTGCGGCCCACTCGGCCGAAGCGCGCCTGGGTTGCCATCACCGACCACTACGAACCGCTGTGCAAGGGCACATCCATTGAAACGGCGCTGGGCCGCGTGGCCCGCTGGCGCGACCAGTGGCCCCGCATTGCCGGCGACGCTCCCCGCGACGCCGCTGGCCAGCCTCCCCAGTACAGTTTCTTCTACCCCCAGGAAGAGTACCGCCGCGAACTGCTCGACGGCATCGCCGAGATCGTGCGCCTGGGCGTCGCCGACGTCGAGGTGCATCTCCATCACGACAACGAGCAGCGCGACGCCTTCATCCAGAAAGTAACGGAGTACTGCCGCTGTCTCACCGATGACCACGGCCTGCTTCGCCAGCAGGACGGCCGCACCGTCTTCGGCTTCATCCATGGCAACTGGGCGCTCGATAACTCCCGTCCCGACGGCAAATGGTGCGGCCTCAACGGCGAGATTGCCCTGCTGCGCGATCTCGGTTGCTACGCCGATTTCACCATGCCCTCAATTCCCTCACCGACCCAGGGGCGCGTTGTCAATCAAATCTACTGGTGTACGAACAACCCCGGCAATCGTCCCCGCTCCTTCGATCACGGCATTGAAGCTACGGTCGGCGGCGGCAGGCGCGGCGACCTCCTGATGATCACCGGCCCGCTCGGCCTGCGCTTCGCCGGACGCCTGATGCCGCGCCTGGAGATCGGCGAGCTTGCCGGCTATGACCTGCCCACGGCATCGCGCGTGCGCCGGTGGTTCGATCTGGCTCCCTCCATCGGAGAAGAGCTCTTTCTGAAGCTCTACACCCACGGCGCGCAGGAAAGAAATTTTGAGCCACTGCTCAACGGCGGGCTCGCCAGCCTCTTTCACTGGCTCGCGGAAGAAGCAGAGCGAAGAGGCATCGAGATTCACTGGGCCACAGCCTGGCAGATGTACCGGGCTGCCGACGCGCTGATACAGGGCCGCAATTCTGTTTCCGGTACAGTGGTTTCTGTCGCGGGAGCCTGCCGGTAAGCTATCCTTCGATGAGGGCCTGCCTGAAATGCGCCATGCCGTGGCCTTGAGCCCAGAAGATGATTTCATTGGAGGATTCTATTCAATGGCGGTGACGCGATCCATGGCACAAAGACCGTCTGTTAGATTGCCGGGCAATCAGGTCGAGGCGTCGCGAAATTCCACCCAGGAATTGAAAGATTATTATGCGATGCTCCTGATCGTTTTCTGTATGATTTTGATTCCGATTTGGATAGTGAAGTATCCGGGCATGGTGGACTATCCGAATCATCTTACAAGGTGCTATGTCCTCGCGCACTATCACGACAATCCCGTCTGGCAGCAGCGATATGTTCTCGATCACAGCCCACTGCCAAACCTGGTGATCGATCTTATCGTAACGCCTCTGCTGCGGATCCTCCCGCTCATGGTCGCCGGAAAGGTCTTTCTTTCGCTCGCGGCGGCGCTTTATGTTCTTGGTTGCAGCGCCGTTGGGCGGGCGGTGATCGGTAAGCCGAATTGGTTGGCCTTGGTCTGCGCTTTTACGTTTTACAATTCGCAGCTGCTATTCGGCTTTGTAAATTATGTCTTTGGAATCGGTGTATTTCTGTGCGCCTTTGCTTTCTGGTTGCGAATCCGCAACGCAATGACTCCTTTACGGTTCTTTCTTTGTAGTTTGCTGAGTTTGGCCGCATATTTTGCGCATCTGTCCTCGGTTGTGATTCTCGGCGCCGCGTGCTGCACCATCGCGCTGCTCGATTTTGTTCGCGATCGCAAGATCCGCGGCCTGATCGTCAAGCTCGCCTGGCTAGCCTCCCCGATTCTGCTTATGGCCGGCTTTCTCAAGAACTCCGCGACGGCCAAAACAATCGAGTGGTCGACACTGGATGGAAAGCTCATCAAACTTCTCGCGCCGATTCGCTCCTATAGCATGGCAGTGGATGCAGGCTTAGTTATCGTCTTGCTTGTCTGCGCCTTGGCGCTGCGAAAAGGATGCAAGGTCCACTTTGCCGCAGTGGTCAGCCTCGTGCTCTTCGCCTTGTATCTGATTACACCCGATTCCATATCGGATGTCTCCGCGATAGACGCCCGGTATGTTATGCCCGTCTACCTGCTCCTGATTCTGTCGATCGAACTGCGCTGGGGCCGGTGGCAGAAAGCCGCCCTGGCTGTGGCATTGGCCGCTATGGCGATCCGCACGGGCAGCATCACAGCCGATTGGCTCACCATCAGCCGCCGCAGCGAGCAGGTACTGGCGATGGGACAGATTCTGCCCCAGGGAGCGCGCATTTATGCCTTCATGCCCGAACTCAACGCCTCAAAGCTCGACCGGGGCTTTATTCATGTAATTCAGTTCTGGACCGTTTCGCGCGGCGCGGACATTTCTACTCTTTTCGCTCTTCCCGGTCAGCAGCCGCTGGTCTTTCGACAGCCTCCTTGCGACGGCCCTGAATGGGAAAAGTGCCTTTCCAGTTACGATTTTGTTTGGACATACGATCCGCCAGCCTCCGTGCGGCAGGATATTCTTCGCATTGCAACCCCAGCGGTTATCTGGGAGAAGGTCACATTGTGGCGCGTTGATCGAAAGGCTGTTTCATCGACTGGCCCTCAGCCTGATTTTGGGCTACCCTGAAGCTACGCCAGAATTGAAGCATAAGAAGTTTCGCCCGTACCTCCCTCCCGCGGGTCGCGCTCAATACGCCGGTGGAGCGAATCGGGTGTAAGTATTGAACGCTCTTATTCAGTGAGAGAACTCCCTTGCCATCCTCCTGTCTGCCCCTCCCGGCTGCAGCTCCGGACGGATGCTCAACCGCAACGCACTCAAGCAGAAGAGCATAACCGAGAGCATCCAGGCGCCGGCCAGTAGTATTTTCACGGGTTGAGGTAGCGGAGCATTTGTCAAGTGATCGCAAAAGATGGTGCCGCTAAAGATGGATGCCATCGTCAGCAACACTATGTGGCTCGTCGGCCGCTGGTGACGCAGCGCATCGACCCAATAAATCGTGAACGGGATGATGGCTACCGTATAGGCATGGCGCCAACTGATGGGCGAGACGCAGAGCAGGACCAGGACAAACAGAGACAGCGTGATGGTGCGCTCGGCTTAGGGAACCTCTGCACAAGT
>PLPA01000138.1 GCA_003159355.1 Acidobacteriaceae bacterium | reverse complement strand
TTGGTGCGCTCGCCGGCTTCGCGCGCGATGGCGCGGATGACCACGGTGCTGTCGTAGATTTCGGGAACTTCCGACTGAAAGAGGTTCTGCACCAGCTCCGGCGCGGCGCGGGAGACGATGACCTGCGGCCCCTTGGCGGCGCGGTCCACCTTGAGCAGGACGACGCGGACGCGCTCGCCGATGGAGAACTGCTCCAGGCGGGATTGCTCTCTCTTGGGGCAGCGGGCTTCGGCCTTGCCCAGGTCGTAGATCACGTCCTGGCCTTCGATGCGCTTCACGGTCGCGTTCAGAACTTCCTTTTCGCGGTGGGCGTATTCGTTGAAGACGGTGTCGCGCTCGGCCTCGCGGACCTTTTGGAAGATAACCTGCTTGGCCAGTTGCGCGGCGATGCGGCCCAGCGGCGTGGTGTCGCGATAGAAGCGCAGTTCGCTGCCCACTTCCACTTCGGGCGAGAGAGCCTGGGCTTCGGTCAGCGTGATCTGGTTGAGCGGGTCCTCGAGGGGGTCGTCGTCGGTCACAACCGTCTTATAGATGTAGGCCGTGATCTGGCCGGTTTCCTTGTTCAGCTCGCCGCGCATATTCTCCTGCGTCTTGTAGAACTTGCGGGTGGCCAGGGCGATGGCCTCCTCGACGGCGCCGACAACAATGGCGGGATCAATGCTCTTTTCCTGGCTCAAGAGCTCGATACTCTGATACAAAACGCTGGCCATACTCTGATTGCTCTCTCTGTTTCGCTTGCGGCTTGCGCCGGTTCAGTTGATTGTGTTGAAGGAGACCAAAACCTAAATCTCCGGCACCAGTTGCGCCTTTTCGATGTTCACGAGCGCAATCTCCACCGTGCTGACGCCGGCCTTCCGGCTCTTGCTGTTCTGCTTGACCGCGTTGAGGTCGAGCGTAATGGTCTCATTGGGCGCCCCAGTTCCGGATTCCCGGACCTGGGAGACAGCCGTCAGCCGTCCCTGCCAGTGGCGATTGTTGCGGATTGGCTCGAAGGTCTGCACCTTGACCATAGAGCCCGCAAAGCGTTGATAATCCTCCGGCCTGACGAGCTTTCGATCCAGCCCCGGAGAGCTGGCTTCGAGCGTGTACTCGGCGCCCGGAACCAGGTCTTCCACATCCAGCAGCACGCCAAAATCCCGGCTGAAGGCTGTGCAATCCTCGTGCGTGATGCCGGAGAGCTGCTCGACCTTGAGCTTGCCCGCCTGCGTTTCCTGAATCAGCCGCTCGGGAAGGACTTCATTTCCTTCTCCGTGAATGCCGGCTTCGAGGTCAGCCTTGAGTTTCGCCCGTCCCTCGGCGTTCTTCTCCAGAAAAACGCGAAGAATGCGCTCTTTCGACGGGCCGGCCAGTTCGATCTCCACCACGTCCAGCCCATGCGAGGCCGCCACGCGGGTTGCTGCCGATCGAATTTCTTCCAGCTTGACTGCCATCGTTGCCTACACCCCAGCGAGCAAAAATCGCTCGCCTTGGACCCTGGGGCCTACGGGGTTTGCCCTGTTTCGCGCCAAAAACCGAGGAAAAGACCCCGAAAAACGGGGAAATTTTCCGCAAATAAAAAGTGGGCCATAAGCCCACTCATCTCTCCGCCAGCCGGTGCGGTCACGGCAACTTAGGCGGACAAATTCGTCTGCATCCTCAGCATAGGCCAAAACGCTGGGAAATTCAATGGGAAAGTGCGAAGAACAGGGAGCAGGGAATAGGGAATAGGGAATAGCCCGTTTTACGGCAGCCGTCGCTTTCCTTGGCGTGATGCGCTTTTTGAACGATGCTTTGATCTGCAAAACTCACTGCCATGAACCGGAAAGCTATTCTACGCATTGTGGTTGCCGCAGTGGGTTTGGATTGGGCCGCGGCTCTTTCCGCGCCGGCTGACGATTCCAACCAGCGGCGAAGAAGCAGGCGTGCATCTCGGCCGGAATGGAAGATTGGATTGTAAAGAAAAACCCCCTTTATCCGATGAAAGGTGTATACCGGTTGATTATAGGCATTTTTGATTGGGAATGCCGGCCGAAGTTGGATGGTGGGCCATCTGAATGAAGCGCACCCTCAGGCAACGTCTTCTTGTCACCCTCGCCGCTACGCTGGTGGCGGCGGCGTTCGGCTTGCTGGCTGGATATTGGATCGGGCGGACGATCGCGCTGCGCCTGACCGTGAGAGAGTTGGGCCATGACGCGACAGGCATTATCGGCGAGAGCGAGATGTTTGCCCGCGATGCGCACGCCGCGCTGGACGCCATGAACGCTTCGCCCTATCCCTATTGTTCCGAGGAGGATATGGAGTCTCTCCACAACCTCCTCTACCATTCACATTTTCTGATAGAAATCGGCCGTATTCGCGACAACAAGATCGCCTGTTCCACTACGCTGGGGCGTAAACATCTTCCCAGCACCGAGCTGCCGAAGCCGGATTCCATCGGGACGGACGGAGTGAAGGTGTACCGGGATATTCCCTTCTTCCGGTTGCCGAATGTCGTGGTCATCGCCCTGCAGATGGGCGATTCCTATTTGGTTATGTTTCCGTATATCAACAGCCTTCGGGAACCCATTCCCGCGAACATCAATATATTCAGGACCGCACGGGGCCAACCTCCTCCGCCGACGGGTGGCTCCGCGCAGCCTTCGTGGCAGCGATTGACCAGGGATGGCGACTTCCGCATCGGGAATATCTTGTACTCTACCCGCTGTTCGTCGCTCAGCATCGACAACATCTGCATGACGGCCTCTCTTTCAGTTTCCGAAGCACTGCAGGTTAAGCACCGGGAACTAAAAGTCTTCATTGTTTTTGGCGGGCTGAGCGGCGGTCTTTTCGGCTTCCTCGTTGCCCTCCTCTACCGGCGCAACCGCAGCCTGGAGAACCAACTGCGCCGGGCGATTCGCAAAGACAAGCTGCGAATGGCGTATCAGCCGATTGTGGACCTGGCCAGCGGAGAAATTGTGGGGGCCGAGGCGCTGGCGCGCTGGACCGACGAGGAAGGCTTCGCGGTCGGCCCGGATGTCTTCGTCAAGATCGCCGAGGAGCGCGGCTTTGTGGGAGAGATCACCCGGCTGGCGGTGCGCCATACGCTGCGCGACTTTGCGGAGACACTGCGCGCCCATGCGGCTTTTCGGATCAGCATCAACGTAGCCGCGGCGGACCTGGGCGATCCCCGCTTCCTGCCCATGCTGGAGCAATCGCTGGATCAAGCGGGGGTTTCGGCCGCGAGCGTGGTGATCGAGATTACCGAGAGCTCCACCGCGCTGCACCTGGTGGCCATGGAGGCGATTCGCCATCTGCGCCGCCTGGGCCATGGCGTCCATATTGACGACTTCGGCACCGGCTATTCCAGCCTCTCCTACCTGCACGATCTTTCCGTGGATGCGATCAAGATCGACCGGTCGTTTACCCGGGCAATCGGCACCGAGGCGGTGACGGTATCGATACTTCCGCAGATTCTTGCCATGGCCAAGACGCTGCACCTGCAAGTGATCGTGGAAGGGATTGAGACCAGCCAGCAGGCCGCCTATTTTTCCGGCGGGGCGAAGTCGATTCTCGGCCAGGGCTGGCTCTTCGGACACCCGGTCCCGCCAGAGGAATTCCTTCGGCTGCTGGCCGCCTCGGAGCAACTTCGCCCGCAGGGCAGCATCGAGCAGGCCGCGATCTACATCGCAGACGGGATTTGAGCGCACGCGGGCGATGCGCTGTAAGCTGGTATTCATGCGATGGCCGCTCCGCAAGACGACACAACAGCGTTCTCACTGCAAAACATTTTCGTTTTGCGCCGAGGAGCATGAGCCATGACAATAGTGGCTGATGCGACAGTAGACCATTGAGGATGACATGGACCCGCGGGACGAGATCGAAGATAGCCCGGAACCCGGTCAGCTGGAGATGCTGGCGCAGGCCTTCTGCGAGCAACTGATGGCCTGCCTGGATGAGTGCGCGCGCGGGCGGAGGGGGCTGTTTTCTGACGTTGCGCTGCTGGGCGAGGACGAAGATTGCGCCTGGCCGGAGACGGCGCGGCTGCGCGAACTGGCGCTGGCGTTGCAGGGGATTCTGGCGCAGCAGGAAGAGCGGAACGCGCTGTGCGATGAGTTTCTCGACCTGTGTTCGATGCATGGCGAGAGCCATCCCGGCGAGCGCAAGCTGGCGCGGGCGTTTCTGGAACGGATTGAGCGGGGCGAGGTGGGCGCGCAGCCGGAAGGGAAGAATCGGCCGTGGTGATGGTGCATGCATTTCTGGCGTTGGCGGCCGGCTTTGCCGTGATGGTGGCGCTGGTGATGGGGATGGCGGCGCTGATCGCACGCCTGGTTCCGGACTGGACCGGCTCGGAGGCCAAGCCGCAAGCCTCTTATGCCTTCGTCAACCTAGGCTCTTCATTCGTGGCGTGCGCGGCGGGCGGGTATGTGACCGCGTGGGTCGCCGCGGCCAACCCGCTGATTCATGTGCTGGCGCTGGGGATGGTGGTGCTGGCTCTGGCGGCGCTGAGCGCGCTGCAATCGCGGGGCAAGCAGCCGATATGGATTCAGTTGGCGCTGGTGGCGATTTCGCCCATCGGCGTGCTGGCTGGGGGGCTGGCGCGGTTGAGGGTGCTGGGGATTCTGTAGGGCAGCGCGAAAGCGGGTCTGCCTGACGGCAAATGGACGCTTCTGTCTCTGGACACCCGATGAACATCATGGCTGGATAAGACGTTTTATAAACAAAATCAGCAGGTTAGCTACCGCTTCGCGGTGATCGCAAGTGAGCAAGTTAGCGGGTTCCTGCCGGCGTAAAGCGCAAACGCGAGTCGGGCTGCTGCGAAAATCCGGCCATACTTCATTCTCGCGTTTGAAGGCTTTCCATGGCTTGGCGGATGCGGGCCAGGCATAGCTCGCGGCCGAGGACGGTCATGGTTTCAAAGAGCGGTGGCGCGTTCTTGCGCCCGCAGACGGCGACGCGGATGGGCTGAAAGGCCTGCCCGGCCTTCAGGCCAAGGTGCGCAGCGGCAGCGCGAAGAGCCTGGTCGAGCGAATCGTGATCGAAGTTGGTTGTGGCCAGAACTTCCTGAGCATATTGCAGGACACGGAGAGCCATCGCCGCATCGCCGCCTTTCGACGGGATCAGTTCGGCTGGGTCGTAGGGGGCGAGCTGGGGGAGGAAGAAAAAGTCGGCGGCGGCGGGCGCTTCGCCGAGGAGCTTGATGCGCTCGCGGATGAGCGGGGTGACGGCAAGTATTTTTTCGGGCGTTGCCTCAAAGCCGGCCTGCGCGAAGAAGGGCGCGAGCTGGCGGCTGAGTTCCTCGACGCTGAGGGCGCGGATGTGCTCGGCATTGAGCCAGACAGCCTTGGGGTCGAAGGGGTCTTCTTCGGTGAAATTGACGACGGCGTTGGAGCGGTTGACATTTTCCAGGGTGAAGGCTTCACGAATCTCGTCGAGGGACATGAACTCGCGGTCGTCTTTGGGCGACCAGCCCAGCAGGCAGAGAAAGTTGATGAAGGCCTGGGGGAGGAAGCCCGCATCGCGGTAGGTGGTCACGCTGACGACGGGGCCGTGGCGGCGCTTGGAGAGCTTTGCGCCATCGGGGGCGACGAGCAGGGGAAGATGGGCGAACTGGGGCGGCGGCGTGCTGAGACCTTCGAAGATGAGCAGGTGCTTGAAGGTGTTGGTGAGGTGATCCTGGCCGCGGATGATGTGGGTGATGCGGAGATCGGCATCGTCGGCGCAGGAGGCCAAGTGGTAGGTGGGATTGCCGTCTGAACGCAGCAGGGCGAAGTCTTCGACTTCGTCGGCGAGCTTGGACTGCTCGCCATAAACAGCGTCAACAAATCGCAAAACCCGGTCTTCACCGCGGGGCACGCGATAGCGGAGGGCGAAGGGCTCGCCACTGGTGGCACGGCGGTCTGAGTCTTCGCGGGTAAGTTCGCGCATTCCGGGGTTGAAGAGCCAGGCTCCTTGCGAGGAGGATTGCTCGCCTGGGTCCGCGTGGGCGGGGGTGAAGTCGCGATAGGCCAGGCCCTTGGCGAAGATGGCTTCGGCCTGCCGGCGGTGCAGGGCAAGGCGTTCGGATTGCTTGTACTCTTCGTCCCACGAGAGGCCCAGCCAGCGCAGGCCTTCAAAAATTGATTGGACGCTGGCGTCGGTGTTGCGCTCGACATCGGTGTCGTCGAGGCGCAGGACCAGAGTGCCGCCGTTGTGGCGCGCATAGAGCCAATTGAAGATGAACGTGCGCGCGCTGCCGACGTGCAGAAAGCCGGTGGGCGAGGGAGCGAAACGGACGCGAGGAGATTTGCCGGAAGAGGGAGCGGAATCAGTCATTGTGTGCGTGTCTTTTCATCTTCGATGCTAACATTTTGAGCTTTCAATGGGATTCAAGCGTCGGCTTGCAATGCAGTCGCAAGAACACTTTGAGGAGGTAAGAAGGATACATAACTGCAAGCTTGGCCTGAGAATGGGCAGTTTGAGTGCGATCCTTGTAAGGATGGAATCGTTCCGCGAAGCATCTCCGGCGCGTTTGTGGCTGAGGCCTTCGCTACAACCTGCATCCAGCGCCCAGTGCAACAGCTTGTCAGTGCTCAGGCGGAGTGTTGATCCGGCTGGAAGGTGTTGGCCAGCACACCGAGGCCGGGGATGCTAATCTCGACGCGATCCCCAGCCTTGAGCGGACCCACTCCGGAAGGAGTTCCGGTCAGCACCAGGTCGCCGGGTTCAAGGGTGAAGATGGAGCTGATATAGGCGAGCAGTCTGGGGATGGGAAAGATGAAGTCGAGGGTCGAGGCGTGCTGGCGCAGTTCGCCGTTGACGCGGGTTTCCAGGGTCAGGCCAGCCGCGGAGTCCAGCTCGTCGCTGACGATGGGGCCAACCGGGCAAAAGGTGTCGAAGCCCTTGGCGCGNNTCTTCTTCTTTCAGATTGCGGACGCGGCGTCCGATCACCAGCGTCAGCTCGCCTTCAAAGTCCACGCGGGAGCTGGCGGCGGGCATACGGACGACTCCGCCGGGAGGAAGCAGCGCGGAGACCGGCTTGAAAAACAGCAGAGGCTCGGCGGGCAGTTCGTGGCCCATCTCCTTCACATGAGCGCGATAGTTGCTGCCCACGCAGATGATCTTGGCGGGCGTAACCGGCGGGAGCAGCTCGGCGGCGCTGAGGGGCATCGGCTCGAAGTCGAAGCTCCAGGATGTGGCGCGGCCATGCTGTAAGCGAAAGGCCAGGTCTTCTTCGGGCGCGCGGGCGAGGTCCACAATCCAAGGCTCGCCGACGCGATCTTCGACAGCGCCGTAGTGGGTTTGATTCTCGAAGAGAAAGCGGCAGTATTTCATCGGTAATCCTCCATGCGCGGCCAAGGCCGTTACGGGTTGGGCACGGTCTCCACGGCCTCGGCGGAGCGGGCGCTCTCGTGTCCGCCCTGGTCGATGGCGCTGACGGCGTAGCGATAGGTGTGGCCGGGTTGGACTTGCGTGTCGTGGAAGGCCGGCGGCGTCAGCGGCTCAGACGGCGAGATGCGCTGCCACGCTGCCTCGCCCTCACGGCGATAGACGGCGTAACCGGCCAGATCGGTATCCGTAACAGGCTGCCAGCTCAGGTCGATCGCCGGCGCGGCTCCGTTTTCGCCGGCGGTGGCCACGGCGGCGAGATTGGTGGGCGTCTCGGGCGGAAAAATGTCCTTCGCCTCAACCCGTACTGGCGCGGAGAACTCACTGGCAAGTTCCAGCGTCTTGCCCTCCACCGTGACGCGCGCGACGCGTTGAGCGCGGTACTCATAGCTCTGGCCGAAGCGGATGTTCGTGTCCAGAGCGCGACAGCCCCCGTTGCGCCCATCCGGCGCGCAGCGGTCCACCAGCAAGTTCTGCTCGACCGGCTCGGGCTGGGGCGCCAGCAGACCCTCATGGGGCTTGGCAGCCGGAGGCGTCAGCAGCTTGCGATGCAGGCGAACGGTGGTGGGCGATGATTCTTCAGCGGGAGTCCAGCGCAGCGTCACGCCCTGCTTGCGCACCTCGGCGGAGAGGCCGGTGACCGGCGCGGGCGCTTCGCCGGCCAGCACGATGGCGGCGTTCGACAGGCCGGCCGAGCGGCCGTTGTGGTTCTTGAGTTCGACAAAGTAGCTGAGCGGGCGCGGCGCTCCGGCGGCCAGTTGAGTAGGCAGGGTCTCGGTGAAGGAGCCAACTGTTCCGGGGACGAACTGCAATTCGCCGCCTGCCGCAACGCAGTTGCCGCCAGCGCCTTCCTTGCGGCAGACACGGACCGTCACATTGCCCTTCAGCAGCAGCTTGTCGGTGTTCTTTTTGGGCAGGGTCCAGGTAAGCGCGACCTGGTTGCCCGCGCGGCTCGCGGCCAAATCGACTGCCGCCTCCGGCAGGTTGAGCGAGGGCGGCTGCGGCGCTCCCGGCATTCCGCATCCAGCCAGGGCCATCCCGGCTGCCAGCGCGGCGGCCAGCGCCGCCCATTGATTTCTGTGCATCAAAAACATCGCCCTCTCAGTCTACCGGAGCGGCGCGGGCGCGGGGTATGCAAGATGTTACAGCCGCCGCAGCCGGTCACAGGCGTCGTCCAGCTCGTGATCTTTTTTGGCGAAGCAGAAGCGCAGCAGATTCTCGCCGTGGCCGGGGCGGAAGAACGCTGAGCCTGCTACGGATGCGACTCCGGTCGAAGCCAGCAGATAGCGAGCCTTCTCGGCGGCGGTTTTGCCGGGGATATGGGCGGCAGCGGCCAGAACATAGTAAGCCCCGGCGGGGACGCTCGGTTCGAAGCCCGCGTCGCGTAGCGCGCTCAGGATGCGGGCGCGCTTGGATTGATGGTCGCTGGCTAACTGCGTGTAGAAGCTCGGTGGAAGCTGCTCCAGCCCGGCGGCGGCGCCGTGCTGTAAGGCCGAGGGCGCGCAGACATAAGTCAGGTCGTGGAAGTAACTGATCGCGCCCATCCATTTGGCGTCGGCAGTTACATAACCCAGCCGCCATCCGGTGACTGAGAAAGTCTTGCTGAAGCCGGAGAGCACAATCGTCCGCTCGCGCATCCCCGGCAGCGTGGCGGGCGCAATGTGCCGCGCGCCGTCGTAGACGAAGTACTCGTAAATCTCATCCGTAATGAGGAAGAGGTCGTGCTCCTGGCAGACGGCGGCGATGGCTTCCGTCTCGGCGAGTGAAAAAACCTTGCCGCTGGGGTTGGCCGGAGTGTTCAAAAGGATCGCGCGCGTTCGCGGGGTGATGGCGGCGCGGAGGGCGTCCAGGTCCAGCGCGAAATCCGGCTCGGCCAGCGGAACAAAGACCGGCGTGACGCGCATCGACTTGAGCGTGGCCACGTGGTAGCCATAAAACGGCTCGAATATCAGGACCTCGTCGCCGGGATTGAGCAGAGCCATGGCCGCGGCGTGCAGCCCGCCGGTGGCACCCGAGGAGACCAGGACTTCGCTCTCCGGGTCGTAGCCGAGGCCGTAGTCGCGCAGTTGCTTGGCGCTAATGGCGTTGCGCAGGCGCTGGATGCCATCCAGCCGAGTGTAGATATTATGGCCGTCGCGGATCGCCTGAATCGCGCCCTCCTCGACTGGCGCGGGCACCGGCGTGTCACAGATGCCCTGGGCCAGATTGATGCCGCTCATGCGGTCGCACTCCAGGGTCATCGCGCGAATCTCCGACTGCACGGTGGCGGGGGCGAGCTGGCTGAGGCAGAGGCGGGACGGGTCGGCGGCGGTGTTGGGCATGAGATTTTTCCTTGTGCTTTTATCATACAGAGGGGAGCAACTTCGGCGGCGCGGGCGGCAACAGCGTAAAATTTGGATTCAATGCATGAACTTTCCNNCGCGTCGGCGCGCTGGCCTCGGTGATTCCCGAGTCGCTGGAGTTCTGCTGGGGCATTGTCAGCGAAGGGACGCCTCTGGAAGGCTCGCGGCTGGTGGTCGATGTGCTGCCGGTGGTGGTGCATTGCGCGCCCTGTGGTCAGGATGCGACGCTCGACGGCATGCAGAGCTTCCGCTGCCCGCGCTGTGGCGAGCTTTGCGCGGAGATTCGGCAAGGCCGCGAGCTGGAGATTGATTCGATTGAGATTGATGACGGTGAGGTGAAGCCATGACCACGCGAATTGTGGAATTGCGGCGGGGAATTTTGAAAAAGAACGATGAACTGGCGGCGGGCCTTCGGGCGAACTACGCGGCTGCCGGCGTGCTGGTGCTGAACCTGGTTTCCAGTCCCGGCACCGGCAAGACCGCCTTCCTGGAGCGGACGCTGCGCGAGCTGAAGGCGCGGGGCTCTCGTGTTGCCGCGCTGGTCGGCGATCTGGAGACCGATAACGATGCGCGCCGCCTGGCCGCGAGCGGCGCTCCGGTGCGCCAGATCAATACGCATGGAATCTGCCACCTGGACGCGGAGATGATCGGCAAGCACCTGGACGGCTGGGAAGGTGTGGCGCTCGGCGCGCTCGATTATCTCTTCATCGAGAACGTCGGCAACCTGGTCTGCCCGTCGAGCTATGATCTGGGCGAGAAGATTCGCGTGGTCCTGCTGAGCGTAACCGAGGGCGAGGACAAGCCGCTGAAGTATCCCACGATGTTCAACTCCGCCGACGCCGCGGTCATCACCAAAATGGACATCGCCGAGCCGTGCGGCTTCGACCGTGAGACGGCACTCAGGAACATCAACGAGATCCGGCCCGGCATCCGCATCTTCGAGACCTCCGCCAAGACCGGCGCGGGGATGGAGGAGTGGCTGGAGTATCTGGCGCAGGAGCGGGCTGGGCGAAGCTGAGCGTTCGATTTTATGTGATTTAAATCACCCCAAACGCTCCCCAAACCCGTCATAATAGAGAGACTATGTGTCTAGCGATTCCCGGAAAAGTCGAGGAAATTCTCACTGAGGGCGATCTCCGCATTGGGCGGGTGAACTTTGGCGGCATCATCAAGCGCGTCTGCCTGGACTATGTGCCGGAGGTCGTGGTGGGCGACTATACCATTGTCCACGTTGGCTTTGCGCTCTCCAAAATAGACGAGGAGACGGCTCTGAAGACGCTCGACGACTTCCGCGCGATGGGTATGTTGGACGAGGAGCTGGGCAGCGAGGAAGAGGCCTTTGCGAGAGCGGCAGTCGCGCCTCAGTCGCCTTGCCCGGATGGGAGCTGTGCGGTAGAAAGCGGCTCTGGCCAATGAAGTACCTGACCGAGTTCCGCAATGGCGAGATCGCGCAGCGCATGGCGCGCGAGATCGCCGCTGTCACGACGCGCCCATGGAAGATCATGGAGGTCTGCGGCGGGCAGACGCACTCAATCATCAAAAACGGAATCGACCAGATGTTGCCCGCGGGGATCGAGATGATTCACGGCCCCGGATGCCCGGTCTGCGTCACACCTCTTGAATTGATCGACAAGGCGCTGGCGATTGCCGCGCAGCCGGGAGTGATCTTCTGCTCCTTCGGCGATATGCTGCGCGTGCCCGGCACTGAGGGCGATCTCTTTCAGGTGAAGGGCGCGGGCGGCGACGTGCGCGTCGTCTACTCGCCGCTGGATGCGGTCGATCTGGCAGTCAAGAACCCTGACAAGCAGGTGGTTTTCTTCGGAGTGGGCTTTGAAACCACCGCTCCGGCCAATGCGATGAGCGTGCATCTGGCCAAGCGGCGTGGAATCAAAAATTTTTCGCTGCTGGTTTCCCACGTTCTGGTGCCGCCGGCGATCGCGGCGATTCTGGAGTCGCCGGGCAACAAGGTGCAGGCGTTTTTGTTGGCGGGGCACGTGTGCAGCGTGATGGGCTACTGGGAGTATCCGCCGCTGGCGGCTAAATACAAGGTCCCGCTGGTGGTCACCGGCTTTGAGCCGCTGGATCTGCTGGACGGCATTCGCCGCTGCGTACTGCAACTTGAATCCGGCCGCCACGAGGTCGAGAACGCCTACGAACGCATCGTGACATTCGAGGGTAACCAGCCCGCGCAGAAGCTGCTCGCCGAGGTCTTCGAGGTGACCGACCGGGCCTGGCGCGGGATTGGCGTGATCCCCAAGAGCGGCTGGCGGCTGAGCGAGGCGTATCGGGAGTTTGACGCCGAGGAGCGCTTCCAGATCACTGGCATTCATACCGAGGAGTCGCCGCTCTGCCGCGCTGGAGACGTTCTGCGCGGAGCCATCAAGCCGGCTGAGTGCGCGGCCTTCGGCAAGGAATGCACGCCGCGCCATCCGCTGGGCGCGACGATGGTCTCCAGCGAAGGCGCCTGCGCGGCCTATTACAACTATGGGCGGTTTATGTCCGCCGAAGAGCTGGCCAGCGTGGGAAGTGGGCTGACGAGGCCTTCACAGAACCTGGATCTGAGGCAGACGGCGTAAAATAGCATCCGATGGGGGATGACATGAAAGAAATCTTGATAACATTTGGTTCTATTGTCTCGGTTCTGGTTGGTCTGATTCTGATCTATGCAAATCTGTTTAGTGGCAACCCATGGGAAATCGGATACCAGGTGGGTGCTGGTTTTGGTGTTCTCTTTCTTGCTGCTGGAATCACCGGCCTATTGATGAAAGGGCGTTTCAAACAGAATTGAGAATTGACAGATCCGAGCATAACGGTCCCTAAAACTGTGGTTGGTTACCGCAAACAAATTTGCTGAACAATAGTGTATAATCCTGCTACGCTAAGGACGGGAGGGACTTATGACTCAAAAGTTTAAGATTGGCGACCTTGTGCAGTTGAAATCTGGCGGACCTAAAATGACTGTGACTAAAACAGGCGATGCTTACGTTGAAAATCCTGAATATGTCTGCAAGTGGTTTGGTGGAAGGAAGTTGGAGCAAGGTTATTTTCCGCAGGATTCGCTTGAATTGGCAAAAGCTGATGCCAAATAATATTCCTTTCACACCGTCAGATGTCGCAGAGTGGATATTCGCTCAGTTGGAGAGTGAAGGTGAACTTTATCAAGAGACTGCTGCGTCTGAGATTGAAAGAAGGTTCGGGCAAGAATTCACGCCATCGAATGAGAATGGGAATCCTTCGATCCGAAGAGACGTTTTGGCCGCCTTTCGGAAGCTATCAGATGAAACTGTGGTTTGGGAACGCGGCGAGCGCCGCTGGCGCAAGCGTGAAAAATATGATCAGCCTGGACGCCAGCAAGATTAGGTAGATACATAAACCAACAGTCTACTAGTGGCCGCCTTATTTCTCTTTAATAAACAAACGCTGATCATAGGGATTCGAATGGGAGAGAAATTGAAAAAGTCCGCGCCGGATTTTGCAAATTGGTCCTGTCCGCTGCCGCTGGTTGGCTACCCGGCGATTGTGATGGGCCACGGGGGCGGCGGCAAGCTGGGCAATGAACTGGTCGAGCACCTCTTTCTGCCCGCCTTCCGCAATCCGGAGCTAGAGAATCTGGGCGACGCGGCGGTGCTCGACTTGGGCGGCAGCAGACTGGCGATGAGCACGGATTCCTTTGTCGTGCAGCCGCTCTTCTTCCCCGGCGGGTCGATTGGCGAGCTGGCGGTCAACGGCACGGTGAACGATCTGGCCGTCTCCGGCGCGGAGCCGCGCTTCTTGAGCGCCAGTTTCATCCTGGAAGAGGGCTTTCCGCTGGCGCAGTTGGCGGCGATTGTTGAGGCGATGGCGCGGGCGGCGGCCACGGCGGGCGTGAAGATCGTTACCGGCGACACGAAGGTCGTCGAGCACGGCCACGGCGACGGCTGCTACATCAACACGGCGGGCGTGGGTCTCCTTCGTCCCGGAATTTCA
Source organism: Acidobacteriaceae bacterium (assembly GCA_003159355.1). Lineage (GTDB taxonomy): Bacteria > Acidobacteriota > Terriglobia > Terriglobales > Acidobacteriaceae > Telmatobacter. The sequence continues at coordinate 9,931 of PLPA01000138.1, read as the reverse complement.
GTAAGTCCGCTGCATGCAATGCCCGGCGACGCGATTCTTGTCTCCGGCACCATCGGCGACCACGGCATGGCCATCATGAGCGTGCGCGAGGGCCTGGAGTTTGAGAGCCAGATTCGCTCCGACTGCGCCGCGCTGAATGGGATGATCGCCGAGGTGCTGGCAGCGGCCGGCCCGGCGGTGCACACCATGCGCGACCCCACGCGCGGGGGACTGGCTTCGACGCTCAATGAGATTGCCCTGGCCTCCGGCGTAGGCATCGAGATCGACGAGCCCAGCCTGCCGGTGCGGCCCGAAGTGCAGTCGGCTTGCGAACTGCTCGGCCTCGATCCGGTCTATGTGGCCAACGAGGGCAAGGCGGTCTTCTTTGTCGCGCCCCAGGCTGCGGATGAGATTCTGGCCATTCTGCGCGCGCATCCGTTGGGCCGGGACGCCGCCCGCATCGGCCGCGTGACCGCCGAGCACAAGCGCATGCTGGTGGCGCGCACCGCGATGGGCGCCAACCGCGTGATTCCTATTCAGATCGGTGAACAGTTGCCGCGGATCTGCTGAGGAATCGAACTTGATGGATCGAGCTCCGTTGAAACTCAGTAGTGGAGTGTCGAGAGGAATCTCCAATCTTCATTGCAAACAATATGGTGGATGCGGAAAACTCGGCATAATTTGTGTATCCAATTGCTCAGCGTCTTGAATCGCCACGTGGAAGACTCCAAAAGAAGGAAAGGAGATGTGAGATGGGACTTATCATTCTGATCATTGTGCTGGTGCTGATCTTCGGCGGCGGCGGAGGATATTACGGATACAGCCGCTGGGGCGCTGCCGGCGGCGGAGGCATCGGGCTAGGCACCATTCTGGTGATCTTGCTAGTGCTTTATCTGCTGGGGGTTTTCCACTAGAGCGCGGCGCATTACGAAGCTCGTGTCTTCCCAGGTCTCGGAAACGAGGCCTGGGAAATTCTGTCTATGGGTTAGGCGCGGTTGTCGGCGGCAGGTTCGCCGCAGGAGCTTCGCGCTGGGTGAGCATCACGCGCTTGATCTTGTTGCGGTCGATGTGCTGAATGCTGCCGCCGACACGAATCTCCACATCCATTCCTGAGATAGAGACCAGATCGCCGTTGAGCACGCTGCCATCGCGCAGCTCGATGGAGTCGAAGGCCGAGGCTCCGAGTTCATAGCTCACCGTTCCTCCCGAAACATCGTCGCGACTGATCTCCAGGGGAAAGTTACCGGCGGTAAAGCCTTCCTTGCTGAAGGCGAGCGTGTGCTTACCGGCGCCTACATAGATCATCCGAGGAGTAACTCCCACCTCGTTCCCATCCAATTTGAGCATCGCGCCCTGCGGCGTAGTGTTCACCGTCAGTGAGATGGTCTTGGCTGCTTGTGAGATCTCCTGGATTGAGACGGACGCAGGCACACCGGAGGCCATGACGGTGGATTCGAACTTCACCGCTTCCCCTTAGCCAACGTTGCTCAATCCAATGGCGTCTTCACCAACGCGCACCTTGTTCTTGTCGAAGAGATAGAGCGAGAAGCGCGCGGCTGGAATCAGCCTCGGCGACAGATTTTCTGCCGTGATGTCCATGACATAGCCGTGCAAGTTGCTCATCCCGGGAAGCGGCTTGAACTTGCCGAAGGTGAAGCGCACCACCGGCGTTCCGGTGGTGGGCCATTCGATGACCTGAAGCGGCGCATCCTTGGCCAGAGCCGGGGCCGCAAGCAGAAGAAAGATGACACTGAGGCGGAAGACTCGCGATGAAACCATGGCTGTAATCATGATGAAACCATCATAATCGGACTGGATGGTTTCCACCCGATCAGTCGAGCAGCTCGAAGGCCTGCCGGATGCGCTCCGGCAGCGCGGTCGGCTCATCGGGCAACTTGGAGCTGAGTTCCAGGACCACCGCGGGCGGGGCGGCGAGAGCGTTGAGGACTGCGGTTGCAGCCGGCCAGTCGATTGTGCCGTCGCCGGGGAAGAGATGCTCGTCCTTGAGGCCGTGGTTGTCGTGCGCGTGGACCTGAANNGGCGTGGCCGAGGTCGAGGCAGACGCCGATCTGGTCCAGGTGGCCGGAAGCGAGAATTTCGACCAGATGCTCAGGGGTGGTTGGTTCGCTGAGCAGATTCTCGACCAGCGGACGCACGCCCAGCGGACGGGCGAAGGCGCCGAGGTGTTCAAGAGCGGTGAGGGCGTGCTCGACCGAGCGCGGCGACCACTCATCGTTGCGCTCGCCCAGATGGACGACAAGGTTGCGAAAGGGGATCTGCTCGGCGGTTTCCAGGGCGCGCTTGATCTCGTCCATGGCCGCGATGCGGCGGCTCTTCTCCGCGTGCAGCAGGTTGACGGCGGGCGCGCCGGAGCGGCCCATCTCGTGGTCGGGATAGAGCGGGGCGTGCATCGACCAGGCGGTGAGCGGATTGGAACGGAAGAAGGCGGCCAGTTCGGCGACCTGCTCCCGGCTGGTGTAGTCGAAATGCTGGCGCGCGGCAAAGATCTCGACCGCCTGCGCGCCGGATTGGGCTGCCAGCTCCAAGAGGCCTGGGTGCAGGCGCTGGTGCATGAAGAGGTGCGTCGACAAGACTCGCAGCTTGGCCACAGGATTCCTCCGCGCCCCACCGGGCGCTGCTGCCATTGTCGCAGGGGCGGGCAATCAGCGGAAGATGGCTCCACGGAGGGATGTCGTTGCCCAAGGTACACGACAGAATTGCGCCCTCATAGATTTACGCAATAGAAAATAATTTTTATATTCTGAAAACCAGCCGCATGACGCGCGCAAAAGTGAGCAATAAAGAACAGTTTTTTGCGCTCGACCAAGAGAATTTAATAATGGATTGGGTGTGAAAGTCTTCCGGGTCCGAGCAAAGAAAGGCGCTGGGCTCGCTTGCTCTCGTGAAGCGACCCAGCAAAATCGAAGAGGGGAACGTGGAATTCGGATGAAGGAACTGATTCAGACGCGATTTGATCCGGCCGTTTTCCTGGCGCAGGCCGGGTTGGGGCGAAGGGTTGTGCAGATAAAGCCCAAGCAGGCTTTTTTTTCGCAGGGCGATCCGGCCGATTGCATCTTCTATCTGCAGAGCGGGCGCGCCAAGCTGACCGTGATCTCGAAAGAGGGTAAAGAGGCGACAATTGCTCTGCTCTCGGTAGGCGACTTTGTAGGCGAGGAGTCGATGGCCGGGACGCCAGGGTTGCGCATGGCGACGGCTACGGCGATTGCCCCCTGCACGGCGCTCAAGATCGAGCGCGCGGAGATGATCCGCGTCATGCACGAGGAGCATACCTTCAGCGATCTTTTCCTGAAGTTTCTGCTGGAACGCTGCATGAGAGCCCAGGCGGACCTGGTCGATCAACTCTTCAACTCCAGCGAGAAGCGGCTGGCGCGGATTCTGCTGCTGATGGCGGAGTTTGGCAAGCCGGGCGAACCGGAGACGCTGATTCCGAAGGTCTCTCAGGAGACACTGGCGGAGATGATCGGAACGACGCGTTCGCGCGTGAGCTTCTTCATGAATCGCTTTCGCAAGCTGGGATTTATCGATTACAACGGCGGCATAAAGGTACACAAATCTCTATTGAACGTGGTTCTTCACGACTGAAGCGCGGTCTTCCAGAAACTTGTTGAAAAAACTGGTTTTGTGTCAGTCGTCCACCGGCTTCGTTGCCGGTGATGCGGAAGACAACCCGGAGGAGGCTTGAGCTATGGAGCTTGACCAGCGCTCCATAAGCCTCTTTGTCTCCCGCCAGAATGGTCTGGATCGCGGCGTGATCGTTCTTGCCAATGCGAACCATTGGACAGGATTTTGCCGGGTGCGGTTAGGAAAGATTGCGCTGGGAATCGCCGTGCGCCCAACAGCACTGTCGGCTCGCGGTCGGAGGACGGCGGCGATGGTCGGGCGGCGGGTTTCGATTGAGTTGGTGTAGTGCTGTGCGCTCGCGCTGATTCCCAGGCCTCAGAATCAAGACTTGGGAATCCAGCAATTAAGCGCCAACAAGGGCTCCGACTGGAACAAAAGCAGGCCAAGGAGCAAGTGGAATTGTCGCGGCTATGGAATTCACGGGCCGATCAAGATCGAACTCCGGGAACTCGTTAAATGTTCTTCCATCAAGGCTTCGTCCAGATACTTTTTTCCGAGTACCGCCCCATTGCTTGAAAAAGAACGGAACTCCATCCCGGCTGCATTGATTTTGGATGGAACGAACCCATGCTGGTTGCATGGGGCGTGCTCCCGGACCGCTTTCCCCGCCGACAATCACCCAGGAGATTCCGCGGAGATCAATCTCCCCAAGATCTTCGAGCAACGGCTCAATCGACAAGAAGCGCACAGCAATGGGAGTCTTCTGAAGTTTGCGCAGCCGCGGAAGTCCGTGCTTCCTGTTCTCCACGCTGACGCCCCACCAGATGTGCGGCTCGGCAGCGAACGCTTTCATTGGTCCACTGAGGAGCTTTGCCATGCGATCATGGCGCTTGGTCAAAATCTGGAAGATGTGCCAATTCGCCTCCCTCATCACCTCGGCGACTTGCAAAATGTAGTCGTCTGGAATGGACTCGTGAAAAAGATCACTCATCGAATTGACGAAGATCTTCCTGGGGGTTTTCCAGCGTAGAGGCTCCGGGAGCTTTTCCGGGACCAGGCGGACATCGAATCCCTGTTCAAAGGGATGTCCCGGAACGCCGCGAAAGCGTTCGGCGAAGCGCTCGGCATAGCAATTCTTGCAGCCGGGGCTGATCTTCGAGCAGCCACGCACCGGATTCCAGGTTGCGTCGGTCCATTCGATTGTGGAATGTTCGCTCATGATGATGACGCCGAACCCTCATGAAGAGTATAGCGCATGTTCGCTTTATGTTCCCCTCAAATCCATACTACAGCATATCTCAAAAATGATCCAGCCGATTGTAGTTCGGTTAATGTCCTCAGGGCATCGCATGAACGTCGATGCAGGCCTGATCGAGATTCGTTCCGCTCCTACGAAGCTGAGCGTTTGAATTGAATTGCTTTCCCAGGGGTGCGCTCCGCTTCCCTTGGGCTATTCTCGCCTCCTCCCTCCGGGAGGATTTACGGTTTTCGATCAGTTCAGTGGATTGAAGGTAACCATTTTGGCCATCTGGGATATTCATATGATTACAATTCCAGGTTTGCAATTCTCGTGCCGTTTCGCTATGATTCCAATATGTGTCCGGGGGAAATCCCTGGACCGTCAAATGCACTACGGTTTCTGGGTCTGTTCGAGTGTTCGCCCGGCACGTTAAAAACGTTGCCTCGGCGGCGAGCCGCAGACTCCTCGCAAAGCGGGGCTGGCAGAGGCGGTGGGAGACGAGGAAAGAATGGCTAGAAAAACCAGCAAAAACATTGTGAAGGCGCGCGCGGCTGTGGTCAAGCCGTCGTATGCCCTGCCCGAGGCGGTCAGCCTGCTGAAGCAGGTGAAGTACGCCAAATTCGATGAAACCGTTGACCTTACGATGCGCCTGGGCGTGGACACGCGCCATGCCGACCAGATGGTGCGCGGAACGGTAGTGTTGCCGCACGGACTGGGCAAGACCAAGACNNGAAGAGATGGTGGAGAAGATTCAGAAGGAAGGCTGGACGGCCTTCGACGCGCTGATCGCCACGCCGGACATGATGAAGGTGGTGGGGCGGCTGGGCAAGATTCTCGGCCCCAAGGGACTGATGCCGAATCCCAAGACCGGAACGGTGACGATGGACGTGGCCGCGGCGGTCAAAGAGATCAAGGCCGGCAAGGTGGAGTTTCGCGCCGACAAGACCAGCCTGGTGCATGTGCCGGTGGGCAAGCTGAGCTTTGATGCGCAGAAGCTGATCGACAACGCGACGATGGTGATTGGGGCGATTGTGCGCAGCAAGCCTTCGGCGGCCAAGGGCAAATACATCAAGAGCGTGACGCTGAGCTCGACGATGGGCCCCGGAGTACCGCTGGATTCGGCGGTTGCGGATGCGGCCGGCAAGCACTAGACAGTTCTCAGTTGTCAGTTCTCAGCGGCCAGTTACCAACATTCCGTGTTGCGATTGGGAAGCTGGGACAGTAAAGCGAGCCCCATGCGGGCAGAACAGTTTGGAATTACTGGCAGGATTCAGCGGCAGGCAGGTTCTTCGGTACTGAGAACTGACTACTGAGAACTGCTGGAGCGGAGCGAAGACATGGCGATTTCAAGGGCGAAGAAGACAGAGAAGGTCCAGTTGCTGGCTAAGGAGCTGGAGAGTTCGACGACGGCGATTATCGGCACTTTTACCAAGCTGACCGTGGCCAAGGACTTTGCCTTGCGCAAGGTGATTCGCGAGGCGGGCGGCAAATATCGCGTGGTGAAAAACAAGCTGGCGGCCGTTTCCGGCCAAGGCACCCAGGTGGAGGCCGCGCTGCAAGGGCTCAAGGGCGTGAACTCAGTGGCGTTTACGGCGGGCGATCCGGTGGCGCTGGCGAAAGTGTTTGCCAAGTGGGCGAGCGAGAACGCGGAGTTTCAGTTCAAGCTGGGCATTATCGACGGCAAGCTGCTGACGGTGGACGAAGTGAAGGCGCTGGCAACGATGCCGGGCAAGGAAGAACTCTTCTCGAAGCTGCTCTTCCTGATCAATGCGCCGGCGCAGCGGCTGGCGACAGTGATCAATGCCGCGGGCAAGGATCTGGCGGTGGTTCTGGGCCAGGGCGTGGAGAAGGAAAAGTTTGCCGGCGAGGCTGCGGCCTAGTCCCCTTCTGGGCGCGGGATTTTGGTTTGAAGATTTGGCTGGAAAGCAGACGGGAAGTGCGCGGGTCTGGCGCATCGGAAACTTTCGGTTTGGTTTTGCGGTCGCAGGAAGACAATTCAAAACAGTTGTGAATGGAGAAGACAATGGCGGATTTGGCACAGTTGGAAGAGCAAATTGTAGCGTTGAGCCTGCTGGAAGCGGCGGCTCTGGTGAAGAAGCTGGAAGCGCGTCTGGGCGTTTCGGCGGCGGCGGCGGCTCCGGTAGCAGCGGCGGCGGCAGCGGCGGCTCCGGTTGTGGAGGAGCAGACCGAGTTCCAGGTGATTCTGAAGGACTTCGGCGCCAACAAGATCAATTGCATCAAGGCGGTGCGCGAGATTACCTCGCTGGGCCTGAAGGAAGCCAAGGACCTGGTCGATGGCGCCCCCAAGGCGATCAAAGAGAACGCGACCAAGGACGAGGCCGAGGCGATCCGGAAGAAGTTTGAAGGCATCGCGACCATCGAAATCAAGTAGGCTCGATCAAGTTGCCCGGTCGCGAGGCCGGGCGGCTTGCAAGGCTGGCCGGAACGCGCTACGATAAGGGTTGCGCGTCTTTTCGTCTCATTTTATTTTTTCGAGGGAATGGGCTGGCGCGTCTTGAGAGTTGGAATGGGCACGCGAGCAACCGCTGGCCGGGGCAGAGCCAAGCCCTCTGGCAGCGGGATTCGCTTTGTAGTTAAGTGCCTTGGAGTCAACAGTTTACTTAGGCGACAGGCTGAGTATCCGTTGACGTTGCGAGTGGCTGGCGAGCGAGCGGCAGAAGCGAGCTTTGGGATCGGCGAGAGCAGGCAAGAGAATTCGGATGGGGGCACAGGCGATGGGCCGCGCTCGCGAGGCATTGTGTCCTTGCGGGCTGTTTGTGTCTTCCGACCGCAGCAGAGGGGTCATTTCGGGAAAAACTGCTCTGCGTGTACCAGAATCGTAAACAGGTTCCATCCTTTCGTTAGCTTCCTCGATTGTGCGCAGAATAGCGCACTTGCCGGATGTTCGGCAATGCCCACAATGCGTTTTTGAATGAAGATTCACGGGAGATGCATGGCCCCGGGGGAGATTCCCGGTGTGCTTGCGGCCTGGCAGCGATTTTGCCTTGGGGGTTTGCCGAGGGGCTTGCCGGGGTTTGAGGGGTGGGGCTGGAGATTGCAGCCGCCAATCCGGATTGTTTGACTTACTTACCGTAATTAGCCGGCGCCGACAAGACTCGGGCACCGGCCCGGGCCAATTTCGGCGCCGGAGCGACCAGGGTCAGGAGTGAACATGCCCAACGAGAAGCGCGCGATTCGCAGCCGGCTCGATTTTTCCAAGATTCCCACCGCAACCCAGATACCCAACCTGATTGAAGTGCAGCGGCGCTCCTATGAGCGCTTTCTGCAGATGGACAAGCTGCCCAACGAGCGCGACGACGCCGGTTTGCAGTCGGTGTTTGTGTCGGTCTTTCCCATCACCGATTTTCGCGGCATCTCGCAGTTGGACTTTGTGGATTTTTCGATTGGCAACTGGGAGTGCAAGTGCGGCCACCTGAAAGGGCTGCATCACCTGCGCACGGCTTGCGTGCATTGCGGGTCGATGGTGATTACGGACCCATTCCATCCCGGCGATGTGCTTTGCCAGAAGTGCGGCACGTACAACAAGAACACGCCCGACTTCTGCAACAAGTGCGGCGACCCGGTGAGCCTGCAGTTGAAGTATGACCAGCAGGAGTGCGAGGAGCGGGGCATGACCTTCTCCGCGCCTCTCAAGGTCACCGTGCGACTGACGATTTACGACAAGGACCCGGAGACGGGCAACAAGTCGATCCGCGACATTAAAGAACAAGAGGTCTTCTTCGGCGACATTCCGCTGATGACGCCGAATGGCACCTTCATTGTGAACGGCACCGAGCGCGTGATTGTCTCGCAGTTGCATCGGTCGCCTGGCGTGTTTTTTGAGACGGCCAGCAACCGCACCTACTTCCTGGGCAAGATCATTCCCTATCGCGGCTCGTGGGTGGAGTTCGAGTACGACCAGAAAAATACTCTTTATGTGCGCATCGACCGCAAGCGCAAGTTCCTGGGGACGATCTTTTTGCGCGCGCTGGGGCTGCGTTCGGACGAAGAGATTCTCAAGACGTTTTATACCGTGGACCGGCTGCACGTGGCCGACGGCAAGTTGCACTGGGCGGTTTCAGAGGAAGGCCATGGCGCAACGCACCTGGTGGGCGCCAAGCCGGCGCACGCGGTTTTGGCCAATGGCGTGGAGATCGCGCACTCCGGCCGCAAGATTACACCGGGTTCGCTGAAGGCGATCCGGACGGCGGCCATCGACCGGATCGAGGTTGAGCCGGCCGAGCTGGATGGCGCGCTGACCGCGGCCGACGTGGTGGACCTGAATACCGGTGAAGTGGTGGTGGAGGCCAACGTCGAGCTGACGGCTGACCGGCTGCACAAGATTTTGTCCAGCGGCGCGGCTGTCTTCGAGGTCTTCTTTCCGGAGCGCGACGACGTGGGAAACATCATCACCAACACGCTGAAGCGCGACTCGATCCGCAAGCCGGAAGAGGCGCTGATCGAAATCTACCGCAAGCTGCGCCCCGGTGATCCGCCGACGCTGGACACGGCCACGGCGCTCTTCGAGGGCATGTTCTTCGACGCGCGCAAGTATGATTTTTCGCGCGTGGGCCGGCTGAAGTTCAACATCAAATTGTATGAGAACCAGGACGCCACGCACCTGAACAATCGCACGCTGACGCCCGAGGACTTCTACGCGACGATCCGTTATCTGCTCAAGCTGCGCAAGAACATCGGCATGGTGGACGACATCGATCACCTGGGCAACAGGCGCGTGAGAGCCGTCGGCGAACTGATGGAGAACCAGTTCCGCATCGGCCTGGTGCGCATGGAGCGGGCAATCAAGGAAAAGATGAGCGTGTATCAGGAGCTTTCGACGGCGATGCCGCACGACCTGATCAACGCCAAGCCGGTGATGGCGGCGATTCGCGAGTTCTTCGGTTCATCGCAGCTTTCGCAGTTCATGGATCAGACCAATCCGCTCAGTGAGATCACGCACAAGCGCCGCCTTTCGGCACTTGGACCGGGCGGATTGAGCCGCGAGCGCGCGGGCTTCGAGGTGCGCGACGTGCACCCGACGCACTACGGGCGCATCTGTCCGATTGAAACGCCGGAAGGTCCGAACATCGGGCTGATCAGCTCGCTGAGCTGCTTTGCGCGCATCAACGA